>CAYMJU010000079.1:0-5216 GCA_964390555.1 uncultured Acidimicrobiales bacterium | reverse complement strand
GATACGAATTTGGCGCCGGCGCGCTTCCCCGCTACTGCGCCGAGGACTGCCAGATCGCCGGAGTGACCGTGCGCAAGGGCCAGGCGGTGTTCTTGTCCCTGCTCGCCGCCCATCGCGACCCCGACGTGTTCCCCGATCCCGCCGTGCTCGACCTGACCCGCGACACCAACGACGTGATGGTGTTCGGCCACGGCCCGCACTACTGCCTGGGCGCCAACCTGGCCAAGGCCGAGCTCGCCGGTATCTACCGCCATGCCCTCGATCTCATGGGTCCCGATCCCGTGTTGCTCGAGGACCAGATCACCTACACCCCGCCGTCGCTGATGTTCACCACCATCGACGCCCTTCCCGTGAGGCTCTGATCCCCGGCCCGCGTGTGCTTCTGTTCACAGAATGACGACAGGGGCGTAGGGTCAGGAGTGTGGCGGCGCGGCGAGACACGGTGTATGACCTGGTGGCGATCGGGGGAGGCACGGCGTCGCTCGTCGCCACGGTGATCGCGGCCGGCCTGGGCGCCCGGGTCGCCATGGTCGAAGCGGAGCGGCCCGGCGGCGACTGCTTGTGGACCGGGTGCGTGCCGAGCAAGACGTTGATCGCGGCCGCCGCGGCGGCCCACCAGATGCGCACCGCCGACCGGCACGGCTTGGCGCCTGTCGAGCCGACGGTCGACCTGGCGCACGTCATGGACCGTGTGCGCGCGGCCATCGCCGAGATCGAGCCGCACGACTCCCCCGAGACACTGGAGGCCGAGGGCGTCGAGTTCGTCCAAGGCCGCGGCCGCTTCGACGGCCCCGGGCGAGTCGTGGTCGGTGACCGCACGCTCCGCTATCGCACCGCGCTCATCGCCACCGGCTCGAGGCCGACACTGCCCCCGCTGCCCGGCCTGGCCGACCGCGACCCGTTGACGAGCGACACCGTGTGGGGCCTGCGCGAGTTGCCGAGACGGTTGGTGGTGCTCGGCGGCGGGTCGATCGGCTGCGAGCTCGGGCAGGCCTTCTCCCGCCTTGGATCGACCGTCACGATCGTCGAAGCGGCGCGGCACCTCCTCCCGCGAGAGGACCCCTCGGTGGGACGGCTCGTGGCCGACCGCTTCGCCGCCGAAGGGATCCGGGTGCGAACCGGCACCACCTTGATGCACGTCGACGAAGTGCCGTTCGACCGCATCCTCGTCGCCACCGGGCGGCGACCCAACACCGCCGATCTCGGCCTCGACACGGTGGGGGTGGAGGTGAGCGGGTCGGGGCACGTCATCGTCGATGACCAGCTCCGCACCACCGGCCCACGGATATTCGCAGCCGGCGACGTCACCGGCAACATGGCGTTCACCCACGCCGCCGCTCACCAGGGCCGGGTGATGGTCACCAACGCCTTGCTCCGCACCCGGCACAAGGCGCGCTACGACACCATCCCCTGGGTGACCTTCACCGACCCCGAGATCGCTCGGGTCGGCCTCGATGCCCCCGCGGCGCGAGAGCGGTGGGGCACCAAGGCGGTGATCCAACGCTTCGACTATCGGCACCTCGACCGGGCCGTCACCCACGGTGACACCACCGGCTACGCGGAGCTCGTCGGCGACCCGAAACGACGCCTGGTCGGCGCCACGGTCGTCGGCGTCGGCGCCGGCGAGGCCATAGCCGAGCTGACTGCGTGGCTGACCATGGGCGAGCGGATCGACCGGGTGTCGACGACCGTGCATGCGTACCCCACGTTCGCCGAAGGCCCGAGCCGCGCCGCCGACGATCTGCTACGGCTCCGTTTGCTGACGCCGCGCAACCGGCGTCTGTTGCGACCGGCTCTGGCGATCCTGCGTCGCGTCGATCGAACCCGCTGAACCGACGCCGGGCGCCTCAGCCTCTGGAGGTGCGGCGCGACTCCGCGACGGCGTCGACCAGGATCTCGATGGCCGGCCGATCGTCGGGGCTGCGAGGTCGAAAGACGGCGGCCACGAGCCCTTCGGGGTCGAGCACGACGTCGCCTCCGAGCTGGCGGGTGTCCTGGGTCGGCCGTTTCACCGTGCGACCCTGACGAATCAGCCGGCGATACATCTGGATCGTGCCCCGGCTGTAGACCGCCCGATACGACGCCCGGGGGAACCCGAACCGCCGGTACTCGGCCCGATCGGGATCCGAGAGAACTGGAAATGGCAGGTCGAGGTGGGCCCGGTAACCCGCCAGGTCGGCCGTGGGCGCGAACGTCACCACCGCGACGGCGCAGTCGCCGAAGTCTCCGAGGCGATCGCGCACGGCGATCACGTGCTCCTGGCACGGCAGTCACCGCAGATGACGATGGAAGACCAGCAGCACCGGCCGGCCGAGGTGATCGAGCGATCGCCAGCGGCCACCCCGGTCGTCGACCAACTCGATCTCGACCCGATCCCCTGAACCCACTTCGACCTCCCTGTCGTCTTGAGTCACCCTGTGCATGAGTTGATCAGCGCGTGAGGGCGGCGGCGTACGCCGCCTCGGCTTCGGCGTTGAAGCACACGAATCGCACCAACTCGACGGCCGTCGGCGTCGCCGCGACCGTCGCCACCGCGATATCGGCCGCCAGGCCAGGCGGGTAGCCGTACACGCCGGTCGAGATCGCCGGGAAGGCGACCGAGCGCGCCCTGACCTCGTCGGCGCAGACCAGGCTCGACCGGTAGCACGATGCCAGCAGCTCGGGCTCGCCGCCGTTGCCGCCCCGCCAGATCGGTCCGACGGTGTGGATCACCCACCTGGCCGCCAACCCGAAGCCGGGCGTGACCTTGGCCGCCCCGACATCGCAGCCACCGAGCCCGCGACACGCCGCCAGCAGATCCGGTCCGGCCGCCCGGTGGATGGCGCCGTCGACCCCGCTCCCACCGAGCAGCGAGGTGTTGGCGGCGTTGACGATGGCGTCGACCGACTCGACGGTGATGTCCCCGGCCACCACCTCGATCCGCGGGGCCATCACGTCGCGGCCACCACGAGCGACGACGCCGTTCGGGCCGAGCGGCGGGCATCGAGGATCGCCTTGGCCACGATGGCGGCAAAGATGACCAGGCCGCCGGCGAGGGTGGAGGCGGTGGGGCGTTCGTCGAGCAGGACAAAGGCCAGGATCGGGATGAGCGCCATCTCGCTCTGGGCGAACAGGGTCATGGCCCCGGCCGGCACGCGACGTGATGCCGTGTTGAAGCAGATGGTGCCGACGACGACCAGCACGCCGCCGTGGAACAGCGAGTAGGCGATGTCGGCCCCCGGCGGCACCAGCGCCTCGCCGTCG
Source organism: uncultured Acidimicrobiales bacterium (assembly GCA_964390555.1). GTDB lineage: Bacteria > Actinomycetota > Acidimicrobiia > Acidimicrobiales > SHLQ01 > CAVTWS01. The sequence continues at coordinate 1,973 of CAYMJU010000079.1, read as the reverse complement.
GCGACGAGGACGGCACCGCAGACCAGGATCATGAGCACCCCGTAGCCCGGCAGCACGGGTGACCAGTCCTGGGTCGCGTCGGACCGCACCGTCACGGCGTAGCCGGCGAAAGCGATCGCCGCGGCGACGGCGGCCAGGTTGCCGACCGTGTTCCCGGCGTCGACATCGCCGGCGACCATGATGACGAGACCGGAGAAGGCGACGGCAACCAGCGCAACGGTGGCCTTGTCGAGTCGTTCCTTCAACAGCCATCGGCCGGCCAGCACGCCGAAGATCGGCGTCGTCGAGGTGAGGAACGCGGCGTTGGCGGCGCTGGTTGTCTTCACCGAGTACACGAACCCGATCGAGGACACCCAGAGCGTCAACATCGCGGTCCACATGCGCCAGCCCGACGCGAAGGCCCGCACGGCGAAAGATCCCCGGTGCCGGACCAGCGCGAAGGTCTCGATGACGGCGATGACTCCCACCGACCGCCACAGCAGGTACTGGAACGCGTCGGCTCCGTCGGCCTTGCGGGCGACGATGGCACCGAAGCTCCACACCACCCCCGCCCCGAGCGCCATGGCGGAGGCCCACAGGGGTACACGAGGCGGCGACATGGCGCGGCTCACAGTATCGCCCCACATAGGGGGACCTGCGATGATTCGACGCATGCCTGGGTTCCCCATCGCTCCCGAGCTCGACATCGAGCGGTGGTTCAACACGGACGAGCCGCTGACTCTCGCGGATCTTCGGGGCAAGGTCGTGGTGCTGCACGCGTTCCAGATGCTGTGCCCCGGCTGCGTGCTGCACGGCACGCCGCTGGCCCAGCGCGTCCACGACCGGTTCGCGGGCGACGACTTGGTCGTGATCGGGATTCACACGGTGTTCGAGCACCACGGAGCGATGACCCCGGTGTCGCTCGAGGCGTACCTCTACGAGTTCAAGGTCACGATGCCGGTCGGTGTCGACCGCCAGACCGGCGACCATCTGCCGGCCACGATGGACGCCTACCAGATGCGCGGCACGCCCACCCTCGTGCTGATCGACCGAGTCGGCCGCGTCCGCCAGCACGCGTTCGGCTCCGTCGACGAGCTCGCCCTCGGCTTCCAGATCGCCACCCTCATCGCCGAATCGACCGACGAACCCGCGCCATGACCGCACAGGTCGGCGACGCGTGGGCGCAGCACGCGGTCGACTGGATCCGGTGGGCGAGCACGTCTCAGCACGACGGCCTCTGGACCGGCGGGACATTCCACATCGCGCTCGTCCACCCGCTCGCGTCAGCCCGGGACGAAGCGCTGACCGATAGAGACCAACCCTGCCCTCCCGCTTCCCGACGTGTCCGAGCGCCGCACCGAGGTGCGGGTCGAGCACGATCGTCACCGCATGACGTTCGGGAGCATGTACCGGCCGATCAGCGAAGTCGACAGCCACAGGCGGATCGGCAATCGTGATGGCTCGACTGAGGGGGGTCGGTGATGAGATCGAATGAGGAACGGCGGCTCGAGGGGCGGGTGGCGATCGTGACGGGTGCCAGCCGGGGGATGGGCAAGTCGATCGCCGAAGCCATGGCCGCCGAAGGCGCCGCCGTCGCGGTGGTCGCCCGGACCGAGAAGGTCTGGGACGACCGGCTACCCGGAACGGTCCACGACACCGTGGCCGGGATCGAGGCCGCGGGCGGTCGGGCCGTGGCGGTCGCCGCCGATCTCTCCGAGCCCGCCGACGTCGACCGCCTCTACCACGAGGCCCGCGAGGCGCTCGGGCCGGTCGACATCCTCGTGAACAACGCCGCGCTGACTGTCCCCGGCAAACCGCCATCGACTGACGACGCGCCCCGAGCCGCCCGTCGAGGCAACAAGCCGCGCACGCCGCCGGTGACCTACGGCTCGTTCACGGCGGTTCCGGGCTCGTTCGTGACGTTCCCGATCAGCGGCTTCCGGCGCCACCTCGAGATCGGGCTGTTCGCCACCTACCGGCTGATGCAGCTCGTG
>CAYMJU010000078.1:0-10104 GCA_964390555.1 uncultured Acidimicrobiales bacterium | reverse complement strand
GGCGATCTCGGCCACTCGAACCTCGCCACGGTCGAGCCGGTCGATCGCTTGGTGCACGATCGCCGCCGCGTCAGTGTCGCCCGGAGTCAGCTCGTCTCGCCGGGCCCAGAGCTCGATGATCTGCTGTTCGAGGTCGGCCATCGGGCGAGCCTACCGGCGCGGGTTGTCATGCCTGGGCTCGGGCGCGTGGAATGAGCCGGTGACCCAGGCCCTGCTCTCCGGTATGCGTGTCGTGGAAGGCTCAGCCTTCGTGGCGGCGCCGTCGGCGGGCATGACGCTCGCCCAACTCGGCGCCGACGTCATCCGCTTCGACCAGATCGGCGGTGGCATCGACTACACCCGATGGCCCGTGGCCGCCAGTGGCACGAGCCTGTACTGGGCCGGGCTCAACAAGGGCAAGAGGTCGATCGCTGTCGATCTCCGCTCAGCTGACGGTCAGGAGCTGCTGACCGCGATCATCTGCGCTCCGGGCTCTGACGCCGGGATATTCCTCACCAACTTCCCAGCCCGGGGCTGGATGTCCTACGACCGGCTCCGGCAACGCCGCAGCGACCTGGTCATGGCGGTTCTCACCGGCAACCACGACGGGTCGAGCGCAGTCGACTACACGGTCAACTGCGCGGTTGGCTACCCGAACGTGACCGGCCCGACCGATCGCCGCGAGCCGACCAACCATGTACTGCCGGCCTGGGACCTGATCGCCGGCCAGACGCTGGTCGCCGCCATCCTCGCCGCCGAGCGCCACCGGTTGCGCTCCGGCGAGGGGCAGGTCGTCGAGATCGCCTTGGCCGACGTCGCCCTCCACGCCGTGGCCACGCTCGGTCACGTCGGTGAGGCGATCGTCAACGGCACCGAGCGGGGACGCTTCGGCAACGACCTCTACGGCGCGTTCGGCCGTGACTTCCCGACCAGCGACGGCCAGCGGGTGATGGTGGCCGCCATCTCGCCCAAGCAGTGGCGCAGCCTCCGCGAAGCGACCGAGACGACCGCCGCCATCGAAGCCATCGCTACGACCCGTGGAGTCGACTTCACCGACGAGGGTGCGCGCTTCGAGCACCGCGACGAGATCGCGGGAGCCGTCGCCCCTTGGATCGCGGCACGACCGATGTCCGAGGTCGCCGCGGAGTTCGACCGCCACGAGGTCCTGTGGGGGCGCTACCAGAGCTTCCTGGAGCTCGTCACGAACGATCCTCGCTGCTCGACCGCGAACCCGATGTTCGCCGACCTCGACCAGCCCGGCATCGGCACCTATCTCGCCCCGGGCTCGGTCATGAACTTGTCGGGCGCACCCAGGAACACCGCCCGCCCGGCACCGCGGCTTGGCCAGCACACCGAGGAGATCCTCGCCGAGCTCGGAATGTCGAACGGTGAGATCGCCTCTCTGTACGACCGCGCGGTGGTGGCGTAACGTCGGCTCGCCGACGGAGCCCCCGCCGACGCTCTTTGCCCGCACCAGTGACGGGCTCACCTCGTCTATCAGGACGTCGGCTCCGGCGCGCCAACCCCAGGTGAGGGGCGGTCAGCTGGCGCGGGCGGCGATGAGGTCGTAGCTGCTGTCGGGTGCCACCACGGCGATGCGCACATGGCCGGCGCCGTCGGGACCGTAGAACTCGCCGGGGCTGACCAGCACGCCCCACTCGGTGGCGAGTCGACGTGTGAGCGCCCAGGCGTCGCCGTCGGGCGCTGGGACCCACAGGTAGAAGGCGCCGGCGGGCAACGCGCACTCGATCCCGGCCGAGCGGAGCAGGTCGGCCATCAGCTCCAGGCGGCGGCGGTAACGCTCTCGCTGCTGCTCGACGTGGGCCTGATCACCGAGGGCGACCACCGCGGCCGCCTGGACCGGACCCGGCACCATGAAGCCCATGTGCTTGCGGACCTCGGACAAGTAGTGGACGAGGTTGGAGTCGCCGGCGTAGAACCCGGCTCGGGCGCCGGCCAAGTTCGACCGTTTCGACAGCGAGTGGACAGCGACGACGCCAGCGGTGCCGTGGGCCAGGATCGTCCGGGGCGGCCCCTCCCACGTGTACTCGATGTAACACTCGTCGCTGAAGACGGGGACGCCGTGCTCACGACCCCACGCCGCGGCAGCGCCGAGGTCGTCGAGCCCGCCGGCCGGGTTGCCCGGCGTGTTGACCCACAGACACAGGGCCCTCGCGGCGTCGAGGGGCTCGATGGCACCGAGGTCGATCGTCCAGTCAGGACCGACGGGAACGGCGACCGCACGCAAACCCGCCAACTCGGCACCCATGGCGTAGGTGGGGTACGCGATCGCCGGATACAGAATCGTGTCTCGGTCGGGCCGGCGTAGCTTCAGGAGCTGAGGCAACACGGCCACGAACTCCTTGGTGCCGATACATGCCGCCACGTGGCCGGGGTCGATGGCCACGCCGAGACGAGATGCCATCCACCCGGCAGCTGATTCGCGGAACGCCACGGTGCCGATCGACGGCGGGTAGCCGCGTTCGGCGCCCGACCGGGCAAGCGCCTCGATCACCGCGGCCGGCGGCGGATCGTTCGGCGTCCCGATCGACAAGTCGATGATCCCGCCCGTGTGAGCGGCGGCCAGCGGCTTGATCTCGTCGAGACGGTCGTACGGGTACGGCGGCGGGACATAGCCCACCGACCTAACGCTCTCGCTCGTGGGCGCCATGCTCACACGAGCCACTCCGCCAGGCGCGACCGTGAGGCGGGCTCGAGGCGGGCTCGGATGCGGATCCCGCCCTCGCCAGTCGACTCCGACACGACCTTCCCCTCGCGATGGATCTGGGCCAAAACATCGCCGCGGTCGAACGGCACGAGCAACTCGACGATCTCGGTCATGGCCCGGACCCGATCCGCGAGCGTGCCGAGCATGAGGCCGACGCCGAGCCCCGTCGTGGCCGAGACGGCCACCGCTCCCGGGAACTTGCGGGACCACACCTCGGCCCCAGGGCCACGATCGGCCTTGTTGAAAACGAGTAGCTGCGGCACGTCGCCGGCGCCGATCTCGGTGAGAACCTCGCCGACCGCGGCGATGTTGCCCTGCGGATCGGGGGCCGATCCGTCGACCACGTGAACGAGCAGGTCGGCGTCGATCACCACATCGAGGGTGGTCTTGAACGCGTCGACGAGCTGATGAGGCAGCTTCCGCACGAAGCCGACGGTGTCGGTGAGCATCACCATCTCGCCGCCGGGGAGGTCGAGTCGGCGGGTGGTGGCATCGAGCGTCGCGAACAGCCGGTCCTCGACCAGCACCCCGGCACCGGTGAGGTGGTTGAGCAACGTCGACTTGCCGGCGTTGGTATAGCCGACGATCGCCACTTTCCGATTGCTCGAGCGGCGGCGAGCCTTGCTCTGGGTCGAGCGCGCCCGCCCGATCTGTTCCAGGTCGCGTTCGAGCTTGTGGATACGTCGCAGGATTCGCCGCCGGTCGGTCTCGAGCTTGGTCTCACCCGGCCCGCGTGTGCCGATGCCCGCGCCCTGCTGGGACAGCTTCTTGCCCATGCCGCGCAGACGCGGCAACCGGTACCGCAGCATGGCCAGCTCGACCTGGGCCCGCCCCTCTGGCGTGTGGGCGTTCTGGGCGAAGATGTCGAGGATGACCGCCGTTCGGTCGAGGGCGGTGCGCTTGAGCAGCTTCTCCAGGTTGAACTGCTGGCCCGGGGACAGGTCGTCGTCGAACACAACGGTGTCGCAGTCGAGAGCCACGCTCAGCTCGCGGATCTCCTCGGCTTTGCCCCGGCCGACGTAGGTGGCCGGATCGGGCGAGTTCCGGCGCTGGTTCACCCGCGCCACCTCGTCGGCTCCGGCGGTGTCGACCAGCAGCGACAGCTCGTCGAGCGACATCTCGACCTCGTCGGCGTCCTGCTCGGGCCGGGTCAGCCCGACGAGCACGATCCGCTCCCGGAAGGACCGATCGATCAGCCCCCGCGACTCGCCGCCGAACTCGCCGAACGCGCCGCGATGCGACTCGCTCCCGGGCCGCTCGTCGGTCCCCGCGACATCGCGCTCGCTCATCGTCGTCGCTGGGGGCTACGCGCCCCCAGACCCCATCGGCACCCGGGTCGCTGCGCTCCCCCGGCTGCACTCGCTCGCTCCGCTTCGCTCATGGTTCGTCGCTGGGGGCTACGCGCCCCCAGACCCCATCGGCACCCGGGTCGCTGCGCTCCCCCGGCTGCACTCGCTCGCTCCGCTTCGCTCATAGGCGCACCTCGATGTCGGCGATGAAGACAGCCGGGCCGATGAGGGTCGCCCGGTCGCCGTCGAGGCGCACCTCGGCCCTACCCCCCGGCATCTCGACGCCAACGGTCGGGCCATCGACGAGCCGCCAGGCGCGGGCGACGTGGGCCACCACACAAGCGCCGCTGCCGCACGCCTCGGTGATTCCAGCCCCCCGTTCCCAGATCGCCATGCGCACAACGTTACCGTCGACCGGTGCGACGAAATGGACGTTGATCGGCCCGGTCACCGACTCGACCGCGCGTCCCACCCCAGCCAGGTCGACGCTTGCGGGGTCGCCAACCTGGACCACGATGTGCGGGTTGCCGATATCGGCCGACGACCAACGCACGACCGGTCCGGCGAGAGCGAGCGCCGTCGCCAGCTGCTCATCGTCGAGCGCTCCGCCCGCCGAGACCGCGCCCATGTCGACGGCCACCAGCACCTCGTCAGCGTCAGGTTCGCCGACGAAGTCGAGGGACCGGACCCCGGCAGGGGTGGCGGCGGTGAGATGCGTCGGCGCCGGTCGCCCATCGGCCAACGCTCGCCTCGCGACGGCCTGGGCCAAGCAGCGAAGACCATTGCCGCTCACCTCAGCGGACGATCCGTCGCTGTTGAACAGCGTGAAAGCGACGTCGGCGTCGGCCCCGGCGGCCGCCAATCCGACCAGGCCGATGACGAGGCCGTCGGCGCCGATGCCGCGGCGACGGTGACATAGACGGCGGGCCAGCTCGGGCGCGCCGGACGGCATCTCGTCGAGTAACGCCACGAGGAAGTCGTTGCCGAAACCGTGGTGCTTGGTCAGGTGCATCGGTCGAATACTTCCAGTATCGGGGCCAGCAGCTCCATCGGATTGTTCTCCGAGCTCAACCACTGGATGCGGGGGTCCCGACGGAACCAGCGCTCCTGGCGCCGGGCGAACTGCCGCGTTCGGCGCTCGGCGCGGACCACGGACTCTTCGAGCGTCGCTTGACCCTCGATGTGTTCGAAGAGCTCCTTGTATCCAAGTGCCTGGCGCGCCGTGCGGCTCAGGGCTCGCGGCCCGTTCAGCAGCTCCTTCGCCTCGGCCAGGAATCCGCCGGCCAGTTGATCGATATAGCGCTCCGAGATCCGCCGGTCGATCTCCGGGCGGGGCAGTCTGACACCGACCATGGCGACGTCGGTGTCGGGGTAGGCGTCCAGTCCCGGACCGAACGACGAGAACGGTCGGCCACTCCCGATGCACACCTCGAGCGCCCGCACGATCCGGCGCTCGTTGCGCGACTCGATGCGGGCCGCCGCGAGCGGGTCCCGAGCCAGGAGCTCTCGGTACAGGTCGGCGAGCCCATCGTGTGTCGATGCCAGCCTGGCCTCGAGCTCCTGGCGGGTCAGTGGATATTGCCCGGGTATGTCGAGGCCGTCGATGACGGATCTCAGGTACAGCCCGGTTCCGCCGACGAGCACTGCCCGACCACCGCGTCGCGCGATGTCCGCCATCGCCGCCCTGGCCGCCCGCTGGAAATCGGCCACCGAGAAGTCCACGCTCGGCTCGACCAGGTCGATGAGATGGTGCCGCACCTCGCTCTGTTCGACGGGGGTCGGCTTGGCTGTCCCGATGTCCATCCCCCGGTAGACCTGCATGGAGTCGATCGACACCAGTTCGACGCCCGGGCGGCACCGGGCGATGGCGAGCGCTAACGCCGACTTCCCGCACGCCGTACACCCGACCAGGGCCAAGGGCCGAGCGGTCACTCGAACTCCGCGAGCATCTGGTAGCCGGCGACGAATCGCGGGTCGGGCACGGTCACGGACCCGTATCCGTGGAGAAAGGCGCCCCCGAACTCCTCGCCCAGGTGGGCACCGACAGATGACAGGCCCGACGCCAGGTCCGAGATGGCGTCGGCCGCCCCGGCCCGTACCCAGTTGATCACCCCGCTCGGAGCGGAGCCGTCGACCACCACGCAATCCAGCCCGAACGACCCATGCCCGACGACCGGGACCTCGACGTGATCACCAAGCGCCTCGGTGACCGCGGCCAGTAAGGCATCGGGGGTCAGATGTCGATGCGGTTCGGAGAACATCGCCGATTCGTACAGGCCGGCTCGCACCCGGCGGGTGGCCGCTCGAATGCGCACATCGACGCGAGACGAAAACGGGCAGGCGGCGACGTCGAGTGCGTGGATTCGTGCGAGGGCGCGACCCGCTAGGGCCGCCAGCTCGGCCGCCGGCCGGCCGGCCGGCACCAGCTCGAGCAGGGTGTTCCCCGCCGGCAGCGCGAGCACGGCCGCGTGGCCGCCGGCCGGGCGCGGTTCGGAGGCGAGGACCTTGGGCGCCGGGAGTCGGCGGTCGATCCAATCGAGGTGGTCGACCTCGGCGATGACCGCGAACGGGTCCGCGGCGTCGGCCAGACGGATCTGGAGGCGTGACCAGCCGGTCCGCCCGGTGAGGTTGTAGGTGACGACGCCGCGTTTGCCGTACGACACGTCGGTCACGTCGGCGCCCTGGACCTGTTCGAGGATCGCCTCGGGAAGCCCGTCGGGGAGAGCGACGGTCACGTCGCGGTGATCACGTCGCCGCTACCGGGATGCGCGTCGGACGGCGTCGAGCCACCGACACCACCTCGACCAGCTCACCGGCCAACCAATGCGTCGCCGCGTCGGTAACCCTGACCATCGCAACTGAACCGGGCCGCCGGACCGGTTGCTCACCGACCGCAAGGTGAACGAGCTTGTTCTGGCGGGTCCGGCTGGTGATCAGCGCCGGATCCCGCTTCGAGGGACCCTCGATCACGACCTCCTCGAGCCGCCCGATCCGATCCTGATGACGGATCTGAGCCGACCGCTCCACGACCCCCCGGAGCCGTTCGAAACGTTCGACGGCCACGTCGTGGGCCACGAAGTCCGCCGCTCGCGCCGCGGCCTCGGTCCCGCTTCGCGGCGAGAAGATGAACGTGTACGCGCTGTCGTAGCCCGCTTCGGCTGCCACCTCGAGCGTCGCGTCGAAGTCGGCCTCGGTCTCACCGGGGAACCCGACGATGATGTCGGTGGTCAAGGCCAGATCGTCCACTGCAGCGCGAGCGGCCCGTACCTTGTCGAGGTACCGGTCGGCGGTGTAACCCCGGTGCATCTCGGCGAGGACCTTGTCGCTGCCGGATTGCAGCGGCAGGTGCAGGTGTTCGCAGACGGTCGGGACCTCGGCCATGGCGGCGATCGTCTCGGGCCGCAGGTCCTTGGGATGGGGGCTGGTGAACCGCACCCGCCGGATGCCCTTTACCTCGCCGACCGCCCGCAGAAGGTCGGCGAACAACGGCCTGGGCCGGCGGCCCCCGTCGGCCGCCCACCGCTCACCTGCGAGCTCGATCTCTCCGGCGCGCGGGCTCCACGCTCGAAGCCGAGTCGTGATGTCTCGGCCGTAGGAGTTCACGTTCTGGCCGAGCAGGGTGACCTCGTGCACGCCGTCGGTCGCCAGGGCCTGCACCTCGGCGACGAGTTGGCCGAAGGGTCGGCTTATCTCGGGGCCACGTACCGACGGCACGATGCAGAACGCGCACGAATTGTCACAGCCGATCTGGATCGTCACCCACGACGCGAAGTCGACCTCGCGCCGGGTCGGCAACGCCGACGGAAACGAGTCGGCGTCGTCGCGCGCCATCGCTTCGAGCACTTCGGTGACCGGCCCGCTCTCGGCCGCCTGATGGAGCAACTCCGCAGCCCGGTGCACGTTGTGGGTGCCGAACACCACGTCGACGTGGCCCGCGCGCTGCTGAATTCGCTCGCGGTCCTTCTGGGCCAGGCACCCACCGACCGCGATCTGGAGATCGGGCCGCTCCGACTTGAGCGCCTTGAGGTGACCGAGCGTTCCGTACAGCTTGTTGTCGGCGTTCTCGCGGATGCAGCACGTGTTCAGCACGATCACGTCGGCATCGGCTTCAGACGAGGCCGCCACCAGACCGTCGGCCTCGAGCAGGCCGGCGATGCGTTCGGAGTCGTGCTCGTTCATCTGGCACCCGAAGGTGCGCACCAGGTAGCGCCGGGTCACCCCGCCAGGTTACTGGCGGGGTGACGGCACGCCTGCTGGCTCGGCGACGGGCTCAGCTCTCGACGAGCTCGTCGAGATCGATCGGATCGTCGTCGGCTTCGCTGAACTGGTCGACCTCGTCGACCTCGACGACCGGGTTGACGGTACGCCACACCCGCTCGGTGATCTCGACCATGACCTCGGGGTTGTCGGTCAGGAACTGCTTGGCGTTCTCGCGGCCCTGGCCGAGCTGCTCACCGTCGTAGGTGTACCAAGCTCCGGACTTCTTGACGATCGAGAGCTCGACGGCCAGATCGAGCGCCGACCCCTCGCGGCTGATCCCACGGCCGTACATGATGTCGAACTCGGCCTGCTTGAACGGGGCGCTGACCTTGTTCTTCACCACCTTGACCCGGGTGCGGTTGCCGACCACTTCGGCGCCGTCTTTGATCGACTCGATCCGGCGGATGTCGAGACGCACCGACGAGTAGAACTTCAGCGCCCGCCCACCAGGCGTGGTCTCGGGTGAGCCGAACATGACGCCTATCTTCTCGCGGAGCTGGTTGATGAACACGCAGATCGTGTTCGACCGGCTGAGGTTGGCGGTCAGCTTGCGCAGCGCCTGGGACATCAACCGGGCTTGCAGGCCGACGTGGGTGTCGCCCATGTCGCCCTCGATCTCGGCCCGGGGGGTGAGCGCGGCCACCGAGTCGATGACGACGATGTCGAGCGCCCCGGAGCGGACCAGCATGTCGACGATCTCGAGCGCCTGCTCGCCGGTGTCGGGCTGCGAGATGAGCAGCTCATCGACATCGACCCCGATCGCCCGCGCGTAGACCGGGTCCATGGCGTGCTCGGCGTCGATGAACGCACAGATCCCGCCGTTGCGTTGTGCCTCGGCCACCACGTGCATGGCGAGGGTGGTCTTGCCCGAGGACTCGGGACCGAATATCTCGACCACCCGGCCGCGCGGCAAACCGCCGATCCCGAGCGCCAAGTCGAGAGCCAAGGCGCCGGTCGACACCGACTCGATCTTCAGCGAGCTCTTCTCGCCCATCTTCATGACCGAGCCCTTGCCGAACTGCTTCTCGATCTGGGACAGGGCGAGATCGAGGGCCTTCTCGCGATCGGGGTTCAGGGCTGGGCTCATCGGTCGGTCTCCTGGTTCGGCGCCACGGTGGCGGTTGTTCGTTTGCGTGCGACCATAAGGAAGGGGTGTGACATTGCTTGTGGGCGTGCTGGGTGCTTGCTGGGTCACGACGAACGACAAGAGTGTAGTTCCGAACGTTCGTTCGGTCAACCACCGCCGGGTCCATCGGGAACGTCGCGTCGCCTTCGGGTGTTGAATGGGGCACGAGACCTCAGGAGAGACGATCGATGCCCGAGCACACCGACACCAACGAGCAATTGCGAGCCCGCCTCACACCGCTTCAGTACCAGGTCACCCAGAAGGCCGGGACCGAGCGGGCGTTCACCGGCGAGTACTGGGACTGCCACGACGAGGGCATGTACCGCTGCGTCGTATGTGACGAGCCGCTGTTCACGAGCGACACAAAGTTCGAGTCCGGCACCGGCTGGCCGAGCTTCTACCAGCCGACCTCACCCGGCGCGGTCGAGACCAACAGCGATGTCTCACACGGGATGATCCGCACCGAGGCCGTCTGCGCCAAGTGCGGCGCCCACCTCGGGCACGTGTTCGACGACGGGCCACGGCCCACCGGCCAGCGGTACTGCATGAACTCTGCCTCGTTGCGCCTCGACCGCGACGCCGCCGCCGACTGAGCACCGCCAGCAAGGTCCACCATCGGCAAGGTCCACCATCGGCAAGGTCCACCATCGGCAAGGCCCACCATCGGCAAGGCCCACCCTCCGCAAGGCCCACCCTCGGCAAGGCCGGCGCAAGTCAGCTCG
>CAYMJU010000077.1:0-13148 GCA_964390555.1 uncultured Acidimicrobiales bacterium | reverse complement strand
CCGCTGAGGGTGTGGATCGCGGGCCGCCGGTCGACGCCAGCGTCTGTCGTGAGGCGGTAGGGTCCGGGCTTCGGTCGACGCTCGATCTGGGGAGCCGGCCCGCCTCCACCAACCGCCGAGGGATGTCCGCGTGCTGCGTGCCATGGAGCTGATCGGAATCCTCACCTTCGGGATCTCGGGCGGGCTCGTCGCGGTTCGCAAGGGGTACGACGCCGTGGGAGTACTGGGGTTGGCGCTCGCTACCGCGCTCGGCGGGGGCATCGCCCGCGACGTCATTCTCGGCGACACGCCGCCCCGAGCCTTCAGAGACGCGGCGTACATGGTGCCGCCCGTGGTTGCCGCGATCGCGGTCGTCATTGCCCATCGTCGGCTCGAGCGCGTTCTCGCCCGATCGTTCGCCGTCTTCGATGCCGTCGGTCTCGGCATGTTCAGCGTGAACGGAACCCTCATCGCACTCGCCGACGGGGTCGGATTCGCGCCGTCGGTTCTGATGGGCGTGGGCACCGCCAGCGGTGGTGGGATCATCCGCGACGTTCTCGCACGCGACGAGGTGGCGGTCTTCCAAGCCGACACCACCCTGTACACGATCCCCGCGGCCGCCGGTGCTTCGGTGATCGCGGTCACCTGGCGCGCTGACGTGTACACCGGTTCGATCGGATTCGGCGTCGCGGTTGGCGTCGCCCTTGTTCGCTTGCTCGCCATCAGGTTCCGGATCACCGGACCGATGCCGCGGCGACCGCGGGCATGATGAGTCGTTGGTCGCGCACGAATCGACGACCAGAGGAGCACATGGGCATGGACTGGCCAAGAGCCGCGTTGGCGACGGTGTTCGCGATCTTGCTCACCGTCGCGGTGAGCAAGGCCCGATCGGTCTGATCAGACCGTCAGCAGATCGCGAGCGCCGGTGTCGCTGCTCGGGTGACGCAGCTTCGACATGGCGCGGGCCTCGATCTGGCGGATGCGCTCGCGGGTGAGGTTGAAGTGCTCGCCCACCTCTTCAAGCGTGCGAGGCTCGCCGCGGTCGAGGCCGAAGCGCAACTTGAGGATCTCGCGCTCACGCTCGTCGAGGGGCGCCAGCAAACGCTGGATCTCCTCGGGGAGCAGAGCAGTCGCCGCCACCTCGAACGGAGATTCGGCCGACCGGTCTTCGACCACGTCGCCGAGCTCGGCATCGCCGTCCTCGCGGAGCGGTTCGGACAGCGACAAGGGCTCGGCAGCGAAGCGCAGGGCCTCGGTCACCTTGTCCTCGGGCATCTCGACCTCGACAGCCAGCTCGGACAGGGTGGCCGGCCGACCGAGCTTGAGCTCGAGCCGGGATCGGGCCTTCTGCAACCGGGCGAGGGTGTCGCCAGCGTGGACCGGCAGCCGGATGGTGCGTCCGGTGTTCGCGATGCCGCGGGTAATGGCCTGGCGGATCCACCACGTGGCGTAGGTCGAGAACTTGAAGCCCTTGCGCCAGTCGAACTTCTCGACGGCGTGCATCAAACCGAGGTTGCCCTCCTGGATGAGGTCGAGCAGCGGTAGGCCCGAGGCCTGGTACTTCTTGGCGATCGAGACCACCAGCCGGAGGTTCGACTGAACGAACGTACGCTCAGCGTCCTCGCCGCGGCGCTTGACTCTCTGAAGTTGGCCGCGCCGCGCCGGCGAGAGCTGAGACTTGGGGTTCTCGAGATCGCCACGAGCCGCCACACCGGCCTCGATCTCCTGCGCCAGCCGGACCTCGTCGTCCTTGGTGAGAAGTGGGTACTGGCCGATGTCGGTGAGGTACAGACGAACCAGGTCTTCCTCGTCGCGTTCGACGCGCTCCTTCGGCAAGTTGGTACCTTCTTGCGGTCGTCGGGGTCCTGGCCGGGAATCCCGTACCAGAAAAGATACCTGCGTCGACCCCCGCACCAACCCGATCTGTCAGAACCCGCGTCGGCAGGTGAACGTTCAGCTTCGGGATTTTGCCTTCAGGAGTCGGACCGACCGAGGATGGCGCCCACCGAGACCGCTCCAGCGGCGAGGTCGGCGGCCGCCCAGGAGGCGACCCGCCGAAACGGGGCACCGGCCTCGTCGCGGCACCCGAGCCCGAGTTCGCCGACCCTGCGGGCCACGAGGTCGAGCACGGCCGCCAGGCGCTCGACCCGGGCACCATGCACGGCATCGGCCAGCGCTGCTGCCGAGGCGACGATCGTCGAGGCGGCGCCACGGTCGCGTCTGTCGCTCAATAGCACCGACTCCGGGGTGTACTCGGACCACCATTGCGAATGCTCGCCGAACATCCGTGACAGCGTCGCGAACGCGACCGTGGCCGCACCGTCGGCGTTGCCGGCGTGGTCAGCACCGTCGGCGTTGCCGGCGTGGTCAGGATCTTCGGCGCTCCATGCGCCCACGATCGTGAACAGCCGAGCGGCCACGGCGTGGAGCTCCGAGCAGCGCTCGGTGATCTCGGGCAGTGTCCACGCCTCGACCAGCGGGCCCGGCGAGCCGGCACTCACGACCAGCCCCGGTATCGGTTCACGATGGGGATGCGGCGGTCTCGACCGAACCCCTTGGTGGTGACCCGGGGCCCGACGGGAGTCTGGCGTCGCTTGTACTCCGCGACGTCCACCAACCGGCAGATTCGGGTGACCAGATCGGGGTCGAATCCGTCGGCGATCAGCTCGGCCACCGTCATGTCGAGCTCTACGTAGCCGCGCAAGACCGGATCCAGGACGTCATAGGGGGGCAAGCTCTGGTCGTCGCGCTGGTCGGGCCGCAGCTCGGCCGACGGGGCCTTGGTGAGCACGCTCTCGTCGATCACCATCGCCCCCGCTCGCTCGTTGGCGTAGTGGGAAAGCTCGTACACGGTGAGCTTGTACACATCCCGGATCACTGCGAAGGCACCGGCGGTGTCGCCGTAGAGCGTCGAGTAGCCGACCGCAGCCTCGCTCTTGTTGCCCGTGGTCAACACCAGCCAGCCGAACTTGTTGGCCAGGCCCATCAGGACGACGCCGCGAATCCGCGACTGCAAGTTCTCCTCGGTGAGATCGGTTGCCCGCCCTCGAAACGAGGGCGCGAACATGTCGAGGAAGGCCGCGTGCGCGGGCTCGATGGCGATCGAGCGGTGGTCGATCCCCAGGGCGACGGCCAGTTTCTCGGCGTCGGTTACCGAGTGGTCAGACGAGAAGCGGCTGGGCATGAGGACACCATGGACGTTCTCGGGGCCGAGGGCCTCGGCGGCGATGACCGCCGTCAGCGAGGAGTCGATGCCGCCTGACAATCCCAGACACACTTCGCCGAACCCCGACTTGCGGACGTAGTCACGGGTCGCCAACACGAGGGCCTCGTAGAGCTCAGCTGTCGGCTCCAGCGGCTCGGCCTCGGCGCGGACCGGGCAGGGGATTGGCGTCGGGTGGGCGACCGACACCGGCGTGATCGGGAAGGCCGCCCGGTCTTTCACCCGATCGGCCACCTCGACGTCGACAACCACGAGGTCCTCGGCGAACTGGGCGGCCCGGCCGATGATCGAGCCGTCGGGACCCGCGATCATCGAACCCCCGTCGAACACCAGCTCGTCCTGGCCGCCGATCAGGTTCAGGTACACGATGGGGCAGCCGCCTTCGGCTACCTGTCGGCGCAGCAGTTCCTCGCGCTCGAGGCGCTTGCCTTGGTGATATGGGCTGCCGTTGATGTTGACGATCAGCTGCGCACCCCCTACGCCGAGCTGGCGCACTGGCCCGCCGGAGATCCAGATGTCCTCGCAGATCGTGACACCGACGGCGACGCCGGCGATCTCGAAGAGCTCCAGCGGTTCTGAACCGGGCCGGAAGGTGCGGATCTCGTCGAACACCGCGTAGTTCGGAAGTTCACGCTTGTGGTACACGCCCACGACCCGGCCGCCCGCGCAGATCGCCGCCGCGTTGTACACGTCGGTGGAGGCCGGGGCACGGTCGGCGAAGCCGACCCCAGCAACACGGTCGGCGAAGCCGACCCCAGCAACACCGTCGGCGAAGCCGACGACAGCGACACAGCGCCCGGTTGCCGACGCAACGGCCTGAAGGGCCCGCTGGTTGTCGGCCACGAATCCGGGGCGTAACACCAGGTCTTCGGGGGGATACCCGGTGATCGTCATCTCGGGGAACACCGCGAGATCCGCGCCGGCGGCATCGGCGGCGCGGTAGGCCCGGATAACCATGTCGACGTTGCCTCGGAGATCGCCCACCGTCGTGTTGATCTGGCACAGGGCGATGCGCAGGCGTGGCATCGGCTCAGGTTACCGGGACCACCCTGGGCGATCGGCGGTTGGGTCCGAACGCGATCAGGGCGCCGACCCGGAGGTCGGCGCCCTGATCGCGGGGGGTAAGGGGTGATCAGCTGCCTTCGGGGGCATCGGCGCCACCGGGGCCGAAGCCGCCGGGTCCACCGAAGCCACCCTGTCCACCGAAGCCACCCTGTCCACCACGACCGCCGGGACCTCCCGGACCGCGGGGACCGCCGTGGCCGGCCGGGCCTTCACCGTTGGCGAGGCCGGTGATGCGCTCCTCGACGTTGGCGACGATGTGATCGTACTGCTCCTGGGTGATGTCACCGGCGGCGAGCGCTTCGTCGGCCCGGGCGATGGCGTCGGCCACGAGCGTGTCGATCACCGCGTCGAGGTTGTCACCGGCCAGGTCGGCGATGGTCTGGCCTTGCTCGCGTGCGGCCTGGAGCTCCTCGACGGTGATGCCGAGCGCGTCGGCCACGGCCTGCTGCATCTCGGCACGCCGAGCCTCGTGCTCAGCGCGCCGACCCTCGAACTGCTCCTGGAGCCGGGCGGTCACCGCGTCGGCCTGGGCCTGGGTCAGCGTGCCGTCCTCGACCAGCGAAGCGAGGGCTTCGTTCAAGAAGTCTGCGCCGCGGTGGTTGCGTCCGCCCTCGTCCGAGGGCAAGGCGTCGGCCTCGACCGGCACGGTGGTCGTCGTGTCGTCCTGGGCGCCGGCAAAACCGATGGGGGTGAGGGCGGCGATCGCCACCGAACCACCGATCAGCGATGCGGCCAGGGTTGCCGTTGCCACGATCTTCTTCATCTCATTCGCTCCTTGTGTCTGTCACCAGTGTGTCTGGTGGTGATGTGCACAATGCGGCCGAAGTGTTAGGGGATTGTGAGGACGGAATCAGCGACCAGCCAGTAAACGCCAGCGAAAGAACGCGGTTGGGCGGCTCAGCCGCGGAGTTCGACGAGCAGGGTCGCTGCTCGGTCGGCGTGGACCAGGTCGAACCTCGGGCTCAGGTCGAGCGCCCGGTCGAGCAGGCCGGCGGCGCGCTCATCGTCACCGGCGGCGGCCAGTATCGAACCGGCCTGGTACAAGAGCCACGCGTCCTCGGTTCCCTGAGCGAGCATCTCGTCGACCAGATCGGCGGCCTCAGCGACCTGGCCGTTCTGGAGCAGCGCCCAGCCGAGCCACCCGTACGACGCCACGTCCTGGCGGATCGTCAGGTCGTCGCGGGCGAGCTCGACCGCCCTCGCCGGGTCGTGGTCTGCGTAGAAGCCGATCAGGTGACGGCGTTCGGCCGGATAGGCGGCGGCCTGCACAGCGGCCACCTCGAAGCCCACCGCGACCTGCATGTCGGCCTCGGCGGTACGGCCCTCGGCCCGGTATAGGTTCGCCAGCACCCCGTGCAGGTCTGCCGCCGGACCCTTGGTGATCAGTTGCTCGAACAGCGAGGTGGCTTCACCGAGCTGTCCCTCGGCGATCAGGACGTGCCCCAGCAACTCGGTGGCGCCGAGATGCAACGGCTGGATCTCGAGGGCCGCGGCCAGGCGTTCGTGAGCGTCGTCGTAGCGACCGGTCCGGAACTCGTAGTTCGCGAGCTGGAACCAGAAGAACGCCGCGGTAAACGAGTCGAGGTCTTCGCTACCGGCGACGACCAAGGCCGCTCGGGCCTCGTCACGCGCCTGTTCGATGTCACCGGTCAGCGAGTGCAACCGAGCCAGGCGGCTGAGCACCGCCTCCTCGCCGCCTAGCTCGAACGCCAACTCGGCGTAGATGATCCCGGCGCCACCCGTGTCGCCGAGCTCGAGCCTGGCGTCGCCCAGCGCCAGGCGCGCCCCGATCGATTCGGGGTTCGCCTCGAGCACGCCCGCCAGCAGGTCAGCCGCGCCGACGAAGTCGTGCTGGCCCGATAGCGCCGCGGCCAGAGCGAGGACCGCGGCCTCTGACATCGGGTCGAGGTCGACGGCGGACCGGGCGACCGCCTCGGCGTCGGCATAGAGCGCCAAGTTGCCGGTCTCGCCGGCGAGCTGAAGCATGCTCGACGCCAGTGCCGATCGGTCCTCGACGCTCTCGGGCGCCGCCTCGACCCTGCCCTCCCACAGCTCGACGATCTCGACTGTGGGTACCCGATCGACGCTCAGTGCGGCCATGTCGGCTGGGGAGGGCAAGGCGTCCGCACCATGACCGGCGGACCAGGGGGGATTCCGGACGACGCCGACGACGAGCGTCAACCCGGCGACCACGAGCAACGCCACCGGAACTCTGTACCCGATCGGCCGCTGGGGCCGCAGGTCAGGTCGTGTCGTGGCGCTGCTGGTGGTCATCATGTCCGGGTCGTTTCGCTCGTCGTCGTGTGGTCGGGTGATGGCGCGGCTACTGCGCTGCGGCCAGGTAGGGGAAGACGCCGGGGAAGGCGAGGTCGTTGGCGTTCACTCCGTCGGTGGTCAGGCCGCCGTTGGTCAGTACACCGAGTTCGACGTCGATGACGTCGTCGGCGAGGCGCCGGCCGTTGAGGAACCCTCCGCCGTTGCCGAGCTCGAACGTGAGCACGTCGGGCAAGAGGATGTCGGCGACCGCTGCGGCGTAGGCGGCGTCACCGGACAACGTCGTGATCCGCGCCCGGACCTGGTCGCCGAAAAGTGCCCGATGCTCAGCCGGTTCGGCCTGGTTGAACGCATCCTTGCTGTCGCTGTTGATCAGCGCGGTGCCGATGGCGGGGCGGCCCATGTGGTCGATCTGCTGGTCGTCGACCGAGGTGGTGGCCCACACACCGATGCCGCCGTCGCCGAGCCGGTGGCTCGGGACCTCGATCACGATGGCGGTGACGTTCAACCCGGCGAAGAAGTTGGTCCCGGTGAACTGGAAGTTGTTTCGGAACCCGGCGAGGTCGAAGAAGAACGGGTCGTCGAACACGCCCGCGGTGGCGGTACCTCCGTCGCGAAGGCGCACGTTGCCGCCGACCCAGCCGCGGCCCCGGATGTGGTTGTCGCCGTCGATCTCGATGCGCTGCCGGCCGTTGTTGCGGACCCGGTCGAACTCGACCTCGATGACCGTGTCGGCCTCGGCGTCGCCGTCGTCGTCGATGTTGAACGCGTACTCTGCGTCGGGGTGAAACGTCGTGCCGCTCCGCACGCCGGCGATCGGGTTCACGGTCATGATGAGCACCGTGTTGTCGGGATTGGTCGGGGACTGGAAGACGTAGACGTCGTTGATGTCGGTCCGACCATCGGCTTGCACGCCGGGGGCATCGAGGTGGTCGGCGGCATCGACACCGACAGCGGTGGTGGTGGCAGCAGCGACGATCGACAACGCACCGATCGCCGTGAAGACCTTGGTTCTGGTTGACATGTGAGCACTCCTTGTGATGGTTCGGAGTGCGTTCGGATCAACCGCAGGAACGGATTGGAGTTGTCCTGCCCGTCGCGCAAGCGGTGGGCCACACCACGTGTGGCCCACCGCTCGGCGATTCCAGATTGCGAGCCAGCCAGATTGCGAGCTAGCCAAATTGAGAGAGCTAAATCGAGTAGTAGAGCTCGAACTCCATGGGGTTCGGGCGAAGGCGGACGGCGTCGATCTCCTCGTACTTCAGCTCGAGGTAGCTGTCGATGAGGTCGTCGCTGAACACGTCGCTGGTGAGCAGGAAGTCCTTGTCGGCCTTGAGCGCCGCCAGCGACTCCTCGAGCGAGCCGGGCACCGTCGGGACTCCGGCCTTCTCCTCGGGCGGTAGGTCGTAGATGTTCTTGTCGAGCGGCTGGCCCGGGTCGATCTTGTTGGCGATGCCGTCGAGACCGGCCATGAGCATGGCGGCGAACGCCAGATACGGGTTCGCCGACGGGTCCGGGCAGCGGAACTCGAGCCGCTTGGCCTTGGGGCTGCTCGTCAGCAGCGGGATGCGGATGGCCGCGGACCGGTTGCGCTGCGAGTAGGCCAGGTTCACCGGGGCTTCGTAGCCCGGCACCAGACGCTTGTAGCTGTTGGTGGTCGGCGCCGCGAAGGCCAGGATCGCCGGGGCGTGCTTGAGCAGGCCGCCGATGTACCACTTGGCCAGGTCCGAGAGCTGGGCGTAGCCGGTCTCGTCGAAGAACAGCGGTTCGCCGTCCTTCCAGAGCGACTGGTGGGTGTGCATGCCCGATCCGTTGTCGCCGTAGATGGGCTTGGGCATGAAGGTGGCGGTCTTGCCGAATTGCTTGGCCACGTTCTTCACGACGTACTTGTAGAGCTGGACCTTGTCGCCCATGTGCAACACGTCGTCGAAGCGCATGTCGATCTCGGCCTGGCCGGCGGTGCCGACCTCGTGGTGCTGGACCTCGATCTGGATACCGACGGATTCGAGGGCGACGACCATCTCCGAGCGGATGTCCTGCTGCGAGTCGAGCGGGGGCAACGGGAAATAGCCGCCCTTGAACGGGACCTTGTGACCGAGGTTCAATGTGCCGTCGTGGTTGTGCTCGTCGCCCGAGGACCAGGGCGCCTCGCCGGACTCGATGGAGAAGCCGGCCGAGTGGGGGTGGTTGGCGATGGTCACGCCGTCGAAGATGAAGAACTCGGCCTCGGGGCCGAAATAGGCGGTGTCGGCGACCCCGGTCGACTTCATGTAGTCGACGGCGCGGCGCACGATTCCGCGCGGGTCCTTGTGGTACATCTCGCCGGTGGCCGGGTCCTTCACGTCGGCCACGAGAACCAGCGTCTTGCGGGCCATGAACGGGTCGATGAACGCCGTCGTCGCGTCGGCGACGACCAACATGTCCGAGGCGTCGATCGTCTGGAAGCCGCGGATCGACGACCCGTCGAAGCCCAGGCCCTCGTCGAACACCGACTCCTCGAGCATGTGGATCGGCATCGAATAGTGATGCTGGAGGCCGGGCACATCGGTGAACCGGATGTCCCAGAACTCACAGCCTTCGCGTGCGGCGAGGTCGAGGACCTCCTTGGGGGTTGACACGGCGCGTGACTCCTATGGGTTGGGGAACAGTGCCAGGCTCGCAGCGGGCGATTTCGACGCCGTTCCAGCTTTGTGAACGGCGCGTGAACGGGCCGGGGCCGCTCTTCCTCGCGGTTCGAGACGTCCGCATACTGCCGACATGAGTCGCCAACAGGACTACGTGTTGCGCACCGTCGAAGAGCGGGGCGTGCGGCTGATCCGCCTGTGGTTCACCGACATCCTCGGCCAGCTGAAGTCGGTCGCCATCTCCCCAGCCGAGCTCGACGTGGTGTTCGAGGAGGGACTGCAGTTCGACGGGTCGGCGATCGACGGGTTCAGCCGCGTCCAGGAGGACGACGTCCTCGCCCGCCCCGACCCGTCGACCTTTGAGCTGTTGCCGTGGGCCCGGTCCGACGAACCGTCCGGGTTCATGTTCTGCGACATCGAGAACCTCGACGGCACTCCGTTCGAGGGAGATCCCCGCCAGGTACTACGGCGCAACCTGCATTCGGCGCACGCTGCGGGCTACGAGTTCTTCACCGCCCCCGAAGTCGAGTACTTCTACTTCCAGTCCGGCGATCCCGCCGACCCTTTGGTGCCGCTCGACCGGGCGTCGTACTTCGATCTCACGACCGCGGACATCTCGAGTGACCTGCGCAAACGCACACTGCACACCCTCGAAGCGCTCAGCATCCCGATCGAGTACGCGTTCCACGAGGACAGTCCGAGCCAGCACGAGATCGACCTCCAGTACACCGACGCGTTGAGCACCGCCGACAACCTCATGACACTGCGCCTGGTGGTGCGCAAGGTTGCGGCCGAGCGGGGCGTGCACGCCACGTTCATGCCCAAGCCGCTCAACAACGTTCAGGGGTCGGGTATGCACACCCACCTGTCGCTGTTTCGCGACGGGGTCAACGCCTTCCACGACCCCGAAGACGCTGCAGGGTTGTCGGCGATCGCCCGGGCGTTCGTGGCCGGATTGCTCACCCATTCCCGCGAGATCACGGCGGTGACCAACCAGCTGATCAACTCGTACAAGCGACTCAACGAGGGGTACGAGGCGCCGCAGTCCATCTCGTGGGCTCGATCGAACCGCTCCGCCCTCGTCCGGGTTCCGTTGCCGAAGAAGGGCAAGGCCGAGTCGACCCGGGTCGAATACCGGGCCATCGATTCAGCCTGCAACCCGTACCTGGCGTTCTCGTTGATGCTGGCGGCCGGCCTCCGCGGGGTCGAGCAGGGCTACGAACTACCGGCCGAGGCGGGTACGCCCGACGCCGGGACCACCCCACTGCCGATGTCGCTGAACGAGGCGCTCGATGAGATGGAGAAGTCGACCCTCGTGCGCGAGACCCTCGGCGACCACATCTTCGAGTGGTTCCTACGCAACCGCCGAGCGGAGTACGAGGACTACCGACGCACGGTGACCCAGTTCGAGCTCGACCGCTACCTGTCGATCTGGTAGCCCAGATCGGGCACACTTGAGCATCCATGGAGCCGCTCCTCGTCTTCCCCGACCCGCCACCACCCGAGGTCGCGCAGTGCCTCGACCTCGCGGGCCTGCCCTGGAAGGGAGTCGGCACGGCCGCACTCGTCGACCGCGACGAACCCGACGACGGCTGGGGCGGTGCGGTGATCGTCGCCGACCGCGACCCTGAAGGCGCGTTCGCGGTGTGCCGCGCCGCGCGCCGGCGCGACCGTCGGCTGGAGCCGGTAATCGTTCTGGTCAACGGGGCCCAGCTCCGCGACCTCCAGTTCCGCGAGAACCTGTTCGACGACTTCCAGCTCACACCGTTCCATCCCGCCGAGCTCGAAGCTCGCCTGCGCCACGCCGCGGCGCGGGCTGGTCGCGGCGCGCGCCCCGATCTGGTCGAGCACGGCCCGCTCGTGCTGAACGTCGAGACCTACCAGGCCGCGATCGACGGCAACCCACTCGACCTCACCTACATGGAGTACGAGCTGCTCAAGTTCCTCGCCAGCCATCCCGGCAAGGTGTTCACCCGGGAGACGCTGCTGTCACGGGTGTGGGGCTACGACTACTTCGGCGGGGCCCGCACCGTCGATGTCCACATCCGCCGGCTGCGGGCCAAGCTCGGCGAGGAGCACGCCAACCTGATCCAGACCGTGCGCAGCGTCGGTTACAGCTTCGGCCAGTCCCGCTGGAGCCTCTAGGGTCGGGTTCACTCGGTCGCTGAGAACGTGCGCCACTAGGTGAACGTTCGACGTCTGATCGGGCTCGCTCGCCTGCTGGCGCAGTCGAGAAATGCCACTGTCACATTGGAGGGCTCGCCTATCGGCTCGCCCTCTAAGTGGGTGAGAACTACCGCTGGTACGGGTTGTCGTTCGACAGTGCCAGCAGCTCGTGGCCCTCGTGATCGGCATCGACCGAGCGCTTGAGCGACCCGCCCAACAGCGCCGCGATCAGCGCCATGCTCATGAGGAAGAGCACGGGGAACACGACCACCAGCAAGACGATCATCACGACGGTGCCACCCATGCCCGCATCGTATCCCCACCCTGCGAACCTGTCGCGATCCGCTACGAGGACGTGGCCCGCCACCGCGTGCAACCCGAGCGCGCAGCCGAAGCCCGGGCCATGATCGAGCGGTCGCGCGAGTTCGAACCGACCAGGAGCCCGGCGACTACTCGCCGGGAGGCGTTGATCGGTTCACACGGGCTTGAAAGCCCAGGCTTCGATCTCGAATCTTCCGCCGAACGGGAGGGCGGCGACCGCTACGGTGGAGCGGGCGGGGCGGGCCTCGCCGAATTCCTCGAGGTAGATGCCGTTCATGGAGCCGAAGTCGTCCATGTCGACGAGAAACACATTGGTCTTGATCAGGTCCGCGAGAGTGGCTCCTTCGGTGGCGAGCAGGGCGCGCAGGTTCACGATCGCCTGGCGGACCTGTCCCTCGAAGCCGTCGACGAGGGCGCCGTCGAGCATTCCGAGCTGACCGGAGACGGCGAGCATGTCGCCGCCGCGAACGATGGGGGTGTAGGGACCGACTGGCTTGCTCATGACGGCGATCATCGCGCGCGCGAGCCACAATCGCGGCCGTGGGCCTGACACCGCTACTGCCGTCGACCCCCGACACCATCACCGAGATACGTCGGGACAACCCCGAGCTGGCCGAGCGCATCGACGCCGACACGGTCCTCGCCGACGCGGTGACACGACTCGTGGACTGCTCCCGATCGATCACCGCCAGCCTGCGGCGCGACGCCGACGCCGCCCGGGGGATCGTCGACGGCGACGACTTCCGGACCGAGCGCGACGCTGGGACCTACCGGGGGCTCCTGGATCAGGCGTTCGCCGATGACGGTACGACGGACCGGGCACTCCGGCGGTTCAAACGGCGCGAGTTCAACCGCACCACGGCGCGTGACGTGCTGGGCCTGGCCGACCTGCCAGCGGTCGGCCGAGAGCTCGCCGGACTCGCCGAAGCGGTGGTCGCCGGCGGGCTGGTGCTGGCCGAGCCGACGGTGCCGTTCGCAGTGATCGGCATGGGGAAGCTAGGTGGCGGCGAGCTCAACTACTCGTCGGACATCGACGTGGTCTTCGTGCACGACGGCGACCAGGCCGCCGCGGTGAAGGCGGCCCAGCGCTTCATCCGCGCCGTCGGCGCCACCACTGCCGACGGGGTGGCGTGGCGGGTCGACGCCGACCTCCGGCCCGAGGGTTCCCTCGGCGTGCTGAGCCGCTCCGTCGAGAGCTGCCGCGTCTACTACGACCAGCGGGCCGAGGCGTGGGAACGTCAGGCGCTCGTGAAGGCGCGGGCCTGCGGTGGCGACCACACCGTAGCCACCAACTTCTTCGACGCCGTGTCTCCGTCGGTGTGGGCGACCCGGCCCCGGCCCGACGGCATCGCCTATATCCGTTCGCTCAAGGATCGGGCCGAGGGTCTACTCGACGCCGGTGGCGACCTCGACCTGAAGCGGGGACCGGGCGGGATTCGCGACGTGGAGTTCGCGGTGCAGCTCCTCCAGATCGTGCACGGGCGCCGCGATCCGCG
>CAYMJU010000076.1:0-13195 GCA_964390555.1 uncultured Acidimicrobiales bacterium | reverse complement strand
CTCGTCGGTGAGCTCGCGGCGCAAGCGCTGGCCGAGCACACCTACGGGGGGCCGGCGGTGGTCGCCGACCTCGACGTCCGCTACCTGGCGATGGGTCGAACAGGACCGGTGGTCTCGTCCGCGGCGTTCATCGGCGACCCCGCCGGCGGGTCGATCCACGTCGAGCTCCGCGACTCCGGTGAGTCCGACCGGATAATGACCGTGCTCCTCGCCCGCGTCGTCGGAGTGTGAGCGAATGCGTCACGGGTGACCGGATCGGCGCGCCCGTTCGCGTATCTAGACTCGGGGAAATCGCGAGGAGAACCATGCTCGACGTAGTGATCACAGGCGGCACGGTTATCGACGGCACTGGGGCTGCGGCCCGCCGGGCCGATGTGGGGCTACGGGGCGGCCGGGTCGTCGCCGTCGGCGAGATCGACGAGCCCGCTGCCGAGACGATCGACGCCACCGGCTTGATCGTGTGTCCCGGCTTCGTCGACCCCCACACCCATCTCGACGCCCAGCTGTTCTGGGATCCGTACGTGAGCCCGTCTGGCCTGCACGGTGTGACCAGCGTGATCATGGGTAATTGCGGGTTCACGCTGGCACCGATCGCGGACGAGTCCGACATCGAGTACCTCACGCACATGATGTCCAAGGTCGAGGGCATGCCGCTGGAAGCCCTCGTCGAGGGCGTGCCGTGGAACTGGCGGAGCTTCGGCGAGTACCTCGATCGCCTCGACGGCCGGGTCGGGGTGAACGTCGCCGGCATCGTTGGCCACAATGCGTTGCGCCGTGTGGTGATGAAGGACGACGCCGTAGGAAACGAGGCGACGCCCGAACAGATCGAGCAGATGGCCGAGCTGTTGAGGGATTCGTTGCGGGCGGGTGGGCTCGGGTTCTCGACCACCCAGGCGTACACGCACAGCGACGGAGCCGGCAAGCCCGTGCCGTCGCGCTGGGCGACCCGCGACGAGGTGCTCGCCCTCGCCGCGGTCGTGTCGGAGTTCGAGGGAACGACGTTGGAGTGGGTGACCGACGGGTGCATGGGCGGGTTCTCCGACGCGGAGATCGATCTGATGACCGACATGTCACTGGCAGCCGGACGTCCGCTGAACTGGAACGTCCTCACCGTCGACTCGGCCCGCGTCGGCGACTACCAGCGTCAGCTCTCGGCGTGCACGCACGCGGCCGAGCGGGGCGCCCGTGTGGTGGCGCTCACCATGCCCATCCTCGTCGGCATGAACATGAGCTTCGGTTTCTATTGCGCGCTCAACATGTTCCCCGGGTGGGGCGACATCCTCAGCCTGCCCGTCGACGAACGCATCGCGAAGCTCCGCGACCGCGACACCCGGATCCGGATGGAGAACCTCGCCGCGTCGCCCGAAGCAGGGGTGTTCTCCCGCCTCGCCGGCTGGGGCCGGTATCGCATCGGCGACACGTATTCGCCCGAGAACGAGGGGCTGAAGGGCCGGCTGGTCGCCGACGTCGCCCGCGAGCGGGGCGAGCGCGACTTCTTCTGCCTGCTCGACATTTGCGTCGCCGACGACCTCCGAACCGTGTTGTGGCCCGGCCCGACCGACGACGACGCCGAGTCATGGCGGCTCCGCGCCGAGGCCTGGCAGAACCCGAACGTGATGATCGGCGGGTCCGACGCGGGCGCGCACCTCGACCGGATGGCCGGGGCGCCCTATCCGACGATGTGGCTCGACGACGTCATCCGGGGCCGGCAGCTGACCTCGCTCGAGGACGCCGTGCACAAGATGACCGACGTGCCGGCCCGGCTGTTCGGGCTCACCGATCGCGGGCGCCTGACCGAAGGCTTCCACGCCGATGTCGTGCTGTTCGATCCCGACCGGGTGGCGAGCGACGACATCGAGGTCCGATTCGACTTGCCGGGCGGCACGAAGCGGCTCTTCAGTGCCGCTCGCGGCATTCGTCGGGTGATGGTGAACGGTGTCACGACGGTGATCGACGGCGAGCCGACGGGCGCCCTGCCGGGAACGGTGCTGCGCTCGGGTCGCGACACCGAGACGGTCCTCGTGCCCGGTCATCGCGCCTGACGGTGGCGAACCCTCTCATCCTGCTCCCGCCGTCGGAGGGCAAGGCACCGGAAGGTTCTGGCTCGCCGTGGCGCACCGACGGATTTCGGGTCGACCTCGGGGCCTCGCGTCGTCAGGTCGTCGATGCTGTGGCTCGCGCCATGTCGGCAGACGAGGCCGCCCGGGGGAAGCTGATCGGGGTCAAGGGAGTGGCGCTGGCCGAGGCCACGGCGACCAACCGGGCGATCGACTCCACCCCCACCATGGCCGCCATCGACCGGTACACCGGAGTGTTGTACGACGCCCTCGACGTGGGATCGTTGGCCGGCGCGGAGCGCCGGCGCCTCGATGCGCAGGTGCTGATCATGTCGGGCGTATGGGGGCTCGTGGCGCCCCGCGACCCGATCCCCGACTACAAGTGCAAGATGGGAGCGTCGCTCCCCGGTATCGGCGTGCTATCGACCTGGTGGCGTGACCGGCTCACCCCGGTCCTCGACGACCGGGCGCGGCGGCGAACCACGTGGAATCTGCTGCCCAACGAGCACGCGACCGTCTGGCGGCCACGGGTCCCGAGCCGCCAGATAGCCGTGCGGTTCCTCGACCCGGTCGGTGGCAGGCTCACCACCGTCAGCCATTGGAACAAGCTGCTCAAGGGTTCGCTCGTGCGATGGATCCTCACGACCCAGGCCGACTCGGTCGACTCGCTCGACGAGTTCGTCCATCCCCTCGGCTACCGGTGGCGCCCCGATCTCGACGTGACCGTCGGCCAGACGACGACGGTGAGCCTGGTGCGCACGGACGGGCCGTGACGTGGCCTTCGCCTCGCGGTGTCCGGCAGCACCACACACCGGCTGATCGCCCGGTCGCCAGCCCCGGTGTCGATCACGC
Source organism: uncultured Acidimicrobiales bacterium (assembly GCA_964390555.1). Taxonomy (GTDB): domain Bacteria; phylum Actinomycetota; class Acidimicrobiia; order Acidimicrobiales; family SHLQ01; genus CAVTWS01. The sequence goes on along the minus strand of CAYMJU010000076.1, from coordinate 10,286 downwards.
GCCGAGGCGACCCCGACGAGATGCCGTCTGACGAGTTCTGGAGCGAGGTGGCAGGGCCACTCGCGCCGGTGAGCTGAACGGTCCCGAGACCACCAGAGGGCATGCTGGTCTCCCCGATGCGCAATCAGGTCCGAGATGGCACCATGTGACGCATGGATCAGCTGTGGGGCCGCACCCGCGAAGTCGAGCACCTGCACCGCGTCGGCAAATCGATCCGGGGAGGCGCGTCGGGGTGCGTGATACTCGAGGGAGACGCCGGTATCGGCAAGACGGCCCTGACCGAAGCGGCGCTGACGATGGCCACGGAGTGCGGCTGGTCGACGGCGACAGCATCGACCGAACGGCTCGAGACCGGCCGACCGTTCGGCGTGCTGGTCGACGCGTTGCGCTGCTGGCCCGGGTCGCCTGATCCCGACCGGGCCCGGGTCGCCGAGCTGTTGGCGCCGGCCGTGGTCGACGGGTCGAGCTTCCAGTTTCTCCCCGAAACCCGATTCCTCGTGCAGGAGTCGATGCTCACATTGCTCAGTCGCCTGTGCGAGCGTCAGCCGCTGCTGCTGATCCTCGACGACCTCCATTGGGCCGACGTGGCGACCCTCGCGACCGTGCTCGCCGCCAACCGCCGGCTCCGGCTCGAACGTTTCGGGCTGCTCCTCACCACCCGACCCGCTCCGCGGGGCGCCGAGCTGGACCGGTTGATCGAGCAGCTCACCGCCGACGGTGCCGAGCTGGTCGAGCTGACGCCGCTCTCTGACGACGCGGTCAAGTCGGTCGTGACCGACCGCCTCGGACGACCGACCGGACCGTCGTTGAACGCCCACCTGGCCACCGCCAACGGGAACCCGTTCATGGTGCTGGAGTTGCTACGCACCCTCGAGCGCGAGGGGCGCCTGGTCGCTGACGCCGACCGGGTCGAGGTCGAGGGCGGTTCGGTCCATCTGCCGGCCACGGCTCGGCAATCGATCCTGCGCCGTACCGTCGATCTGCCGGCCGACACGCTGTCCATCCTTCAGTCGGCTGCGGTGTTCGGCGGATCGTTCGACTTGGCCGAGTTGGCGGCGGTCGCCGAGCTCTCCGACCGCGCGGCACGCGAGTCCGCCGCGGCATTGGTGGCCGCCGGTCTGCTCGCCGACGATGGCCCCCGGCTCCGGTTCCGTCACGCGCTGATCCGCCAAGCGGTATACGACGACATCCCCGTAGCCATCGCCCGGTCACTGCATCGAGTCGCGGCTCGCCATCTGGCGGCCGGATCGGGCGATCCGATCGGGGCGGCCAGCCACTTCCTCACCGCGGCCCACCCCGGCGACCCCGAGGCCATCGACTGGATCCATCGGGCGTGTCGCGTCGTTGCGACCCAGGATCCGGGCCGGGCCGTCGAGCTGGCCGAAGGTGCGCTGGCGCTTCAACCCGGCGAGCATCAGCGCGCCGAGATCCAGGCCGATCTGGTCCAGGCCCTGCTGTGGTCGGGGCGCCTGGACGAGGCCGAGACCCGCGCCTTGTCGGCGCTCGTCCCCGGCGTCGCGCCGAGGATCGGGCGAGACCTGCGCCACGGGCTGGCGTTGTCGCTGTTCCTTCAGGGACGCACCACCGAGTCGGCCGAGACCTACGAACACCTCCTGACGCTCATCGACGACGAGACCGAGCGCCACCGGACGCTCGGCGAAGCGGCCAACGCCCGGCTTTGGGCCGGAGACTTGACCGAGGCATGGCGCCACGTCGAGGAGCTGTTGGCCACCGGGTCGAATGACGCGGTGGTGATGGCCATGGCTCACAGCGTGGCGTCGCGGGTGCTGGCCCTCCGGGGCGACATGCGGGCCGCGGTCGAGGCCGGCGACGCCGCGGTCCAGGTATCGCTTGGCGACAACGAGGCCGTGCGGCGCGTCCCCCACCTCTTTCAGGCACTCGCCTATGTCCATGCCGACCGGCCCGACGACGCCATCAAGGCCATCGGCGAGAGCCAGCGTCGCTGTGAGGACCTGGGCGCCGTGGGCATCCTCCCGGTGCTCCGCGAAGGCATGGCCGTGTGCACGTTCTTTGCCGGTCGATGGTCAGACACCTACACCGAGGCGCAGGCATCCGCCGAGCAGGCCGCCGAGACCGGGGTGTCGCTCGTGACGGTTCAGACGGCCGCGATCCTCGGTCACATCGACTTCGCTCGCGGCGACGTCGAGGCCGCCCGCCGAGCGGTCTCGGCGTGCTGGGCCCAGCTCGCCGACGGCGCGGCGGACATCGGCCTGGCCTTCGTGCCGTGGTTGGAAGCGCTAGTCGCCGAGCAGGCCGGAGACCAGGCCGGAGCCGCGTTCTGGCTGGGATCTCTGATCGACGAGCTGCTCGCCAGCGGAACCGTTGGCATCTTGCCGTCGATGGTCGCCGACGCCGTACGGGTCACCGTCGCCGCGGGCGACGATGAACGGGCCCGGCGGATGACCGAAGCTGCCGAGCAGGTCGCCGACAAGATGGGCACCTCGATCTCACGCGGTGCGGCGCTGCGGTGCCGGGCCATGATCGACCGCGACCTGGGACCGGCCGTCGAGGCGGTCGAGCGGCTCCGGGGGCCGATCCGCCCGGCCGACCACGTCGCCGCATGCGAGCTCGCCGGGACCCTGGCCGCCGCGGCCGGAGATTCGACCGCCGCGGCGTCCTATCTGGTGGAAGCCCTCGAGGGGGCCAACGCGCTCGGCGCGGCGCTCGCCGCCCGTCGGATCACCGCGCGGCTGCGGGGTCTCGGCATCCGGCCGGGCTCGCGCGGGCGTCGGAAACGTCCCGCGACGGGTTGGGACTCGCTCACCCCGACCGAGCGCCAGGTCAGCGAACTGGTCGCCGAGGGGTTGTCGAACCCCGACATCGGCACCCGGCTGTTCATCTCCCGCCGAACTGTGGAGACCCACGTATCCAACACGCTCCGCAAGCTCGACTGCACCGGACGGGCCGGCCTGGCGGCCATGATCGCCGGCCGGGCCAACTGACTCCTCGCGGCCTCTTAGCTGAACGCGCCCATGTCGAAATAGTCGCGCCAGGCGGCGATCTTGCCGTCGCGGAGCTCGAACACCCCCATGACAGGCAACGAGATCGTCTTGTCGCCCATGTGGAACACGTCGGTGCGCTCGTTCATGACCACATCGCCGTTCACGGTCTGACGGTGCGTGATGAACTCGATCGTCGACGTCCCGAGAAAGCCCGTTATGAATGCTCGGATGTCCGCGACACCGACCTGAGGCTCCATCGGCATGTTGTGATACACGGCGTCGTCGGTGAAGTGCGCCATGATCGCGTCGACGTCGCCCCGACCCCATGCGGCACCGAAGTCGGTGACGATCGCGTCGTTGTCGGCCATGAGGACTCCTAGCCCTGGTAGAGGATCTGCATCTTGTAGGTGAGCGCCGGCTTGTCGTTGCCGACGACGTGGATAGCCATCTCGGTGGTGAGCAGCGTGCCGGCGCGGTGTTGCTCGGCGCGGACGAGTCGAGCTCGGGCGTGGATGGTGGCACCTGCCGGCACCGGGCTCAAGAACCGCGAGCCCTCGGACCCGAAGTTGACGGCGTTCTTGACCCCGGCGAGCTTCACCATCTTGGGTTGCAGCGACGGCAACAGGCTGAGCGTCAAGAACCCGTGCGCGATGGGTCCCCCGAACGGCGACTCGCGCTGGGCTCGTTCGACGTCGACGTGGATCCACTGGTGATCGTCGGTGAGGTCGGCGAAGGCGTCGATCATCTCCTGGGTGATCGTCCAGTCGCGACCCCAGTCGCTCCACTCGTCGGTGATCGTCGCCACGATGGCCTCGATGTCGTCGAACCGGATCTCGTCGGACATGGCTATCTCGGTGCTCCTGGGTCGCGTGTGGGCTGAGGTTAGGCGCGGCCGGTGGGCCCGTACACTCCCGGCGTGCCGATGCCCACCGACGTCGGGGTCGTCGACCTCATGGTCGGGGTGCCCTCGGACCGAGAGGGTTGGCAGCGTCAGTTCGCCGGGCTGCTGCGCGATCGCGACAGCTCGAAGCTGCGACAGCCCGCCGGGTACATGTTCAAGGACCTGCCCCACATCGACCCCGACGCCGACTTCGCCGCGGTCCTCGTCGCCGAGATGGACCGGTTTGGCATCGACAGCGGGCTGATACCGGTGACCTTCGCCGAAGGCGACCTGGGTGCCGACGCGGTCAGGCGGTACCCTCACCGCCTGCTCCCGAGTTTTCACCTCGATCCCAATCAGGGCATGAACGCGGTTCGCGACTTGCGCCGAGCGGCCGCGCATCTCGGAGCGGTGGCGGCCACCTGCTTCCCCGCTGGCCTTTCCCCCCAGCAGAGCCCGGACGCGCCGAACCTGTACCCGCTGTACGCGACGTGCGTCGAGCTCGGTCTCCCGATGCTCATGAACGTCGGGGTGCCCGGCCCACGGTTCCCGATGATGGCGCAACATGTCGAGCCGCTCGATCGGGTGTGTCACGACTTCCCCGAGCTGGCGCTCGTGACCCGCCACGGCGCCGAGCCGTGGACCGAGCTGATGATCGAGCTGATGCGCGCCCACCCCGGACTGCACTACTCGACGTCAGCCTTCGCTCCCCGGCACTACCCGTCGGACATCGTCGACTACGCGAACGCCGACGGCCGCGACAAGGTGATGTACGCGGGCTATTTCCCGATGGGGCTGACGCTCGAACGGATCTTCGACGAGTTGCCCAGCGTCGGGTTCAGTGACGACACGTGGCCGTGCTTCCTGCGCGACAACGCTCGACGGGTGCTGGGACTCGAATGATCGGGCGATCGGCGCTGGCCACCCTCCTCGTCACGGTCGCGTTGGCCCTGTTGTCGGTCGCCTACAGCGCTGCGGTCCTGCGCAGCCTCGTGTTCGAGCCCGACACGATCGCCGATGCCACCGACGGGGTCTTGGCCTCGGCGCCGGTGCGAGCGGCGTTCGCTGACCGGATCGTCGACGCCATCGAGCGCGACCTGTTCGGCGTGTCCTACGACGAGCTCGAGCAGCAGTTCGGCTTCGATGCCCGCCGGTCCGCGGAGCGGGTCGCCGACGCTACGGTGGCGTCGCGGGCGTTCCGCGACGCGGTGCACGACAGCCTGGTAGAGCTGCACGGCCACATCTTCGATGACCGCACCGGTCCGATCGTGATCGACGCCACGGCGGTCACCGAGGCGGCCCGGGCCGCGGCCGTCGCCGAGGCCCCCGAGCTCGCCGCAGTCCTTCCCCCCGGGAACGAGCTGCAAGTGACGATCCCGGTCGACAGCACGCCGCGGCTCGGGTGGCTCGAGGACAAGGTCGACGCCACGTTGCGCCTTACCGGCCTCGCGGCGCTCGTCGCCGCCGGGACGGCGTTCACCATCCACGCCAAACGTCACCGGGTGCTCGCCTCGCTCGGCGGGGGGCTGATCCTCATCGCCGCCGGGCACCTGCTCATCAGCGTGGTCCTGCCCGAGGTGCTCGACCAGAGGTACACGAGGATCGACGACGTCCCCGTCGCCCGGCCCCTCGGCGACGCGATCGCCGACCACGTCCGGGCGCCGGCCCTACTCCTAGCCGCCATGGGGGTGGTGCTGATCGTCGCTGCGGTCGTGTGGAAGACGATGGCCCCGCGCCGACGACCGGCGGCCGGCGGTTGGTACGCCGACGATCCCCGCGATCACCCCTGGCGCTGAGCTCACCGTCGGGAGTGGTTACCGGGGCTGGGCCGCCCACCACGCGTCGAGCCGGGCCAGCACCTCGTCGTGGGGCAGGTCACCCTCGGTGCGCTTGATCTCGAGGAGATGGGCGAGGGCTCGACCCACCGAAGGACCCGGTGGGATACCCAGGTGCGCCATCACCTCGGCCCCGTCTACCCCGGGCCGCTCCGCCGCTCGCCGGTCGGCGTCGGCCAGGTCACGGATACGAGTCTCGAGATGATCGACCCACCGCTGGATCTGCTCGGCCTTCACCTTGTTCCGGGTCGTGCAGTCACAGCGAACGAGCTGATTGAGCACGCCGAGAAGGTGCCCGGCGTCGCGGGCGTAGCGGCGCACCGCCGAATCCGACCAGCCGTCGGCGTAACCCTTGAACCGGCCCGACAAGCGGACGAGGGTGGCCACGTCGTTCACCACCTCGTCGGGGTAGCCGAGCGCGAGCAGCCGCTTGCGGGTCATCTTGGCGCCGACCGCCTCGTGGTGGCGGAACGTGACCGTGCCACCCTCGAAGGAGCGGGTCCGCGGCTTCGCGATGTCGTGGAACAACGCGGCCAGGCGCACCAGCAGCTCCGGTTCGGTGTTGCCCGCCACAGCGACGGTATGGGTCAACACGTCCTTGTGTCGGTGGATCGGGTCTTGCTCCATGCGGAGCGCAGCGAGCTCGGGGACGAGATCATCCATGCGTCCGTCGCCGATGGCGGCCCACAACCCGGGGACCGGATCGGGCTCCAGCAGGATCGTCGATAGTTCGTCCGAGCAGCTCACGAGAACAAAAGTCTAGGGTTGCCGGCTCGACCAACATCTCGGGTTTCCCGACTGGAGCTTCTCATGATCCTCGACCTGTTCCGACTCGACAGCAAGGTCGCACTCGTTACCGGCGCCGGCCGAGGCATCGGCGCCGCCATCGCGTTGGCCTTCGCCGACGTGGGAGGAACCGTCGTGATCGGCGCGCGGAGCAAAGACCAGCTCGACGAGATCGCCGAAGCCGTCGCCGCCCGCGGGAGCCAGGCCACCGTCGTCGCCGGTGACCTGTCGACGCGCGCCGCGCTCTCGGCGCTCGTCGACACCGCCATGGCCGAGCACGGTCGCATCGACGTCGTCGTCAACAACGTCGGTGGCTCGATGCCTCAGGCCTTCCTCGACACCAGCGAGCGCGCGTTCAACGAAGCGCTCACCTGGAACGTGACGACGGCGTTCAACCTCACGCAGCTCGCCGTGCCGCACATGTTGGCGGGCGGAGGCGGCAGCGTGATCAACATCGCATCGGCGGCCGGTCGCCAGTTCAGCCGGGGCTTCGCGGCCTACGGCACCGCCAAAGCGGCGATGATCGCCCTGACCGGCAACCTCGCCACGGACTTGTCTCCGCGGATCCGGGTCAACGCCGTCGCGCCCGGCGCCATCGCCACCTCGGCGCTCGACATCGTGCTCCAGTCACCCGAGCTCCACGACCTCATGGTCGCCGCCACGCCGCTGCGCCGGCTCGGAGTCGCCGACGACATCGCTGCCGCGGCGCTGTACCTGGCGTCGGACGCGTCGAGCTACGTCACCGGCCAGGTCATCCCCGTCGATGGCGGCATCCGCGGTTCGAACCTCGAGATGGGCATCCCTGACGTGTGAGCCGACCGGTCCCGGGTCGAGGGATGGTGGCGTGGCACGATGGGCTATGAGCGAAACGCAGCGAGCGAGCGCAGCCGAGGGAGCGCGGCTCCCCGGATGCCGATGGGGTCTGGGGGGGCGTAGCCCCCTGGGACGGCTATGAGCACCGTTGCGATACTCAGCCAGAAGGGCGGCGTCGGGAAGACGACCGTCACGTTGGGACTGGCTTCGTCGGCCCTGGCGGCCGGGCACCGAGTTCTCGTCGTCGACCTCGACCCCCAGGCCAGCAGCACGTGGGCCGTGGGAGTCGACCCGGCATCGACCGCGTCGGCGATGACCGACGTACTCGAGGGCGAGCGGTCCGCCGCCTCGGTCATCTGCGAGTCGACATGGGGATCGGGCCTCGACGTGCTGCCGGCGGCGACCGATCTGGCCGCCTGGGACCCCGAGGGCAATCCGAAGAAGCGGGCCGGCAAGCTGCGCCGAGCGCTCAAGGCCGTCGCTCCGGCCTACGACGTGATCCTGCTCGATTGCCCGCCTGGCATCGGTCAGCTCACCGTAACCGCCCTCGGTTCGGCTGACCTTGCCGTGCTCGTCGTCGAGCCCGCGGCGCTCAGCCTCAACACGCTCGCGACCATGGCCGACCTGGTCGACGACGTGTGGCACAAGTACAACGATCAGCTCGACCTGGCCGGCGTGATCGTCAATCGCATGCCGGCCATCGGGCGCGAGGCCGATCACCAGTACGACGAGCTGGGCAAGATCGTCGGCAAACGGGCGGTGTGGAAGCCGTCGATCCCGAATCGCGCGATCGTGAACCAGGCTCTCGGCGAACGCCGCCCGATCCACGCGTACGGCTCGCGCTCAGCTGCTGCTTCCGACGCCTTCGACCGCCTCTACGCCAAGCTCCGCAAGGCCGCAGCCAGGTAGAAGCGGGTTGGAACCCGCGCCAACAACCGAACGCTCGACGTCGGATCGGTGTCATTGGAGGGCTCGCCTACCGGCTCGCCCTCTTACCGCCGGCGGGCGAGGATCACGCCGGCTTCGTCGCTCACGAGTTCCCAGTCGTCGGCGGCGAGAATCTCGTCGAGTAGTGCCCGGTGCTCCTCGCTGGTCACGGCCAGGTCGACGGCGAGCCAGTCGACCCGGTCCGGTGACGGCAGGTCCTCACCGGCCACGCCCCAGTTGTGCGGGAGCCACGGCGATGGGAACGTGTACGCCTCGCGGCGATGGGTGAGATGCGGGCTCAAGTTGTACGACGCGGCGACGGCTGCGCCATCGGGGACGGCGGCCGCGACCTCGGCTCGGACCTCGTTCACCGGATCGGGGAACAGCGGCCAGAACCCGTTGTCGTAGTCGGGACTGAAGCGGCTTATCCCCCACACCGACGACGTGGCGAGGCTCGCCGCACACATCCACCCGACCGCCACCCGCCGCAGTGCCGGTCGCCGCAACCGGGCCACACCATGGACCGACGCCATCGCCATGACGGCGATCGGCACCGCGGCGTAGTGGACTCGCACCGGCCACGAGTTGGGCACGAGCGACAACAGGTTGGCCAAGACCTGCGGCACGGCCACGAGCAGGGTGAGCGGCGACAGCAGCGGCAAGAACCCGAACGGCAACAGCAGGTCACGGGTGTACCCGACGGCGTCGGCCTGCTCGAGCTGGCGCGTGTACTCCGTGGGGTTGGTGACCGCCGTGTCGGCCATGGCGACCGGGCCGTCACCCAGGTAGCCGTAGAACTGCTCGTAGAACACCCCAGCGTCGGAGAACTGAGGCATCACCAACTTCGTGCACACGAAGAACCACACGACCGACAGACCGAACACCGCGCCTCCACGGCGCCACTGACCCCGCAGGGCGACGAGGACGCCGATCATCGCCACGGCGAGGGCGATGTCCTCCTTGAGCCCGACCGCGAACACCAACCACGCCGCTCCCGGCAACCACCGTCGGCGGAACACCGCCTCGTAGCCGAACAACAGCGGGCCGATCGCCAGCGTCTCGGGATGGAACGTCTCCCACATCTGCCACTGGAGCGAGAAGTGCCCGAGGTAGGCAGCGGCCAACCCGATCGGGAGCCACTCGTCGTCGAGTAGGTGACGGCCGAGCCGATACACCGGAACCGCGCCCGCGGCCACTGAGAGCACCATCGCCGCGTTGAGAAACGTGGGGCCGGCGCCGAGCCAGTAGAAGGGCACGAACACCGCCAACGAGGGCGATACGTGAAACGCCAGATTGTCGAGCCCGCGGATCGTGTTGAAGCTCTCGCCGTGGGCCCACAGCCACACGTACTGATCCCAGATTCCGAGGTCGTAGTCGAACGTCCCGAACCGTTCGTGGCGCAGGACCAGGTGGCGAGCGAAGTACGCGACGTACACCGCCATCGCGCTGGCCAGGACAACCTGGGGCCGGCCCCACCACTGCCGGTAGTCGTCGCCATCGACGGGCTGTGTCACGCGCCGCCCGACCGGATGGCGTCGAGCGAAGCCTTGATCTCCTTGCACGACGGGCACACCGGGTAGCGCTCGGGGTCCCGGCTCGGGACCCAGATCTTTCCGCACAGGGCAGTCACCGCGGTGCCCATCACCAACGCCTCGGTCAGCTTGTCCTTGGGGACGTAGTGGGCAAAGCGGTCGTGGTCACCGGGTTCCTGCGGGCTCACGACAGGTTCGGCGATGGTCGTCGTCCGCTCGGTCGTCGTGATCAAAGGCTGGGCCACGATTCGGAGCCTACCCGGGTCTCTCGACCAGAAGGGGGTAGGCATCCTCGAGCCGCAGCCGGCACGGGGCGGTGTCGGTGAAACTCGTCGATGAGCCCGACCAACGGCGATCCCTCACAGCCGCGCGGCGACTGCACCGTCGTCGCGGATGTGCATCCCGTGCTGTCACAGGAGGTGGAGCATCCGGGCGGCGTTGTCGCGGCAGATCTTGTTCACCACGTCCTGGGGCAGGTGCCCCATCATGTCCTGGGCCACGCTGAGCGTGTTCGGCCAGGTCGAGTCGGTGTGCGGGTAGTCGGTCTCGA
>CAYMJU010000075.1:0-7025 GCA_964390555.1 uncultured Acidimicrobiales bacterium | reverse complement strand
CTTTTCTCTACATGTCAAACCCAGGTAAGGTTCTTCGCGTTGCCTCGAATTAAGCAACATGCTCCGCCGCTTGTGCGGGCCCCCGTCAATTCCTTTGAGTTTTAGCCTTGCGGCCGTACTCCCCAGGCGGGGCACTTAATGTGTTAACTTCGGCACGGAACCCGTTGATAGGGCCCCACACCTAGTGCCCAACGTTTACGGCGTGGACTACCAGGGTATCTAATCCTGTTTGCTACCCACGCTTTCGCTCCTCAGCGTCAGTACCGGCCCAGAGTGCTGCCTTCGCCATTGGTGTTCCTCCTGCTCTCTGCGCATTTCACCGCTACACCAGGAATTCCACACTCCTCTACCGGACTCCAGTCATGGCAGTATCGGGTGGCTTCCCGAGGTTGAGCCTCGGCCTTTCACACCCGACTTACCAAACCGCCTACGAGCTCTTTACGCCCAATAAATCCGGACAACGCTCGCCCCCTACGTATTACCGCGGCTGCTGGCACGTAGTTGGCCGGAGCTTCTTCTGCAGGTACCGTCATTTTCGTCCCTGCTGAAAGAGGTTTACAACCCGAAGGCCTTCGTCCCTCACGCGGCGTTGCTGCTTCAGGCTTGCGCCCATTGAGCAAGATTCCCCACTGCTGCCTCCCGTAGGAGTCTGGGCCGTGTCTCAGTCCCAGTGTGGCTGATCGTCCTCTCAGACCAGCTACCCGTCGTCGCCTTGGTGAGCCGTTACCTCGCCAACAAGCTGATAGGCCGCGAGACCATCCTTGAGCGCCTGAGCTTTCATCCCTCGGTCATGCGGCCAAGGGAGCGTATCGGGTATTAGCCCGGGTTTCCCCGAGTTATCCCCATCTCAAGGGCAGGTTTCTCACGTGTTACTCACCCGTTCGCCACTAACTCATTGACCCGAAGGTCGAGTTCGTTCGACTTGCATGTGTTAAGCACGCCGCCAGCGTTCGTCCTGAGCCAGGATCAAACTCTCCGTCGAGATCTCGGACCGGCCGCCTAGGCGGTCGACCGTCGATCAGTTGGACTGGGCCGAAGCCCAGGCGAGTTGTGTACCTTCCTACCGGCGGAATACCGGTGGCTCTGATACGGAATTGATTTATCGTTTGGTACGCCGTGCAGTGACTCGCATCACCGCGCAGCGCCCGCACTGGCTTTTGCGTCCTCTCTTCTGTTTTCAAGGAGCACTGGACGCCCGGAGGCGTCGCACACGCTTCGGATCGCTCCGAGGTGGTGCCGGTCTTCCCTGCGGTCATCGGCTCCGTTGCGGAGCAAGCGCCTTGCAGGGCCGAGGGACCACGCTACCGACGCCCTCCCCAAGCGTCAACCTCGCCCGGCGAAAAATGTCTCGTCATCGTCCGAGCAGCGCGACGCCGTAGGACTTGCCCCTCCGCGCGAGCACGTACCGGTCATGCCAGATCGAGTCGGGGCCGAGTGCTTCGGTCGATGCCAGGCGCCGACCGGCGACCGCCACGCCGTTTCCGGCGATAGCCCGGCGTGCGTCGCCCTTCGAGGAGGCGAGGCCGGTCACCACGAGCAGCTCCACGGGATCGATCGCGTGGCGGTCGGCCGGGTCCCACGGCGCACTAGGCACCTCGGCCGCTACCGTCGCCATGGCCTCGGCACTCGGAGGGCCGGCGATATCGCCGCGGCCGAACAGGATCGACGACGCGTCTCGAGCCGCGGCGACCGCCGAGGCTCCGTGGACGAGGGCCGTGATCTCGACCGCCAGTCGTTCCTGACCGATCCGGCGATCGGGCGCAGTCTGGTGGTCCCGCACGATGCCTCGCACCTCGTCCACCTCGAGCAGGGTGAGCTGGAGCAAGAATCGCTCGAGGTCGCGGTCGTCGGTGTTGATCCAGTATTGGAAGAAGCGGTACGGCGAGGTTCGCGCCGGTGAGAGCCAGATGTTGGCCCCCTGGCTCTTCCCGAACTTCGATCCGTCGGTCCGCGTGAGCAGCGGCCAGGTGAGACCGTGGGCGGCCACCCCAAGACGGCGGCGGATCAGATCGATGCCCGCTGTGATGTTGCCCCACTGGTCCGAGCCCCCGACCTGGGCCCGGCACCCGAACGCTGCGCTCAGGTGTATGAAGTCGTTGGCTTGCAGCAGCATGTAGCTGAACTCGGTGAACGAGATGCCGGACTCGCTCGCCATCCGGGAGCGCACCGATTCCTTGGCGACCATCTGATTGACCGTGAAGTGCTTGCCGACGTCGCGAAGGAAGTCGAGCACACCGATGGCCGACGTCCACTCGGCATTGTCGACGAGCACCGCCGGCACCGACGCGTCGTCGAAGTCGACGAAGCGGGAGAGTTGCTCCTTGATGGCGGCCACGTTCGCGGCCAGCGCTCCGGTATCGAGCAGGTTGCGCTCGTCGCTGCGAAACGACGGGTCACCGACCATGCCTGTCGCGCCGCCAGCGAGGGCAATGGGTCGGTGGCCGGCGAGCTGGAAGCGCCGCAGAACCAGCAGGCCGATCAGGTTGCCGACGTGGAGGCTGTCGGCGGTGGGATCGAACCCGCAGTACACGCTGGTCGGACCCTCGTCGAGGACAGCGGCGAACTCGGCCCGGTCGGTGTGATCGTGCACCAGACCCCGGGCCTCGAGGTCGGAAAGGATGTCGGACCCGGGCATGGGCCACATTGTGCCCGCATTCGCAGGCGTCCTGACGCCGGATTCCGACCTCGGCAGGCGAGAATGGGTCCCGCATGTCGAAGCGGAACCGCACGCGGGTCATCCGAGGCGCCCACCGGGCCGCCGCCGCCGTCGCCGCGTTCTCGGTGCTGGCGACGTCGTGTTACTCGTACACGTCGGCGAACCTTCAGGTCAGCTTCCCCGAGCAGTCCCAGACCAGCTCGATCTATGACCGCGACGGCCTGCTCCTCACCGAGCTGCGCGCCTCTGAGAACCGCACCAACGTGCGCCTCGACCAGATACCCGAGGTGATGCGCCAAGCGATCATCGCGATCGAGGACGAGCGGTTCTACATCCACGGCGGCTTCGACTTGCGCGGCCTCATCCGGTCAGCGCGCACCAACGTGTCCGCGGGCGGCATCGAGCAGGGCGGTTCGACGCTCACCCAGCAGTTGGTGAAGCTCACCCAGCGCGACCAGCTCACCGAGTGCTTCGACGAGACGGGTGTGCCCACCCGCACGATCCAGTGCAAGATCCAGGAGATCAACCTGGCTCGCCGGCTCGAGCAGCAGTACAACAAGGACTTCATCCTCGAGCAGTACCTGAACGTGGTGTTCTTCGGGAACAACGCCTACGGCGTCCAGGCGGCGTCGGAGCAGTACTTCGCCAAGGACGTCTCCCAGCTCACCCTGGCCGAGGCGGCGCTGCTCGCCGGACTCGTCCAGCGACCGAGCGGGTTCGACCCCTACGAGGTCCCCGACGACGCCGAGACCCGGCGACGCCTGGTCCTCGACCGGATGCTCACCAACGGGTTCATCACCGAGGCCGAGCACGACGACGCCTACGACCTGAGCGTGCGCACGATCGTGCGACCGGAGCGCGAGGACACCTCCGACGACGCCACTTACGAGGCACGGTTCCCCGGCCCCGAGTTCGTCGACGAGGTGAAGAGGTGGTTCCTCGACGGTGACGACCACGAGATCGTCGAGCTGTTCCCGACGTTCGAAGATCGCCGCCAGGCCCTGTTCGGCGGGGGGCTGCGCATCTACACCACCCTCGACCGCTCGCTCCAGGAACGAGCCCAGGAGATCGTCTACGGCGCCAACGGCCATCTGCCGAATCCCGAGGGTCCCGACGCCGCCGCGGTGGTGATGGAGCCGGGAACCGGCCACGTGCTCGCCATGGTCGCCGGGCGCGACTACTGGTCCGACGAGGTCCACGCCAACCTGGCGGTCGCCGGCGAGGACAACGACCACGATGGCGACCCCGACGGCGGGCGCCAGGCCGGGTCGTCCATGAAGCCGATCGCCCTGGCGTACGCCCTCGAACGTGGAGGCTGGGAGGTGACCGACGCCCTGCCAGCGCCGTCGCTCCACACGTTCTTGCCCCAGGAATGGCCGGGCCTGCTCACGACACCTTGGCGTGTGAAGAGCGGTGGCGGCGGCGCCAACGTCACCCTCGTCACCGGCACCCGCCAGTCGTACAACACGCTGTACGCCAACCTGATGCTCCGCATCGGGCCCGAGCAATTCGTGCAGATGGCCTACGACCTGGGCGTCGACCCCGAGACCTCGCCGCTGTCGCCGGTGCCGGCCGCGGTGCTCGGCACCGAGGACGTCACCATGCTCGACATGGCCACGGTCTACGCCACGTTCGCCAACGGGGGCGACCGGGTCGACCCCACCTACGTCACCAAGATCGTCGCCGCCGATGGCACAGTGATCTGGGAGCACCTGCCCCAGCCGGTCGACGTGCTCGACGACCAGGTGGCGGCCCAGATCTCGTGGGTACTGCGTGGGGTCATTGAGGAGGGCACGGCCCGGGCCAGCGGGAACATCGGTCGTCCGGCCGCCGGCAAGACCGGCTCGGCCCAGAACCTCGCCGATGCCACCTTCATCGGCTACGTGCCCCAGCTCGTGACGGCGGTGTGGGTCGGGTTCCCCGGCAGCCAGCGGCCGATGACTCGAGCCACGGTGGGACGAGATGTGTTCGGCAGCACCTATCCGACCGAGATCTGGCACGACATCATGACCTACGCCCTCGGCCCCGACGAGCTCAATTACCCGCCCGAGGAATTCCCGACCCCACCGCCCTCGACGACCAGCACCACCACCACGTTGTTGACCGAGGCCGAGCTGGTGCCGGCACCCGACGTGAGAGGACTCACCGAGGCCGCGGCCACCGATGCGCTGATCGCGGCCGGCTTCGGCGTAGATTCGGAGGCCGTCGACAACACCGAGGGCGCCACGCCCGGCACCGTGAGTGGTCAGTCTCCTCTGGCCGGCGAGCTGACCTACCTGGGCAGTGTCGTCACGATCGAGGTCGTCGAGCTGTCGACTGAAGCGCTCACCGTCCCCAATGTCGTCGGAGTGGCGGTCGACGAAGCCCGCAGCGTGCTCACCAGCGCCGGGTACACCGTCACCGAGGTCCCCGACCGCGAGCCCGGCCTGGCCCCGGGCCAAAATGTCGGCCTGGTGTGGGCTCAGCAGCCACCAGCGGGAGCGGCGGCCGCGGCAGGCACGGTCGTCACGGTGCGGGTCAACCCACCGTGATCGAAACCGCCGAGCTCGCCGACGATGCCGCGCCGCGATCTGACGGGCACCGCATCACCCCAGGACGAGTCGCCGCCGGTGCCGTATTGGTGTCGATGGCGGCGTTCTGGGTGTGGGCTTTCAGCCCTTGGAAGCCCGACAGCCTCGTCGACCGGCTCGATTCCGACGGGTTCGCGACGGTGGCGCTGCCGCGCTGCGAGCAGATGCTCGCCGAGCTCGATGCTTTGCCCAACGCACAAACGATCGAGTCGCCTCAGGAGCGTGCCGACTTGGTCGTATCGGGCAATGCGGTCATCTCCAGCATGGTCACCGATCTGCGCTCCATGGCGAGCGGTGGTCCGGCCGACCGAGCGCTCCTCGATGCCTGGTTCGCCGATTGGGACCGCTACCTCGCTGACCGCGATCGCCACGTCGATCGGCTCCGCAGCGCCGAGCTAGACGACGATCTGCGCTTCCGCCTGACCGCCCTGCCCGGCGGCCGCGGCGTCGATGTCCGGATCGACGGATTTGCGCTCATCAACCACATCGAGGCCTGTTCGACCCCCGGCGACGTGTAAGAGCCCAGCGAGCTGGCGAGCCCTCCCAGGTGTCTCATGACGGTGGCGAACAACAAGCCGGCGACGTCAATTGTCGAAGGTGAGGGTCCAGGTCCGTTCGGTGGCCGGTAATGCGGCCGCGAGATCGCGGAGGGCCCAGTGAGGGAACAGCCCAGGAAGCTGCGAGGCGTAACACCCCACCGCCCGGACCTTGGCGGCGAGATCCACCGCCGTGACCGCCAGCTCGACGCGAGCCCCCCAGAGTCGTCCGAGCTCGGCTGCGACGGGGTCCGCGGGGTTGCCCAGCGCGTAGGGCAGGTCCTCGTAGAGCGCCACGGCGCAGCCGGTGTCGCGAGCAAATGACAGCGCGCTGTCGCGCACCCACACGTGATCGGGGTGAGCGGCCTGGTCGAAGAACACCCGCCCCGGCAGCCGCAGGGCGACCGCCGCCGCCCGCCACGGGTGACGCCGGGGCCGGCCGGCACCCACAGGGGCCGCGATCCGAACCGAGCCCGAAACGCCGTCGAACAACTCGTTCAGCCGTTGCACCAACCGGACCCGCTCCTCGTCGGGGCGCGGTCCGGTCAGGTACGCGCCGTCGACCAGCCCGACCCTGTCGGTCGCAACGCGAAGATCGGCCATGGCCACCCGATCCTCGGCCTGGCGAACCTCGATGGCCTGAGCCGGGGAGCGAAAGCCACACTTCTTGTCCCAGTAGCTCGGGACGGCGGAAGCTGCGGCCGCCGAGCACACCGTGAGGACGGTGCCGACCTCACCGCTAGTCAAGAGCGCGTGTGCGGACAGGGCGGCGTCGTCATAGTGAGGCGACAGCACCACATAGGGCGGGTCGGCGGTCATCGATCGACCTCGCGGGTGAAAGCCTCTCCACCGCGGCGCCGGGCAACGAGCGCCTCTGCGGTGCGAGCCGCCAGACCCCGCATGCCGTTGGCCGCCAACACCACAGGACGCGGCGTCGTGACCTCGAATCCACGCATGCCGCTCTTGAACTGCCAGCCACCCGGGTTGGCAACACGGTCGACGCCACCGAGGTCGTAGTAGCGGTGACCAGCTTGACGGGCGGCGAGCACCGCACGGAACTGGGCCAGGTAGCCGGCATGTGTCGGGTGGGCCGCGGGCGAGCTGGCGCCGAGCAGGTAGGTCGACACGTCACCCGCGCCCGCCGTGACCACCGCGGCGACGGTCTCGCCATCGCTCGACACGAGGTGAGCGCGAAATGTCGAGTCGGCATCAGGGTGTGACAAGACCTCGGTCCAGAACGCAGCATCGAGCGCGACGTCGAAG
>CAYMJU010000074.1:0-2918 GCA_964390555.1 uncultured Acidimicrobiales bacterium | reverse complement strand
GACCCTGCCGGTTACCCAGCCGAGCCGCTCGTTAGCTTCCAGATCAATCGTAAGCGGGCCAGCCGCCCCACCTGGACGTGGTCTCAGGCCGGCTTTTTGACATAGGCCCAGGGCATCAGATCGTCGATTTTCGATGCCGGCCACAGGTTGACGAGCTTGGTCAGCACGTCGGTCAGCCAAGCCAGCGGATCGACGCCGTTGAGCTTGCAACTCTCGAGTAAGGACGCGATCATCGCCCAGTTCATGGCGCCCTGGTCGTGGCCGGCGAACAAGGCGTTCTTCCGGCTCAAAGCGATGCCGCGGATCGAGCGCTCGACCGTGTTGGAATCGATCTCGATGCGGCCGTCGTCGAGGAACCGGCACAAGCCGTCCCAATGGCGCAGGCCATAGCGGAGAGCCTTGCCGAGCTTGCCGCCCTTCGAGACCTTCGCGAGGCACGCCTCGAACCAGGGCTTCAGCGCCTCGACGATCGGCTTCGACTGCTGCTGGCGCACGTTCCGTCGCACCTCGGGCGGCAGGCCGCGGATGTCGGCCTCGATCTCGTACAGCTTTTTCAGGCGCGCCAACGCCTCGGTCGCGATCGGCGCGTTGCCGCCGACGTAGACCGTGTAGAACTTGCGCCGCAGATGGCTCCAGCAATAGGCGAGCGTCACCGCCCCGCCGGTGCGGGTGGGCGCGCCGAGTTGCTTGTAGACGGAGTATCCGTCGACTTGCAGGATGCCGGTGAAGCCGGCGAGCAGCTTGACCGCGTGCTCAGCCCCGCGTCCGGGCGCGTAGGTGTAGGCCACCGCCGGGGGATCGTTGCCGCCCCATGGTCGGTCGTCGCGGGCCAAGGCCCACATGAACCCGGTCTTGGTCTTGCCGCGCCCGGGATCGAGCACGGGGCAGCGAGTCTCGTCACAGAACAGTCTGGGCGAGGCTAACAGCTGCCGCAGAAGATGATCGTGCAGCGGTTGCAGCTCGGCCGCCGCGGCGCCGACCCACTGCGCCAGCGTCGAGCGCTCAATGTTGACGCCGGAGCGCGCCAGGATCTGCGATTGCCGGTAGAGCGGCAGATGATCGGCGTGCTTGCTGACCACGATGTCGGCGACCAGCGCCTCGGTCGGCAGCCCGCCTTCGATCAGGTGCGCTGGCGTCGGGGCCTGAATGATGCCGGCGACGTCGTCGGCGCCGGTCTTCTCGCAGGTCCGGCACCCGAACTTCGGCCGTCGCTCCACGGTCACGGTGAGCTTGGCTGGCTGTTTGTCTAGACGCTTCGACACGTCTTCGCCGATCTTGTGCAGCTCCCCGTTGCAGCACGGGCAGATCTTGCTCTCCGGCTCGATCACGATCTCTACATGCGGCAGATGATCGAGGTTTTCGTTGCGGCTGGCGCGAGGCTTCTTCGTGCGTGCCGCCTTCAGCGCGGGGTCGGCTTTCTCCGCTTCCGCCTTGGTCTTGGCGAGCGACGTCTCCAGCCCCTCCAGCGCAAACGCCAACTGATCGTCGGTAATGCGCTCGGACTTGCGGCCGAAGTGTGCGCGCCTGATCTCGGCCAGGATCTCCTGGAGCTTCGCGTTCGCGGATTCCAGCCGCGCATTGCGGGCGGCGAGCAGGTCGCGTTCCACGGTGAGGGTATTGCGCTCGGCGACGACAGTGGCATGGGCCGCAGCATGCGCCGCACGCTCGGCGATGGCGGTGTCGCGGGCGAGGATGGCAGATGCGTGCGCCGCACGCTCGGCCGCGATCAACGCGCGGAGCGCGTCGAGATCGTTGGACAAGCTGTCGTTCGCATGCGTCATGGTCGTTGTCTGAACTCGTGCCGTCTTGCCGAAGACAAGCCAAGTTGTTGCTGATTCTGCTGACTCGCGCAGCATCGATCGCGCTGGTGAGTCGTCGTGTCGCTGGATCATTGCGTGGCACTCGGACGAACGACCTCACGGGGCTGCACGCTCGACCACTCCAGCCCCTCGAGAAGAGCGGACATTTGCACGGCCGACAGACGCAGCACGCCGTCCTCGATCGGTGGCCAGCGGAACTGCCCGCTCTCCAGCCGCTTCGTCATCAGGCAGATGCCGGTGCCGTCCCACCACAGCAGTTTCACGCGGTCGAGCCGCTTGGAACGGAACACGTAGACCGCGCCGCAAAACGGATCGGCGGCCAGCGCCTGTTGCACGATGGCGGCGAGTCCGTCCATCTGCTTACGGAAGTCCACTGGCTTCGTCGCCACCAGCACCTGGATCTCTGTCCCCGGCATGATCATGATGCCCTCCGCACGGCACGCAGCACCGAGACGAGCAGCGCGATGTCGACCTGGCCGCTGACACGCACGACCGCGTCGCCGATCGTGATCTCGATCACGCCCGGCGGAGAACGATCGGGTGGGCTCCCGCCGGACGGTGGCGGCGCCGATGCCGCCGGGGCCGCGATCACGATCGGCGCGAAGTGCACGGGGGCGGTATCAGTCGGAGCGCCGTCGCGGACTTTCTTCGGCCTGCCGCGTTTGCGCACGAGGCTCGGCGCTGGCTCGGGCTCTCGCCCGTTCTTGCCTGGTGCGCCGCTGCGGCCTACGGCCGGATCGCAACGCACTTCGCGCCGCCAGCCGAACAACTGCTGCGGGGACAGCCCATTCCGCCGCGCCACTTCCGAAATATTGGCGCCCGGCCTCAGGCTCTCTACCAGGATGCGGGCCTTCTCATCCGTCCACCACCGTCGGCGACGGCCAGTCCCGGTGATCAGCTCGAGCCGCCGCAGGGGGACGCCCGCGTCATCGGCCTCGTCGGCCTTGCTTTCAAGCTTACGCTCAAGCGTATGGTCAAATCGATCGCTCATGGGATGGCATTAAGCCACCGCCCGAGCCCTCCCGAAACGTGGGGTCAGACCACCGCTTACGTCTCGGCGACAAGCTGCTTGGAGGTCTCGTCGAGGCAGACCAGTGG
>CAYMJU010000073.1:0-56433 GCA_964390555.1 uncultured Acidimicrobiales bacterium | reverse complement strand
TGTCATCGTCGGCCGTTCGGCGATCCGGCGGGCGAACTCGAGGGTCTTCTGCTGGAGCTCGTCGTCGGGGAAGATCTTCGACACCATGCCGAGCTGGTGGGCTTCCTCCACCGACAATGAGTCGCCCGTGAGAAGTAGCTCCTTGGCCTTTCGGGGGCCGAACTCCCACGGGTGGCCGAAGTACTCGACGCCGCACATTCCCAGGCGTGTGCCGACGACATCGGCGAACGTGGTGTTCTGGGCGGCGACGATCAGATCGCAGGCCCACATGATCATCAGTCCGGCCGCGAAGACGGGGCCGTGCACCTCGGCGATGGTGATCTTGCGCAGGTTCCGCCACCTCCGGGTGTTCTCGAAGAAGTAGTGCCACTCCTGCAACATGAGCTGCTCGGAGCCCTTGCGGGTGCCGCCGTTGATCGACATCGACGGGTGTCGTTCGGGGCCGGGAGTCCGCTCAGCGATCGCCTGCTTCGAACCCAAGTCGTGGCCCGACGAGAACATGGTGCCGGCGCCGCCCATGATGACCACGCGCACCCGATCGTCGGCCTCGGCGGTGAGCATGGCGTCGTTGAGCTCGACCAGCAGACCCCGGCTCTGGGCGTTGCGCTGGTCGGGGCGGTTCAACATGATGCGAGCGATCGTGCCCTCATCGAGCAGTTCGTAGGTCACGAAGCGGTAGTCGGTGGTCATGGGCCGAACTGTAACTCGGCGCCGCGCCTCGGCCCCAAGCCCCGGAGTACGGTCGCGGCGAGGAGGTTGGCATGGCGACGATCGAACTGAAGCCTGAGCGTCTGGCGGTGGCGATCCGCACGTGATCCCGGGGAGCCGTTCGTCGCCTACATCCACGAACTGGCCGCGCCTGGCTCGGAGAAGTCGCGCCACCACGGGCCGGGCGCCGCGGGTGCGCCCCGTGATCGGCTGGGAGCGGAACCGCTGGGCACCTGCCCGACCACTGCGCACCTCCGTCACGGTCATTCGTTCCGCACTAGCGTCGGCTCTGACCGGCACCCCGCCGGGGAACGAGGTACCACGATGCCCAAATACCTACTGGAAGTCAGCTACACGTTGGACGGAGTCAGGGGTGTCCTCGCCCAAGGTGGCTCGGCTCGGCGGGCGGCCGCGGCCGCGGCGGCCAAGAGCGCCGGGGGCAAGCTCGACACGCTGTACTTCGCGTTCGGCGACATCGACGCGTACGCGATCGTCGACGTGCCCGACCACGCCGCGGCCGCCGCGCTGGCCCTGACGGTGTCGGCCGGCGGGGGCGCGACGGTACGCACGACGGTGCTGCTCACGCCGGCCGAGATCGACGACGCCGCTGGCCAAACGATCCGATACAAGCCCCCGGGCGGTTGACGACTCGATCCACGGGGGTCGGCGTCAGCCAGCGGGTCGCATGAGCTCGGAGGGCGCGGCGATGACTGGGCCGGTCACGCCGGCCGGCAGGCCGATCACCTGTCGCGATGGCGCGGCCTGGTCTCGGGCGAGGTGGGCCGGCGGGGGACTCGACCGAGCGTGCGATGTCACCGGTGCCGAGCCGGATGACACTCGAGACGTTGTACCCGGTCGTCGCGCCGCAGCGGTGGCAGAACGCCGCCTCCTCGACGAGAGACACGCCGCACCGGTCGCACGAGCTCACGGCTCGGTGTCCGGCCACAGATCGGGGAGGTTCATCGCCTCACACCTGACGGTCGGCAGGGCCGGATCGTTCACGCGCGGCCAGACCGGAGCGGTCAGCGGTAAGTGCCGAGGATGCTGGACTCGGTGATTCGAGCCAGGGCATCTTTCATCGAACGGGCCCGAGAGGCACCTACGCCGCCCACCTTCTCGAGCTCGTCGGTGGTGGCCCGGATGATGTGAGGCAGATCCCCGAAGCGGGTGACGACTCGCTCGATCACCGCGTCGGGGAGCCGGGGCACGCGCGACAACAGGCGGTAGCCGCGGGGGGTGACGCTGGCGTCGAGGTCGATGGACCGCCCGGGCAGGTGCAGGACCTCGGCAACCTCGGCCAGCTCCAACAGGCGGCTCTCGCCGAGGGCGTCGAGCGCCGAGAGCGACTCGGCCACGTGCCAGTCGGCGTCCTCGTGGAAGTAGTCGCGGATCAGCAGCTCGCGTTCGTCCTCGACGCCGAGCATCAACTCGCCGAGCTGAAGCTGCACCAGCCGGCCGTCGTCGCCCAACTCGCTGATGTCGAGCTCGATCTCGGCGGCAATGCGGCTCACCAGCTCGAGTCGCTGGAGCACGATGAGCATGTCGCGAAGCGTCGCCAGGTCCTCGACCTCGAGCGAGGAGAGGTTGGTCATCACCACGTCGAGTCGGGCCCGATACCGCTCGAGGGTCTGTAGCGCCTGGTTGGAGCGCACGATCAGCCGGGCCGGGTCCTCGACGTTGTGGGATTCGGGGCCGCGGTAGATCGTGATGACGCTGCGTTCCTCGGACACCGAGATGACCGGCACCGACAGGCTTCTACCGACCCGCTCGGCGGTGCGGTGCCGGGTACCGGTCTCGCTGGTCTCGACCGTCGGATCGGGTACCAGGTGCACGTTGGCCCGGTGAATCCGGTGGGCGTCGCGACTGAGGATGATGGCGCCGTCCATCTTGGCCAGCTCGGCTAACCGTTGCGGTGTGAACGGCGCATCGAGCTCGAACCCGCCCGAACAGATGCGGCGCACCACGGGGCCGTCGTCGATGACCACGAGTGCGCCCATCTTGGACTGGATGATGCGATCGAGGCCGTCGCGCAGTGCGGTTCCGGGAGCGCTACGCCGTAGGACGTCGAGCAGCTCGGGGCTCGGGCGGTGGCGCATCGGCGGAGTCTAGCTACCGGCCGGCGACCGCCGAGTCACGCTGCGGCGCGACGGGACCGCACGGGTCCGAGGCCAACCACCTCGACCGCCTCGGCCACCGTGGCGACTCGATGCAGGTGAAGCCCGACCGGGAGATCCGGAGTTCCGGCGGGCACGACCGCACCGTGGAACCCGAGCCGCGACGCCTCGGCTAGCCGGCGCTCGAGCCTTCCGACCTGGCGCACCTCACCGGCGAGTCCGATCTCTCCCACTGCGACCAGGTCGTGGGCCAAAGGTCGTTGTCGCAACGCCGAGGCGATGGCGAGAGCCAGCGGAAGATCGAGTCCCGGCTCGCGAACGCGGGCTCCCCCGGCTAGTGACAGGTACACATCGCTTCCGAGCGTGACTACGCCCACATGCTGGTCGAGCACCGCCAACACCACCGCTAGCCGGCCGGAGTCGAGACCAGGAGCGACGCGGGCGCCCGGACCGGACTCGCGGTTGGTGGGGGCCAACAAGGACTGGAGCTCGACGAGCAGCGGTCGCTGACCCTCGATCGTCGCCGCTACCACCGAGCCGGGCGCATTCCGTACCCGGTCGGCGAGAAACGTCGTCGACGCGTCGGCGAGAGGCGTGAGACCCGACTCGCCCATCTCGAACAGTCCCAGCTCGCCGGTGGTGCCGAATCGGTGCTTCACGGCGCGCAGCATCCGCAAGCCTTGGTGACGGTCACCGGAGAACTCGAGCACGGTGTCGACCAGGTGCTCGAGCACCCGCGGGCCGGCCAAAGCGCCCTCTTTGGTGACGTGGCCCACGAGCACGATCGCCGTGCCCCGTTCCTTCGCGACCCGCACCAACCGGGCCGACACGTGACGGACCTGGCCGACGGACCCGGCGGCCGAGGACAGAGCGGGGTCGTGAAGGGTCTGCACCGAGTCGACGACGACCATCTCGGGCTCGAGGCTCTCGATGTGGGCGATCACCGCGTCGACCGACGTCTCGGCGACGAGGTGGACGAGGGGTGAGATGAGTCCGAGACGTTCGGCGCGCTGGCGCACCTGCTGTTTGGACTCCTCGCCGGTGACGTACAGCGTTCGCCCCGGTCCGGGACGGCCGGCGGCGATCTGCATGAGCAGCGTGGATTTGCCGATGCCCGGCTCGCCCCCGACGAGGGTGACCGACGCGGGCACCAGCCCGCCGCCGACCACCCGGTCGAACTCGTCGACCCCGGTCGATCGGGGAGCCCACAGGATCGTGGGGATCTCGTCGAGCGGCTCGGGTACGTCGCGGAGCGCGCCCGCGCTGCCGCCCACCCAGCCCGGCACGACGACCTCCTCGACCAGGGTGTTCCAGGCATCGCACGCCGGACATCGACCGACCCACTTTGGGGTGGACCCGCCACAGTCGATACACCGGAACTCCGTCTTGCGTTGTGCCATGGACCGGACCCTACGAAGGCACTGTGACACTCATGACGGTCTCGGCTTCGATTACCGTTTGGAACAACGGGAGGTATCGCCATGGACGTGCGCTCGATCGAGGACGTGACGCCGGTCGTCGAGCACAACGGCACGGTGCCCGTCTGGTGGCTCGTGAACCCGCGCGAGATGTTCGAGATAACCAAGGGCGGTCATCTCGAGCTGGTGAGCGAGTTCGAGGTCGCCGGCGGCGGCTACGTCGATCCGCACAACCACCCGACCCACGAGTTCTATTACGTGACGTCGGGCCGCGGCCTCATGACCATCGAGGGCGAGGAGTGCGAGATCCGCCAGGGCGACTTGGTTCACATCCCGCCTATGGCGGTCCACTCGCTCCGCCCCGTGTCGGACAACGCGCCGATCCACTGCTTCTGCTTCGCCGTCGGCACCCCCGACGCCGGCGCGGTCGACTACACGAACCATTGATCCGGTCCCGTTCTGGCCCTGAACGCGTGAACGTGACGCACGCGCTCAGGGCCAGAAGGCTGGGTGCTGAGAGGACGACTGTGGCCAGTTCCGAGTTCCACGCGCACCAAGAGGCGATGGTGTCACGGCCCGCGCCGCCCCCGCCGGCATCGCTCGCCGAGTACCGCCAGCGGATCGACCAGGCGATGGGTGCGGTCCCGCTCGCCGACGGGGTGGCGGCGGTCGACGTCGATGCCGGCGGGGTGCCAGCGATCGAGTGCCGACCCGAGGCCGCGGGCGAGGACAGCCCGGTGATCGTGTATTTCCACGGCGGCGGGTTCCGCATCGCGTCGGCGCTGGCCTACCGGGCGTTCGGTTCGAGACTCGCCAGCGCGTCGGGCGCTCGGGTGCTCGTGGTCGATTATCGGCTGGCCCCCGAGAACCCCTTCCCGGCGGCGGTCGACGACGCTGAAGCCGCGTATCGGTGGGTGCTCAGCCAGGACACGCCGCCGAACCGAGTGGTCGTGGCCGGCGACTCGGCCGGCGGTGGCCTGGCGGCCTCGGTGGCGCTGCGCACCCTGCGCAACGGGCCGGTGCCGGCTGGTGTCATGTGCGTGTCCCCGTGGGTCGACCTCACCGTGACCGCCGGTACCTACGACTCACGCGCCGATGTCGACAAGCTCTTCTCCCGCGACGCCGCAAACGAGGCGCGTGATCTCTACCTCCACGGGCACGATCCGACGGACCCGATCGCGTCGCCGGTGTTCGGGGACTGGGCGGGTGGGCCGCCGATGCTGATCCTGGTCGGCGACGCCGAGGTGCTGCTCGACGACTCACGCCGGTTGGCCGAGGTGGCCGCTGGCGCGGGCATCGACGCCAGTCTGCAGGTGTTCGCCGAGATGCCCCACGTGTGGCTGACGAGCTACCCGGCCTTCCCCGAGGCTGTGGCCGGTGTCGATGCCATGGTCGAGTTCATCCACCGGCGCACCGGGGCGCCGCAGTGAGCGCCGACCTGACCGCCGACCTGCTGGCCACGATCCGCAACATCCCGGACTTCCCCGAGCCGGGCATCCAGTTCAAGGACATCACGCCGGTGCTGGCCGATCCGGGTCTACTCGGCCGGGTGGTCGACGCCATGGCGGACCGAGCCGATGGCCAGTTCGTGGACAAGGTGGTCGGCATCGATGCGCGGGGCTTCATCTTCGGTGCGCTGGTCGCGGCCCGCCTTGGCGTCGGGTTCGTGCCGGCGCGCAAGAAGGGCAAGTTGCCGCACGCCACGCGCGGCGTGTCCTATGACCTCGAGTACGGCACCGCGTCGTTGGAGATGCACATCGACGCCGTCGAGCCCGGAGAGCGGGTCCTGCTGGCCGACGACCTCCTCGCCACCGGCGGGACCGCGGGCGCTGCGCTCGAGCTCATCAGCCAATCCGGCGGCGTGATCGTGGCATCGGTGTTCGTGATCGAGCTCGAATTCCTGAAGGGCCGCTCACGCCTGGCATCGCTCGGACCCGTTCATTCCCTCGTCACGTACTGACTCCCTTCGTTCCTGTTGTGATCTGAACGCCAGGACGTTCTGGATCACAACAGGAACGAGAGGATCACTCGAGGATCTGCAGGGTCTTGAGGTCGCTGTGGAAGTCGAGGGCGTAGTCGCCGCCCTCGCGGCCGATGCCGCTGATCCCGACCCCGCCGAACGGGGCGGTCAGGTCGCGCACGAGGAAGCAGTTGACCCACACGGTGCCCGCCCTCATCGCGGAGCCCACCCGTTCGGCCCGTTCGGACGACCCGGTGTACACGATCCCCGACAACCCATAGGGCGTGCTGTTGGCCAGCGCGATCCCCTCGCTCTCGGACCCGAAGGTCTGCACGGTCAACACCGGACCGAACACCTCGCGCTGAACGACCTCACTGTTGTTGCTGGCCGGCCGGATGAGCGTCGGCTCGTACCAGAGCCCGCCGTCGCGCCACACCCGGCCGCCGCTTAGCACCTCGTCGCCCGCTGCGCGCGCCCGATCGACGAACCCCGCCACGCGCGCCAGGTGGTCGGGGTGGATGAGCGGCGTGACCGTGGTCGAGACGTCGCGGCTGTCACCGAGCACGTGGGCGTCGGCATGGGCGAGGAACCGGGCGAGGAACTCGTCTACCACCGACTCCTGCACGAGCAACCGCGTGCCCGCCAGGCACACCTGGCCGGCGTCGTCGTACTGCCCCGCCGCCTTCTTCGCCGCGGCGTCGAGGTCGGCGTCGTCGAACACGAGGAACGGGCCCTTGCCCCCGAGCTCGGCGGTGAACGGCACGATGTTGCCGGCCGCGGCGGCGCCGATGTGCCTGGCCGCCTCGGGCGATCCGGTGAACGAGATCCGCCGCACCCGAGGGTCGGCCACGAGGGCGGCACCAACCTCCTCGCCGATGCCCTGGACGACGTTGAGGACCCCGGGCGGGAAACCGGCTTCGTGTGCGAGGTCGGCGAGGACCGACGCCGACAGCGGTGACCACTCGGCGGGCTTGAGGACGACCGGGTTCCCGGCGGCGAGCGCCGGCGCCATCTTCCAGGTGGCGAGCATGAACGGGGCGTTCCATGGCGTGATGATCACGGCTGGCCCGGCCGGCATGCGCAGCACCGTGTTGGCGGTGCCGTTGGATGACCACCGGCGCCCCTTCCACGCCTCGGCCAACTCGGCATAGGCGCGAAAGTTGCGGGCGCCACGACCGATCACCCGGAGGCGAAGGCTCTCGTGAAGCATCGCCATGTCGAGCGTCTCGACCGCGGCGATCCGCTCGACGTTGGCATCGATCAGATCGGCCATCCGCCGCATGATCTCGCCCCGGCCGTGAGGACCAAGGCCGGCCCACGCCGGAAACGCCGTGACAGCGGCGCTCACCGACGCGTCGGCTGTCGCGGTGTCGCCCCTCGACACCTCGGCGAGCAGCATCGACCAGTCGTTGGGCGACCGATCCTCGAACGTGGCCGGCGACGAAACCCGCCGGCCGCCGATGTAGTGATCTAGCGACACGCCAGTACCGGCGACGGTCGCCCGGGCTCGTTCCCCTGCCATGCCGGCCACGCTAGCTGGGGGGCCCGGGCCATTCGGGCGCTCTGGTTCGACGCCTCCCGGAAGGGCAGCAGTGGTGACGACGCCGCTGCCGGTAGTGTCCCGAGCCGTGTTCCGGGTGCATCGGCTGATCTCGATTCCGGGGTTGTTCCTCGTCGTGGTGTTGCTGGTCGCCACGGCGCCGATCGTCTTGTGCGTCACGGTCGTCGGCGACGTGATCGAACGCGACCGCCGGGCGCGCTGGACCAGGTTGTGGGCTCTGATCATGGGTCTGGTCATCGCCGAGCTCGGTGGCGTGCTCGCGGCCGGCGCGTTGTGGGTGGCGTCGGGGTTCGGGCTCATGATGCGACGAGAGTGGTGCCAGCGCGCCCACCGCCGGCTCGAGGAGTGGTGGGTCGGCGCGCTCATGTGGGTCATGGGCCGTGCCGCTCACATGCGACTCGACATCTCGGGGATGGACGCGCTGGCGACGGGCAACGCGGTGGTGATCGCTCGCCACACGAGTCTCGGCGATGCTGCCCTCCCAGCCGAGCTGTGTGCCGGCATGGCTCACCTCCACCTGCGCTACGTGCTGAAGCGGTCGCTCTGCTGGGCGCCGTGCATCGACCTCGTCGGTCACCGGCTGCCGAACCACTTCGTCGACCGTTCCCCCGACGACGACAGTGAGGTTCGGGCCCTCGAAGCGCTGGCCGGCGGCCTCGACGAGCGATCGGCAGTGGTGATCTTCCCCGAGGGAACCTTCCACACGCCCGAACGAGCGGCCAAGGTCGTGGCCCGGCTCCGGGAGACCCGGCCCGAGATCGCCGATCGGGCCGCCACCCTCCGCCATCTCCTCCCGCCCCGACCCGGCGGAACCTTGGCCCTGCTCGACGGCGCGCCCGCCGCCGACGTCGTCGTGATCCGCCACGTGGGGTTCGAGCGGTTCTCGTCGATCGCTCAGATCGTCGCTGGGATCCCCTTCGACGAGCCGGTCGAGGTCGACGTTTACCGCATCCCCCGGTCGAGCGTGCCCGCCGACGAAACCGGCCGGCTCGACTGGCTATACGGCGTGTGGCAGGACATGGACGACTGGTGCGAGGCACGCCGGCGCGTTCACGGCGCGAAACTACCGGCGTGACCGACGCCGTGTTCGACCTGACCCGCATCCCGGTCCACCTCGGTCTCGGCGCTCTCGTCGAGACGTGCGAGGAGTTCGACGGCAGCCCCGAGTGGTACGAGCGTTACGGCGAGAGGCACGCGAGCGATGGTCCCGAAGGGCGCCTGGTGTCGCTGCACACCTTCACCGAATCGTGGACTACGTGGGAGATGCACCCGCGGGGCGACGAGCTCGTCGTGTGCGTCGCCGGGTGCATGACCCTCCATCAGGAGATCGACGGTGCCGTCCGCTCGGTGACGCTCGACCCCGGTCGGGCCGTCATCAACCGGCCCGGCGTGTGGCACACGGCCGATGTCGCCGAGTCGGCCACCGGTTTGTTCATCACCGCCGGCGAGGGCACCGAGATCAGACCGCGTTGATCTGCGCGACCAGGTCGCGGCGGCGAACCTGGCCGGTGGCGGGTGTGCGCGGGATGGCATCGACGAGGGCGATGCGCCGCGGCCGCTTGTGGCGGGCGAGGTGTGCACCGGCCAGTTCGGCCAGCTCGCCGAGGGTCGGCGGATCGGCGATGTCGCGAGGCACGACGGCCGCGGTCACGACCTCGCCCCACTGCTCGTCGGGCACCCCCACAACGGCGACATCGGCGATCTTCGGGTGTCGGCGCAGGACCGTCTCGACCTGGGCCGGTGACACCCACTCGCCGCCGGAGCGGATCACGTCGTTCGCTCGCCCGACGATCGTCACGTAGCCGTCGTCGTCGACCTCGGCGAGGTCGCCGGTGCGGTACCAGCCGGCGGCGATCGCCTCGGCCGTCGCCGCGGGATCGTCGAAGTAGCCGTCCATCAGCAACGGTCCGCTCACGCACAGCTCGCCGCCGTCGAGCTTGATCGTGGCGAGCGGGCTGACCACGCCACACGAGCCTGGCTTCCGGGCGATGTCGACGTGTTCGAGCGAGCACACGTTGCCACCTTCGGTCGATCCGTAGAAGACGCGGACGGTCGCGTTCGGGGCCGTCGCCGCGATGCGTTCGAGCAGGTCCGTCGGTGTCGCCGACGTCCCGGTGTCGGCAGCCTTCAGCTCGGGGAGCAGGCGCTCCCCCTCGGGCTGTGCATCGAGATGGTCGAACACCTTTCGCCATACCGCGGGGATGCAGTTGATGCGATCAGCGTCGTAACGGCGGATGGCGCCGACGATCGCGACCGGGTCGGCCGGCACGTAGACGCACGCGGCGCGGGCATGCCACTGGTTGAGCCCCGTGGTGAACCCGGCCATGTGGAACAGCGGGAACGTGCAGATCCCGGGCCCTCGAGTCTGGAGCTGCGAGCCGGGGTGGCTGCGCAACACCGACGCCCGGTGTGAGATCACGACCCCCTTCGAGCGGCCGGTGCTTCCCGAGGTGAAGAAGATGACGTGGGGCGCCCGCTCGTGGAGTCCGGCCGTGTCGACGGGGCCGGTCGGCTCGATGTCAGCCGCGCTGAGCAGTTCGTCGAAGCTGACGAAGCGGACTCGAAGCTCCCCGGCCACGTCGGCGCGGTCCGCGGGGCCGACGATCAACCCCGGTCGGGCGGTGCCGACCATCTCCACCGCCTCGGCGTGGGTGAGCCCGGGGTTGGCGGGGCAATAGACGATGCCGGCCTTCGCGGCAGCCGCGAACAGTGGGGGCACGTCGATCGACGTGTCGACGAGGGTGACCACCCGTCCGCCGGATTCGAGGTCGTGGGCCAGCAGCGCTCGTGCGAGCCGGTTGGCCCGATGGTCGAGCTCGCCGAAGGTCAGCGTTCGATCGCCGTGGACCACCGCCAGGCGATCCGGCACGCTGGCCGCGGCGTTGGCGAAGATGTGGCCGACGAGCAGCTGATCGTGGCCCACTGGTCAGGTCTTGAGCTCGACGACGATCTCGCGGAAGGTCTCGGACCCCGGGTTGTAGGCGGTCTCGATACCACCGGGTCCACCCCACACGACCACACCGGGCATCACGTCGGCTTCGATGCGGCGGTCGGGCAGGTTGGCGCCACCGAACAGGTCGTTGCTGTCGGGTTCGAACTGGGCGCCGATCCGGTCGCCGCCCAGCTGGATCATCACATAGTCGTTCTGGTGATGGTGCAAGGCCGAGCGTTCGCCCGGTTCGAGCACCATCTCCCAGACCTTCACCCGGTCGTTCTCG
The DNA here is from genome assembly GCA_964390555.1 of uncultured Acidimicrobiales bacterium. Lineage (GTDB taxonomy): Bacteria > Actinomycetota > Acidimicrobiia > Acidimicrobiales > SHLQ01 > CAVTWS01. The sequence continues at coordinate 45,454 of CAYMJU010000073.1, read as the reverse complement.
AACAGCAGCCTGGTGGCGATGTCGCCGAACACCCGATCGTCGCTCATCTCGCGACGGTAGTCGCGACAGCGCACTTCATACCTGGGCGACGATCTCGCTCCAGATGCGGTCGTACTTGGCCATGCGGTCGCCGTGGCTGCGGCCCAGGTTGAAGTCGGGGACGATGAACTCCTCGATGCCGACCTCGGCGTAGCGGCGGATCTGCCCGGCGATCTCGTCCGGCGTGCCGATGAGGCTCCGGTCGGGCTGCGAGCGCCGGCGATAGGCATCGGCGGCGTCGTCGGTCTCGGCGATGTAGATCATGGCCTGGCAGCTTCGCCGCAACGTCGCGGGGTCGCGCCCGACCGCCGCGCATGCGGCTTCGACGGTCGGGACCACCGCGGCGACACGCTCGGGCGTGCCCCACATGTTCCAGTCGGTAGCGAACCTCGCCGCGAGCCGGGCCATTCGGGGCCCGGCGGTACCCACGAGAAGTGGAAGCGGTGACTGCACCGGCTTGGGCTCGCACGGGGCGTCGATGACCGTGAAGTGCCCGCCGCGGACAGTGGTGCGCGGGTGGGTGAGCAGACCGTGGATGATCTCGATCCCCTCGGCGAACCGGTCGACGCGGGCTTTCGGGTCGAGCAGGTCGATGCCGTAGGCCCGGTGCTCGTTGACCTGCCAACCGGCGCCGATTCCCAAGGTCAGCCTTCCGTTGGACATGTTGTCGACCGTCGCGGCGCGTTTGGCCAGGAGCGCCGGATGGTGCATCGTCGTCGGCGACACGAGCGTGCCGAGGCGGAGGCGAGACGTGACGGCGGCCAGGCCGGCGACCGCCGCCCAGCATTCGATCGCCGGCTCGTCGGTCGGGTCCCCGTGGGGGTGGTCGCCCATGTAGTGGTCGGCGAACCACATGCCGCGCCAACCCTGAGCCTCGACGGTCTGGGCCATGGCGACGAACTCGTCCCAGGTCCGCGTGAAGTTGGGCCACACCGAGAACTGCATGCCGTCACCGTAATCGGCGCCGCTCGGGCGCCGGTGCTAGACCACGGGCCATGACGTGGTTGCGGACCGAGGCGTGATCCCGCCGCTGCTCCGGCGGGTGTCGAACGACGAAGTGCCGCCGCTGCCGCACAGCTCGGCCGATCGGCGAGCCCTCACCGCGCTCGACGACGCGTTGCCCGACCGGTCCCGCCGGGTCGGTCTCGACGCTCGTCTGTTCGCCGCCGCCGATCGTCGGGCGACGGCGACCACGCTCCGGGCTGTCGACGCTTCCCACGGCGGCGGTTTCTACCCGTTGGACCCGGCAACCGAGCTCGACGTCGCCGCCTGTGCCGCCGCATTCTCCGGTCGGGAGCCGGTGATCGACGTTCAGACCCACCTCGTCGACCCGGTCCGGTTCACGGGGGACCGGCGGGCCGGGCTCGAGTGGTTCCTCACGACCGTCGATCCCGACCGGTGGTCGAGCCCCATCGACGCCAACCAGATCGACGCCGCGGCATGGGCGGCGCTGGTGTTCGGGTCGAGCGAGACGGCGATCGCACTGCTCACCTCGACGCCCGGTCCCGCCGACGACAACGTGCTGACGAACCGCCAGATCGCCGCGGCACGCGACCTCGTCGACCGCTACGCCGGAGCGGGCCGGGTGCTCACCCACACGATCGTGCACCCGAACCTCGGACGCCAGGAGGTCCACGCCATGGCCGACCTCGCGGCAACTCTCCGGCCCTCAGCGTGGAAGGTGTACACCCTCTTCGGCCCGCCGACGACGGGTTCTCCGAACGGAGGGTGGTTCCTCGACGACCCCGAGATCGGGCTGCCCTTCCTCGAGCGCGTCCGTGCGGTCGGTCCCCGGATCGTCTGCACGCACAAGGGGTTGGGTGGGCCGGTGCCCGACGCATCCGTGGACTCGGCGTCACCGCGCGACGTCGGCCCGGCGGCTGCGGCCTTCCCCGACGTGGCGTTCGTCGTGTACCACTCGGGGTACGAGCGAGACCCCGACGGCCAAGAAAGCGCCTACGACGCCGCGTCGCCGAGAGGTGTCGACCGGCTGGTGAAGTCGGTGGCCGACGCCGGCATCGGTCCCGGGGGAAACGTGTACGCCGAGCTCGGTAGCACCTGGTTCTTGATGCTGCGCCGCCCGGTCGAGGCCGCGCACGTGCTCGGCAAGTTGCTGGTTGCCCTCGGACCGGAGCGGATCCTGTGGGGCACCGACAGCACCTGGTACGGATCGCCTCAACCGCTGATCGACGCGTTCCGGGCGTTCGAGATCCCCGAACGGATGCAGGAGGAGTTCGGCTACCCGCCGCTCACCGGCGACGACAAGGAGGCGATCCTCAGCCGCAACGCCCGCCGGCTCTACGGCCTGGCCGACGAGGGGGTGGCCGCCGCGGCGGCCGACCGAGACCGGATGTGGGTCGCGAACGCGGCGTCAAGCCTCCCCGCCGCCGTGCTCCAGGCCGCGGCCGTTGATTGATTCCCGACCATCGACCGCGCTTCGGGTTATCCGTGCGGCTCACCCGGATGGGGGGCTGCTGCATTCCCCGGGACAGCGGTGGGTGATCTTTCCCAGTCGCCGTCAGAGGAGTTGTCGCTCAGCTCGCCACGGTGTGCCGAGGCGCTGTCCGTGCGGTGTCGGGGAGCGCTACCTGGATCCAGACCCGGTCTCCCTGTCGACGAACAACTGTCGCGTCGAGCGGTGGTTCGTCGTCGCCGACGGTGACGCTGTCGCCGGGGTGTGGGTCGAAGGTCGGGTCGTTGGCGCGGGGTCCGTGGCTGATCCAGGTTTCCACCACGAGGTCGGCGCCGACGCCGGTTGCGTCGTACCAGAGGTCATAGGCGGACGTCCTCACCCCTGGCATCGTACTCCCGATCACCGCCGCACGAAGGCCGGGTTGTCGATTGGTCCCTCGAACGTCGCTCTGACTCGGTCGAACTGGGTTGTCGTCGGCGCCGCTAAGGCAACCGTCCAGTGCGGTGAATCGAGGGTCGGTAGGAGAGGGAAGCCGGCGTCGATCAGCGCTGCAGCTTGGGCGAAAAGGAGTCGTGGTCGGCTGGTGACGATCGGTCGGAGCTCTGCGAGGCGATGGAAGTCGCCGTCCGGAACTTCGAGGACCGAGAAGCCCCAGATGCCCCATCGATTGTGGCATTGAGCCGTCGCTCGACGAAGGTCGTCGTCCGCCAAGGTCACCGCCCCGAGCCGAACGACCACGAGCCCTGGGGTAACGGAGTCATCCCGCAGGAGCAGGGTTTCGGTCTCGGTCGCAAGCTAGGGGTCGACTCTGACGTCGACGACGGCGGACGTCACTCAGCCGGGGTCGTCAGCGCCGATGAGCCTTTTGATGTCGTCGAGGTCGAACACTCGGATCGGGCGTCGTCAGGCGTGCAGCATGTCGTCGTTGGTGATTCCGTGTCTGCGGGCTGTCGGCAAGATCACCGGGTCCACGGGCATCAACGTACCTCGATGCCCTCTGTCGCGGGTGGTCGGCTGGGTGTCCGCTCTGCTCGAGCGCGGCGGCCGGGCCCGGAGGTGCGCGCCGGCGATGGTCGGGTCGACTCGCGCGAGACTGGCGGCGTGGAGCGAGAGGTTCTGTTCACCGGGATGGGTGGCCAGGGTGTGCAACTGGCCGCCCGGGTGTTGGCCGAGGCCGCGGTCGCCGAAGGGCGCGACGCCATGATCTTCGGCAGCTACGGCGGCATGATGCGAGGCGGCCGTACCGACAGCTCGCTGGTGATCGCCGACGGACCGGTCAATGCACCGCCGATCGTTCCCGCCGCCTGGGCGGCGTTCGTCATGCACGACGAGTTCGCCGAGCCGACGTGGGCGAAACTCCGTCGCAACGGCGTGGCGTTCGTCAACTCGACCGTGGTCGACGACGTGCCCCACGCGGGATCCGTGGTAGCCATCCCGGCCGGGGACATCGCCATCGACCTGGGCGGCGTGCAATGCCAGTCGCTCGTGATGCTCGGCGCCCTCGTCGCCAGCACCGCGATCGTGGCGCTCGATTCGGTGCAGGCTGCGGCGACGGCGGCGCTGCCGCCCTACCGGCGCCAGCACGTCGAGCTCAACGAGCGAGCGCTGGCGGCCGGGTACGAAGCGGTCGCGTCCCTCACCCACGCGGCGTGGGCGCCATGAGCGGCATCGTGACCCGGGGCCACGTCGTCATCGACGTCGAGGCGTGCAAGGGGTGCGACCTCTGCATCGACGCCTGCCCCCCGCGGGTCCTCGTGATGACCGTTCACGACCTCAACGGGCGTGGGTACCGGTACCCGCGTCTCGCGCCCGGCTGCACCGGCTGCAAGGCGTGCTCACAGATCTGCCCCGACTTCTGCTTCCAGGTCTACAAGTACGACACACCCATCGAGTACCCCGCGTGAGAGCGATCGAGGCCCGGGCCGAGGCTCCTACCCGCCGACTGCTCGAGGGGAGCGCGGCGATCGCCGAGGCGATGGTGCTGGCCGGGTGCCGGTTCTTCGCGGGGTACCCGATGACGCCTTTCACCGAGATCCTCGAACACATGGCGGCTCGGCTGCCCGAGGTAGGCGGGGTGTGCATGAACGCCGAGAGCGAGCTAGAGGCCATCGGCATGACGTGGGGGGCGGCGGTGACCGGCACCCGGGCCGCGACCGGGTCGACCGGGCAGGGCTTGTCGCTCATGCAGGAGTCGATCGCTGAAGCCTCACTCGCCGGGCTCCCGATGGTGATCCTCGACATGGCGCGGGGGCAGGGCGACTACTTCCAGGCCACCCGCGGCGGCGGACACGGCGATTACCGCACACCGGTCCTGGCCCCGATGGACCCGGCCGAGGCGGTGGGTGTGGTCCAAGAGGCCTTCGAGCTGGCCGACCGGTGGCGCAACCCGGTGATCGTGATGGGCGACTACTACCTCGCTCACACATGGCAGTCCGTGACGTTGATCCCCTCCGACGGGCCCGTAGCCGCGAAGCCGTGGGCGCTCGACGGGTCGTCGGGCGGCACTGGCTCGGCCAAGCTCGTCTCGCCGCTCGGCGACCAGAAGCGCAAGGACGAGAAGGGCTTCGACCTGGCCCGCCATTACGTGTCCCGCGCCGACGCCTGCGACACGATGCTCGCCGGCATCGAGCCCCGAGTCGAGGCCGGTTTCGTCGATGGGGCCGAGGTCGTCGTGGTCGCCTACGGCACGCTAGGGAAGTTCGTTCGCTACGTCGTGTCGGAGTTGCGGGCCGAGGGACACGCGGTCGGCTACGTGCGACCGATCACCTTGTTGCCGTTCCCGACCGATGTCATCGCCCGCGCCGCTGAGGGCGCGACGACGGTGGCGGTCTACGAGCAGAACCGCGGTCAGATGATCGACGACGTGCGGCTCTCGGTGCTCGGTCGGGCGCCGGTCGTCGGGATCGGCGGGCTCAGCCTCGACTCGAGCGGTTTCGGCATCGGGCCCGACATCGAGGTGCCTATCATCCGAGATCGGGTACTTCAGCTACTGGAGGAGCGGTGACCGACCAAACGTTCCTCGCCACCGACGAGCCGCCCGCTGGCGCCCGGCTGGTCGACGACTTCACACCCGCGCTCATCGACGTCGGCGCACACAACCTGTGCCCCGGCTGCGGCGAGCCCATCGCCATGCGATCGATCCTCGAATGCGTCGAAGAGCTCGGCCTCGCGGCGCGCACCGTCGCCGTGTTCGGCATCGGGTGCTACACGGCGTTCGCCAACAACCTCGACGTCGAAGTGGCCCAGGCCCTTCACGGTCGCGCTCCTTCGGTCGCCACTGGGATCAAACGGGCCCGGCCCGAGCTGTGCGTGTTCACGGTCCAAGGCGACGGCGACATGGTGAACGAAGGCCTCCAGGAGGTCGTGCACACCGCGGCGCGGGGCGAGCGGATCGTGTGTGTGATGCTCGACAACGGCGTGTTCGGCGAGACCGGGGGGCACCTCACCGCGACCACAGTCGTGGGCCAGCGCACCAAGAACACGATCGACGGCCGCGACGCCGAGCTCCACGGTCAGCCGATCCGGCTCGCCGACTTGATCGCGCAACTCGATGGTGCCGCCTATGTGGCCCGGGGCGCGGTGAACAGCGCCGGCAACGTCGCTCGCACCAAGCGCATGCTGATGGAAGCCTTCGAGGTGGCCGCGGTTCGAGGCGTCGGGTTCGCGTTCGTCGAGATCCTCACCATGTGCCCGACCGGTTGGTTCGTCGACACCGACGAGGCCCCGGCGTACCTGGCCGAGCACCTCGGCGCCGTCCACACCGTAGGAGTCCTGAAGTCGCCAACTGTCAGGTCGTGGATGGGGTCCGCCAGCTGAGAGACGACGAGCTAAACTACCGACTCCTACTGGCAATCGCGGACCTTGGTCTGCACGGTCTCGCGGATTCCTTGTCCGAACGGGTGACCTTCGTTGTGGAACTGGCCGATCCCGTGGACACCCCCGAAGGCTTCATTTCCGTTGGCGATGGCACTGATGCACGACGCATTCGGGTTCGGGTCGGTCGGGGACGCGCCCGCCCCGGTGGCCAGGAATGGTGTTGTCAACATCCCCGCCGCAACTACTCCGGCAATGACTATTCGCCTCATGATGCCCTCGATTCCTGTCGCCCTCTCCCTTGCGGGAGATGGAGGCCAATCCGGTCTCCTTCCCACGACAATCGAGCACGAGTGCCTTGCCGCATAGAGGCGAAGGTCAACACTCCTCGGTTATCGTTTGGACGGCTGGGGACGGACCACTAGTGAGCTCCGGAATCGGCGAGCTGTCTGCGTCGACCATGGATTGCGCGACGTTGGCGAGGCGCACCAGATCGCACGACTCTTCGACCCGTGCCAGCTCTCTGCCCTGGTTCGGAGGATGCGGGATGATCGCCTTGACGAGTCCTCAGCCTCCGACGATAAAGCCGACGACGAATGCACCGATCCATAGGACACCCTGCCCGACAAGAAGCCCGGCGACTGCCAGAACCGTTAGACCGGCGGCGAGGGCTCCGAAGCGGGATATGAGATAGGCCGAGCGGGTCCGTAGGACTGGGAGCTTGACCTGTGCCAGTTCCTCGAGGATCACCGATCGCTCAGCCCGAGGTCGACGACCAGCGGAGTTGGAGCTCGAGTTCTTCTTGGCCGTCGGCGGCTTCGTGCTCGACGCTCAGCTCGGCATCGGTCGGCACCGTGAAGCGGTGGTTGGCGACCTGGATGCGGAAGCTCTCGCCGGCCTCGACCGCGTCGGCGATGCGGCGCAGCAGGGCGGCGTACTGGGCGGGACTTGTGTAGCGCTCGACGTCACGTTCGACCATGCCCGCAACGGTAACGGTCCACCGGCCCGGTCGGCGTCATTTGGGGTCGAAGCGGATCGCGCCGTCGAGGCGGATGACCTGACCGTTGATGTAGCCGTTGGTGCAGAGGTGCGCGACGAGCTCGGCGAACTCCTCGGGCTTGCCGAACCGGGTCGGGAACGGGACCTTGGCCTCGAGCTTCTCGCGCATCTGGGGGGTCGCCTTCTCCCAGGCCCGGGTGAGCATGGTGCCCGGTGCGATCGTGTTCACCCGCACGCCGATGGCGGCCAGGTCGCGGGCGGCGATGAGGGTCATGCCGATCAGGGCGGCCTTGGCGGTTCCATAGGCGATCTGTCCGATCTGGCCCTCGAAGCCGGCGATCGACGCCGTGGCCACGAACACCCCGCGCTCGCCGTCGTCGTTCGCCGGGTCGAGCTGCGACATGGCCGACCCGGCGAGCCGTAGCGCGTTGAACGTACCGACGACGTTCAGATCGAGGGTCTTCGTGAACGCCTCGAGGTCGTGTGGCTTGCCGTCGCGATGCACTGTGCGGCCACCGCCAACGCCGCCACCGGCGCAGGCCACGACGATGCGGAGTGGGCCGAGCTCGCCGGCGGCGTCGACCGCGGCCTGCGTGTCGGCCTCGGACGTGACGTCGCCGCCTACGAACACCGCCCTCTCGCCCAGCTCGCGGGCGATAGTCGTGCCGCGATCGGCATCGCGGTCGAACAGCGCGACGCGGGCACCGCGGTCGTAGAGGTGGCGCGCTGTGGCCTCGCCCAGGCCCGATGCTCCACCGGTGACGAGGGCGACGTTTCCTTCGATCTGCATGCTCAGATGCTCGCGGTCGATCGGTAGCGGTGACCAATCGCGTCAGTCGTCCTCATCGTCGTCGTCGCTGTCCTCGAGGTGGTCGTTGTCGGTCCACACCGCCTCGGCCCCGCTGTGGCCGGCACGAACGATCGATGCCGTCGCGCCCGCGGCAGCGACGATGCCGAGCACCGTGAGAGTGATCGTCGCGACCGTAGGTGTGAGCCGCGCCATCCGCCGGCGGAGGGGCTCGGCGAGCACCACCGCGCTCGAGCCCACCAGCACCGCGAACGCCCACGGCATCACCGCCTCGCCCCGGTCGGCATGGCGATCGACGAGTTCCTCTACGTCGTCGTCGGCGTCGATCCGGTCCTCGAGCGCCTCGCCCGACTGGTTGGCGAGCACGACCGTGAGCACGGCCACCACCGACAACATCAGCACGATCGGTGCGAGTGCCCGCCGGACTCGTGGCACCGCGCGACGAGCACCGTGCCGATCGCGGCGAGCGGCAGGAGCACGACGGCGCCATGCACGATCAGCGGATGGGCCGGCAGGCCGGAGATCTCGTCCATGGCGTCGAAGAGTAGGCCCGGCTCGTTGTCGCGACAGCGCACAGGCGCGCAGCCGGGCCCTCCGACGGCAGTGTCGAAGGGCCCGGGCGCCCGCCGCCGGTGTCGAACCGCCGGGTCAGCCGCGTTCGAGCTCGCCGCCGTGATAGGCCGGCACGCCCATCTCGGGGATGTCGAGCCCCATCACTTCGTCTTCCTCGGCCGACCGGATGCCGCCCTTGCCCATCGACTTCGAGACCGAGTCCTGGACCTTGAAGAACGCGTAGGCCAGGCCGAAGATGACCGTGCAGAGGACCAAGACGCCGAGCGCTTGGGCGCCGAGCTGGCCCCAGTCGCCCTTGATGATGCCTTCGACGCCCTCGGAGTCCGAGAGGTTCCACCCGGCGCCGTAGCTGCCGTTGGCGAAGATGCCCACGGCCAGGGTGCCGAAGATGCCGTTGACGCCGTGCACGGCGATGGCGCCGACGGGATCGTCGACCTTCAGGCGGCGTTCGATGAAGAACACCGATTCGATGACCAGCACGCCGGCGATCACGCCGATCACCGCCGCCGCCCACGGTGCCACGAACGCGCACGGTGCGGTGATGGCGACCAGGCCGGCCAGCATGCCGTTGGCCATCATGCCGGGGTCGGGCTTGCCGGTTCGCTTGGTGATCCAGAGCATCGCCGCGACGGCACCGAATCCGCCAGCGATAGCGGTGTTCGCGGCGACCACCGCGAACTGCACGTCGGTGGCGGCGAACGTGGAGGCGGCGTTGAAGCCGAACCACCCGAACAGCAGGATGAAGGTACCGAGCATGGCCATGGGGATGTTGTGGCCGAGCAACGCCCGCGGCGTGCCGTCCTTGGAGAACTTTCCGATGCGGGGCCCGAGCACGATCGCTCCCGCCAACGCGGCTGCGCCGCCCGCCGTGTGAACCACACCCGATCCGGCGAAGTCGACGTAACCGGCGCCGAGCTCCATGGTGTCCCAGGTTTGCGACAGCCAGCCGCCACCCCACGTCCAGGCCGCGAACAGCGGGTAGTAGATGGCGCCGCAGAACACTCCCCACATGGCGAAGCTGCCCCACTTCCAGCGTTCGGCCATGGAGCCCGTCGGGATGGTGGCCGTGGTGTCCATGAACGCGACCATGTAGAGGAAGAAGCCGAGCAGCGCGGGGGTGATTCCGTCGCCGGACAGGGCCCAGCCGCCCTGCCACAGGAACACCCAGCTGTCGCTGCCGACCAGCGCCTCGCCGACCGGGGCGTCAAGCCCGAACGCCGAGTACGAGAAGCCGCCGAAGGCCAGCGGGAAACCGATGAAGAAGAATCCGACCATTCCCAGCCCGAAGATGGCGAAGTTCGTGCTCACCACGTGGGCGGCGTGCTTGGCTCGGCAGAATCCGGTCTCGACGAGGGCGAAACCGGCCTGCATGAAGACCACGAGCGCGGCCCCGATCACTATCCAGAGCAGGTTGACCTGGGTGCCGAGCAGGGTGACGCTCTCGGCGGTCGCGGCCTCGCTGTCCTGCGCGAGCGCGGGCTCGGCCAGCGCCATGATGAAGGACGGAACGCCGACGGCGGCGAAGCCGAGTCGGCGCAGGGTTGAGTTGGTCACGAAGGTGCCTCCTTGGGTCGGAGCCACCCTCGCCGGTCGCGATTTCGCTTCCGGGTCGCCGTTGTTTCGCCACCGTGACCCGATGTTTCAGGCGGATAAACGGTCTGTGTCGGCGGTGTCGCGCCCGGTCACGCCGAGGGGCTTGCGCTCAGGCTTCGGTGACGTCGAGCTCGGTCGCTTTCACCGATGCCCACACGTGCGAACCCACCGCCAGATCGAGATCGGTCGCCGCCGAAGTGGTGATGTCGACTCGGACCGCCAACGGCTCGGCGAGTGTGACCCTCGTGCGGTCGCCGAGGCGGGCGATGTCGGTGACCGTCGATCGCCACACATTGCGGGGTGAGCCCTCGGGCTCGTGACGATGGAGCGACACGGCCGACGGCGCCAGGCTCACGAGCACCGCGCCCGCCAGCGCGCGGTCGGCGATGGTCAGCGCGGCGCCCGATTCGACGGTCACGACGCCGTTCGAGGCGTGGCCGGCGAGCAGGTTCCGGTCGGCCAGCTCGGCGACGTAGCTCGTGGCCGGCCGGCGCTGGAGGTCGTCGGGTGCCCCGGTCTGGGTCACCCGACCGTTCTCGATCACGACGACGTTGTCGGCGAGCACGAATGCGTCGACCGGGTCGTGGGTGACGATGAGGCGCGGCCCCTCGAAGCCGGCCAAGTGTTCCTTCAGCAACCGGCGGGTGCTGGACCGGGTGGTGGCGTCGAGCGCGTTGAGCGGCTCGTCGAGCAGGATCAGCTCGGGGTCGGTGACCATGGCTCGCGCCAGGGCGACTCGTTGAGCCTGGCCGCCCGACAGTTGGGCGGGCCGGGAGCCGGCGACCGCCCCGAGACCGAGTCGCTCCAGCCACTCGGTGGCGAGCTGGCGGCGCGCCGAGCGTCGAACGCCCCGGGCGGCCAGACCGAAGCCCACGTTGTCGACGGCGTCGAGATGCGGGAACAGCGCGTCGCCCTGGAACACCAAACCGATCCGGCGCAGCTGTGGTGCCATGAACGCTCGCGATCCGGGATCGTCGAAGACCCGGTCGCCGAGGCGGATATGACCCCCCGTCAGCGCCACGATGCCGGCGAGAGCGGTGAGCAGGGTGGTCTTGCCCGAGCCGTTCGGGCCGAGGATCGCGGTCGTGCGCCCGGGCGCGACCGTCACGGCGACATCGAGGTGGAAGCCCGAACGCTCGACGACGACCCGGGCGTCGAGATGGCCGGCGGTCATCGGGTCACGTACCAGCGATTGCGCAGTGCGACGAGCACCGCGAGCGCCACCGCCACCATCACCAGGCTCATGGCGACCGCGGCATCGCGGTCGGTCTCGAGGGCCACGAACACGGCCAAGGGCATGGTCTGGGTGCGGTCCTGGAGGTTGCCGGCGAAGGTGATCGTGGCGCCGAACTCGCCGAGGGCGCGAGCCCAGCACAGGACGGCGCCGGCCACCACCGACGGGCCGATGAGCGGAAGCGTGACGTAGCGGAACGTGAACCATCGCCCGGCACCGAGCGTGGCGGCCGCGGCCTCGTAGCGCTCGTCGAGGCCGCGGATCGCCCCCTCGACGGAGACCACGAGGAACGGCAGGGCGACGAACGTGTTGGCGACGATCACCCCCCACGTGGAGAACGGCAGTACGACCCCGGTGGCGTCGGTGAAGGCGTCGCCGACCACGCCTCGGCGCCCGAACGCGAACAGCAGGGCGGCGCCGCCGACTACCGGAGGTAGGACCATCGGCACCGTGATGAGTGCCCGGAGCAGTGACCGGCCGGGGAGGTCGGCGCGGGCGAGCGTCCAGGCCAGCGGGATGCCGAACGCCAGCGAGAGGACCGTGGCGGCGAGAGAGGTGACGAGCGACAGGCGCAGGGCGTCGAGGGCGACATCGTCGGTGAGGCGCGAGCCCAGGTCGCTCCAAGGCGCCCGAACGAGCAGTGCGACCAGGGGGATCGAGACGAGCGCGATCGGGACCGCCGCGACCGCGACGGCGAACGGCGGGACCGGCGACGATCGGCGAGCCGTCACGGGGGGCCCAGGCCATGCGCGGCGAGGACGGCACGCCCGCTATCGCCGGTGACCAAGTCGACGAACTCTGCGGCGAGCTCGCGCTCGGAGGATCCGGCCGCCACCGCAATCGGGTACGACGTGGCGACCTCGACGCCCGGGGGGAGCTCGATGACCTCGACCGCCGACCCCTGGGCGTCGGATGCGTAGACGAGCCCGGCGTCGAGCTCGCCGGTAGCGACGAGGGTGAGGAGGGCCCGGGCATCCGGGGCTTCGGTGTCGACCGCGAGGTCGACGCCCGCCCGAGTCGCCAGCTCGACGGCGAGGTCACCACAGGGAACACCGGCGGCGCAGATGCCGACGAACAATTCGGGGTTGGCGAGGTCGTCGAGCGAGGTGACCCGGCCCGGATTGCCAGCCGGCACGGCCAGCACGAGAGTGTTCGATGCGAACGTCACGGGCTCACCGAGCAGTGCACGGGCGTCGACCAAGGGCTCCGCGGACGCGATGCTGGCGAGGGCGACGACGTCGACAGGTGCCCCGTCGAGAACCTGCTCGCGGAGCTGGGCGCTCGAACCGATCGTGACCGTCACGTCGACAGCGGGGTGCGAAGCCTCGAACTGGCGAGCGAGCTCGTCGAACGGCTCCGCCAGCGACGCCGCCGCGAACACGAGCAACCGATCGGGATCGTCGGACCCGCCGCACCCCGCGAGACCGCCGACGACGAGGGCGGCGACGACGGGCATGGCGACGAATCTGGCCCCCGATGCCGTTCGGGTCACGGTTCGGGTCAGCCGGTCGTGCATCGCGCTCGCGAGGCTACTGTCGGGCGCTGGCGTGTCGTCCGCTCCCCGTTGAGTTGTCGGCCGAGGGACGCGTCCCCCCGGCGTCTACAGTCGAGGCCAGAACCGGTTCCACCTGAGGGGTCGCCCATGCTCGCCAATGGCCGCTATGTCGTCATCTCGTCGGATTGCCATGGCGGCGGCGCGGTCGAGCAGTACCGGGGTTACCTCGACCCGGGGTGGCGCGACGAGTTCGACGCTTGGCGCGGCGCCTACAAGAACCCCTTCCGCGACCTCCAGGGCGGCGGCCGCGAGCGCAACTGGGACAGCGCCACGCGGGTAGCCGAGATGGAGGCCGACGGCGTGGTCGCCGAGGTGCTGTTTCCGAACACCGTGCCGCCGTTCTTCCCCACCGGCGCGCTGCTCGCCGCGCCGCCGAAGACCGCCGACGAATACGACCGGCGATCCGCGGGTCTGCTGGCGCACAACCGGTGGCTGGCCGACTTCTGCTCGGAGGCGCCGGGACGCCGGGCCGGGGTGTTCCAGATCTTCCTCAACGATGTGGATCACGCCGTCGCCGAGATCCGGCGGGCTCACGGAACTGGCCAGCTCACCGGCGGCGTGCTGTTGCCCGGCGTTCCGCCCGACTCCGGCCTGCCCGCCCTGTTCACCCGTGTCTACGATCCGATCTGGGCGGTCTGCGAGGAGCTCGGCGTGGTGGTGAACCACCACACCGGTAGCGCCCAGCCCGACTATGGCCGCGAGGCGGTGTCGTGGGTCATCTTCTCGCAGGAGACTTCGTGGTTTGCTCACCGGGGTCTTTGGCACACGATCCTCGGCGGCGTGTTCGAGCGATTCCCGGCCGTTCGCTTCGTCGTGACCGAACAGGGGACGGGCTGGATCCCCGAGACCATCGCCCAGCTCGATGGCCTCCACTCGCGGATCATGTCCGGGCGCGGTGGCGAGGTGGGGTTCCCCGACGAGGCCAAGCTCCCCCTGAAGCCGAGCGAGTACTGGGCCCGCAACTGTTGGGTCGGCTCCAGCTTTCCGTCGCCGCGCGAGATCAAGATGCGACATCGGATCGGCATCGAGAAGGTCATGTGGGGCAGCGACTACCCGCACCACGAGGGCGTGTGGCCCCATACCCGCGAGCACCTCCGGCGCTCGATGGTCGATGTCCCTGACGACGAGCTCGACATGATGCTGGCCGGCAACTGCGCCGATGTGTACGGCTTCGACCTCGAACATCTGGCCCGGTTCGCGACCGAGGTCGGACCGACGGCGGACGAACTCCGCGAGCCGCTCGAAACCGTGCCCGCCGGGGCCACGAGCATGTCCTTCTTCATGCCGTGAAGGTCGATCGACGATCCAATTCGTCGTCACCGAAGCAGCGCGCAAGCGATTCATGCGCCAGAATGGGACTTCACGGTAACCGCAGGAGCTTGGTGACATGACGATCGACATCGAAGGGCTGGCCGCGAGGGCGGTCGAGATAACCGCCGCCGAGATGGAGGTGTACAGCCAGCGCACGGTCAAGTCCCAGGCGGCGACGGCGCGGGCGAAGAAGGTGATGCCGCTCGGCGTCCCCTCGTCGTTCCAGTTCTACGACCCGCATCCCGTCGTGGCCGCACGAGCGCAAGGCAGCTGGCTCGAAGACGTCGACGGCAATCGCTACGTCGATTTCAACATGGGCTACGGCGCGCTGTTCGCCGGCCACTGCCATCCGCGGCTGGTCGAGGCGGTGACCGACCAGCTCTCCAAGGGCACGCTGTTCGTGACCCCGTGCGAGGCCAACGCCGAGGTCGCCGAGTTGCTCGCCGAGCGGTTCGGCCTGCCTCAATGGCGCTTCACCAACTCGGGCACCGAGGCGACGATGGACGCGTTGCGGGTGGCCCGAGGGGTGACCGGGCGGGAGAAGATCGTCAAGGTCGAAGGCGGCTTCCACGGCCATCACGACGAGGTCATGATCTCGCTGAAGCCGCCGCTGAGCGAAGCGGGTCCAGCCGAGGCGCCCCGAGCGATCCCGGCCACCGCTGGCATCACCCGCGGTATCCTCGCCGACACGTTGGTCGTCCCCTACAACGACCCCGACGCGCTCGACCGGGTGCTCCGATCGGGCGAGGTGGCGGCGTTCATCGTGGAGCCGGTGATGGAGAACATCGGCATCTGTCTGCCCGACCCCGGCTACCTCCAAGCCGTGCGCGACATCACCCGCCGCCACGGCACCATGTTGATCTTCGACGAGGTCAAGACCGGCATCACCGCCGGATGGGGTGGCGCGACCCGCCACTTCGGCGTGCAGCCTGACCTGGTGTGCCTGGCCAAGTCGATCGGCGGCGGTTTGCCGATCGGGGCGTTCGGCGGGACCCACGAGGCGATGGACACCATCGCCAGCGGCAAGGTCCTGCACCTCGGCACCTACAACGGCAACCCGTTGGTCATGGCCGGCGCCAAAGCGGTGCTGAGCGAGATCTGCACGGCCGAGGCGATCGACACCGCCATTGCGCGCAACACGGCGATGTTGGCCGACATCTCCGCCATCGTCGACCGTTACGACCTACCGGCGCACACCGTTCAACTCGGCGCCAAGGGGTGCATCACCTACACCTCGACGGTGCGCAACTACCGCGACTACAAGACCACGAACTTCGACATCGCGTACGCGTCGTGGATCTGGGGGATCAACCGCGGGATCCTGCTGCCCCCCGGGCTCGACGAGCAGTGGCTCATCTCTGTGCAGCACACCGACGCCGACCTCGCTCACCATGTCGCCGTCTTCGAAAACTTCGCCCGCGCGCTCACCGACTGACGTCGATAGCCTTCGGGCGGCCCGGATCGGGCTCGCTGGCCGCTTCGGCCCCGACCTGGCTTGGAGACCCGTGTCACACGTTGCTCTGGTTACCGCGCGCGACGCCGTCGCACTCGACGAAGACCTGCCCGCGCTGGCCGCGGCGCTGGCCGACGTCGGCGTGTCGTCCTCGCTCGTCCCATGGGACGACACCCAAGTCGACTGGACGTCCTTCGACGGGGCGGTGATCCGGTCCCCATGGGACTACGTCGCGCGGCGCGACGAATTCTGCGACTGGGCCGAGCGCGTGGCTGCCGTGACGCCGCTGTGGAACAGCCCCGCTGTGGTGCGTTGGAACACCGACAAGGTGTACCTCAGCGAGCTGGCGGGAGCCGGCATCGCCGTCGTTCCCACCGTCTACTCGATGCCCGGCGACAACGAGCGTTTCCTCGATCTTCCCGCGGTCGAGTTCGTCGTGAAGCCGACGATCGGAGCCGGAAGCAGAGATGCGTTCCGCTTTCGCGCCGGCGACGACCGCGCCCTCGCCCACGTCGCATCCCTGCGAGCCGGGGGGCGCACGGCGATGATCCAGCCGTATCTGTCGGCCGTAGACGACGTGGGCGAGACGGCCATGGTGTACGTCGACGGCGACTTCTGCCACGCCATGCGCAAGGGTCCGTTGCTCACCCTCGACGCCGAGCCGGTCGCCGGATTGTTTGCTGAGGAGGACCTGCAACCGCGCACGCCGACATCGGCTGAACGGGCGGTCGCTGACCGAGTGATCGCCTGGGCCCGGGAACGCCTCGGGCCTCTCCTGTACGCCCGAGTGGACCTGGTCCCGGGTCCGGGGGGGCTGCCGCTGGTCCTCGAGCTCGAGCTGTGCGAACCGTCGCTGTTCCTGCCCCATCACATCGACGCTGCAGTTCGGTTGGCGGCGGCGATCGTGACCCGCATGGCCGAAGCTGGCTCCGATGTGACAGCAGCGTCCGCGCCGCGCTGAGTCCCCGGTCGTAGCCTCGGGGCGACTCAGTCGACCGAGGGGCGTGACGTGGACCAAGTGACTGGAAGCTGGTATCCCGACCCGACGGGGCGGTACGCCCAGCGCTGGTGGGACGGTGAACGGTGGACCGACTCGGTCGCTGATGCCGCCGGCACCGTGGCGACCGATCCTCTCGCCCCGGCACCGACGCCGGCCGGCGATGGCACGGTATTGATCGCGCCGTTGGGGTCCGCGGTAGTGGCCGCGCCGTCGGGGCCGGCGGTGTTCTCCGCGGCGCCGGGGCCGGCGGTGTTCGGCGGCCCCCAGCTCGTCGATCACAAGGGCCGCTGGCTTCTCGGCGTCCTGGTTTCGATCGCGGGTGCGGCGGCCCTGGCCGTCAACTTCCTCGTCCTCGACTGGTTCCGCGACATCGGTGGTCGAGAGCGAGGGTTCGCCGACGCCCGCGACCTGTTCGATTCCGCGAGCGGCGGTTCGGGAGCGTCGTACTCCGAGCTGTACATGTCGTTCGGGTGGATCGTCGGAGCGGCGGTCGTCGGCCTGGCCGTCGTCGTGGCCGCTGTCCGGATGCTTCCCATGGTGCGGCTCGTTGCCGCGCCCTGCGGTATCGGCCTGCTGATGCACGCGGCGACCGTCGTCGACCTCCGCGGCTTCGACGCTCCGGGCGACTTCGAAGTGTTGCCCGGTGCCTGGCTCGGCGTCGCCGGGTACGGAGCGGCCTTGGTCGGCGCCGTCGTCGCCGCGTCCTCGCGGCCGTGAGCTCGAACGGTGACGCCGGTGTCGACGGTGTCGCCTGGGATCTCGAGTCGTTGCTCGACGGGGTGTCGCTCGATGCGCTGCTCGACCGCGCGTCCGATGAGGTCGTCGAGATCGAGGAGGCGCGCGGCCGGGTCGCCGAGCTCGACGCGTCGGCGCTCGCATCGATCATGCGGGCAGTCGCCAGCGTGCACGACTCGGTGGGTCGCGCCGCGAGCTACGCCTCGCTCAGGTTCGCCGTGGACACGGCCGACGAAGCCCTGGCCGCCTCGATGCAACACGTCACCGAGCGGGCGACGGCACTCGCCACCCGTACGTTGTTCTTCGACCTCGAGTGGGCCGACGTCGCCGACGACCACGCCGAGTCCGTGCTCGGCGACGAGGCGTTGGACTTCTGCTCCCACCATCTGCGCTCCGCTCGTCGCTACAAGCCACATCTGTTGACCGAACCGGAAGAGCTGGTGCTCACCGAGACCGGCGTGGTCGGGCGCAGTGCTTGGCAGCGGCTGTTCAACGAGCTCACCTCGGCGATCACGATCGAGCTCGACGGCGACGACGGCGAGGTGCGGCCGGCTTCGCTCCAGGAGGGCTTGAGCCGGCTCGAGCACCCCGACCGGTCTGTGCGTCAGGCCGCCGCGGCCGCGGTGACCCGGGGCCTCGAACCCGGCCTTCGAACCCGGACGTTCGTGTTCAACACCCTGCTCGCCGACAAATCGATCGACGACCGCTTGCGGCGCTACGGCTCGTGGATCTCGGCGCGCAATCTCGCGAACGAGGCGAGCGACGCGTCGGTGCAGGCCCTGATCGACGCCGTGGTCGGTCGCTATGAGATCGCCCGTCGTTGGTACCGGCTGAAAGCCCGGGTGCTCGGCGTCGACCGGCTCGCGGACTACGACCGCGGGGCGTCGCTCGCCGCCGACACGCGATCGATCGGTTGGGCCGAAGCGACCGAACTGGTGCTCGATGCCTACGCCTCGTTCTCTCCCGACCTCGCCCGCGACGCGGCGATGTTCTTCGACGAGCGATGGATCGACGCGCCGGTCCGGCCCGGCAAACGGCTCGGCGCCTTCTGCGCCTACACGGTGCCGAGTCATCACCCGTACCTGCTCCTCAACTGGACCGGCCAGCCCCGCGACGTGTTGACCCTGGCTCACGAGCTCGGCCATGGACTTCACGCCTTCATCGCCCGGTCCCAGGGTGTGTTCCATCAGGGCACCCCGTTGACCCTCGCCGAGACGGCCTCGGTGTTCGGCGAGACCGTGACCTTCGAACGTCTGCTGGCGGGCACCGGCGACCCCGACGATCGGCTGGCCCTGCTGGCCCAGTCGCTCGAGGGGTCGATCGCCACCGTGTTCCGGCAGGTCGCCATGAACCGCTTCGAGCACGCCGTTCATTCGGAACGCCGCTCCGCGGGTGAGCTGCCGAGCAGCCGGATCGGCGAGCTGTGGGCCGCGTCGCAGGCGGACCTGTTCGGCGACGCGGTCGACGTGACCGACGACTACCACCTGTGGTGGTCGTACATCCCGCACTTCGTGAACACGCCGGGCTACGTCTACGCCTACGCGTACGGGCAACTGCTGGCCCTGTCGGTGTACGCCCGCTACCGCGAGGAGGGTCCGGCGTTCGTGCCCAAGTACCTCGACCTGCTCGCTGCGGGCGGTTCGCGCCCGCCCGAGGTCTTGGCCAAGATGGTGGGATGTGACCTCGACGACCCGGGATTCTGGGAGGCCGGGCTCGACCTCGTCGACGCCCAGCTTCAGGCCGCCGAGGTCGCGGCCACCGCGGCGGGCCGCGTGTGAGTAGCGCGGCGGGCCGCGTGTGAGCCCACGAAGCTGAGGTACCGTCGCGGCGTGGTGTTGCACATCGCCGAACACGAGCTCTGGCAGCGGGCGCTCGACGCCGGCGAACCCTATGTTCCGTCGAGCTTCGTGGCCGACGGGTTCGTCCACTGCTCGACGGCGGCCCAGATCCGCGCGACGCTCGCCACGTGGTACCAGGGCCGTGACGACGTGGTCGTGCTGACGATCGACGACACCGCGGCCGGCCCCGCTGTGGTGATGGAGCCAGGCTCGCTCGGCGAGGCCGAGCTGTACCCGCACCTGTACGCCCCCGTCGAGCTCTCGTGGGTCAGCCGCGTGGATTCGGCCGCCAACCATCGGTGACAGCCTCCACAGTTACGTGTCGACCAGGCCTCGGCGTACGACGAGCAGCCACGTGAGCACTCCGGACAGGGCGATCAGCACCAGCGAGGCGAACGACGCCTGGCCGAGCCGACCGGCATCGATCGACGACCAGACCTTGGTGGCGAGCGTCTGATAGCCGGGCGGGGCGAGCATCAGCGTCGCCGGCAGTTCCTTCATGGTGGACAGCAAAACCAAGCCCATACCGGCGAGCAAGGTGGGCGCCATCAGCGGCAGATCGATCCGCGCGACCCGCCGCACGGGCCCGGCGCCGAGGAGCCGGGCCGCCTCGTCGATCTTCGCGGGCACGGTGGCCACCGCGACTTGGGTCGTGCGAGCGGCTTGGGCACCGAAATGCAGGACGTACGCCGTGACCACCACCGGCAGCGTCTGGTACCACCCCGCGACCACGTCGGTGTCGAGGATCCAGTACACGAGCGCCAGGGCGATCACGAGCCCCGGTAGCGCGAACCCGGTCACTACGAGCGTCGACGCCACCCCGCCGACCCGCGAGCGGTAACGGCCGACCAGGAAGGCGAGCGGGAGCATGACCACGACCGCGACGACCGCGGTCACCAGCCCGAGGCTCGCGGTGTGCCAGGCGGGTACGGCCAGCTCGCCGGGATCGGTGGCGAAGGTGTTGCGCCCGTTCGACCAGCCGCGGATCGTCCAGTAGAGCAGGACGGTGCCGGGCGCCAACAACGCGTTGGCGATGACCGCGCCGGCCGCGGCGAGCGCCGGAAGGCGCCACCGGCCGAGGGGCACGATCATCGGCGGCCGATCGGCCAGGCTGGACACGACCGGTTGGCGGCGCGTCGTCATCCGCTCGATCACGACGATGGTCAGCGCCACGGCCGCCAGGATCAACCCGGCGGCCATGGCCTGGGGCCGGTCGTAGAGCTGGTTCTCGTAGATGCGTACCGTGAGCGTGTCGTAGCGCAGCGCTTTGGTGGCGCCGAACTCGCTCGTGGCATAGAGCGCGACGAGCAGGGTGCCGGCGGCGATCGAGCTGGACAGCTGGGGCAGCACCACGCGCCGAAATGTCGCGGTCGGCGACGCGCCGAGAAGGCGGGCCGACTCCTCGAGCGACGGAGGCAGGCCGGCGAGCCGCGCCGCGACGGGTAGGTAGACGTAGGGGTAGGTGAACAGGGTCAAGGCGACGAACGCGCCCCGAAATCCCCGCACGGTCGGGAACCGGTCGACGCCGAGCGGCCCGAGCAACTCCTCGAGCAGGCCGCCGGGTCCGATCCCGCCGATGAGCGCCGTGGCCGCGACGTAGGACGGGAATATCAGCGGCAGCGGCGCGAGCACGCGAAACAGCCGCCGACCGGGCAGATCGGTCCGCACGAGCAGCCAGGCGAGCCCGGTGCCGATGACCGCCGCCGAAACCGATACGGCCGCGGCCAGCTTGAGGGTGCGCAGGAGCGACCGGATCGTGCGCTCGTCGGTGGCCACGCCGAACACATCTGACCCCAGGGCTCGGTTCTGCTCGACCAGCCATGCGAGCGGCGCGACGAACACCAGGGCGGTGACGACACCGACGGCGACGAGCGCGGCGGGCGGCCGCGCTCGGCGGGCGGCGACGTCAGTCGTCGATGCCACTTGCGGCGATCATGTCAGTCGTTCGTTCCAGACCGCCGCCGAGCCGATCGAGGTCGATCTCGTAGGCGAGACCGTTGAGTGGGGGCAGCGTCTCGGGGATGGCGACGCCGGCGACGAGCGGGTATTCGCCCTCGCCGGCGCTGAACTGGTTCTGAGCCTCTGGAGACAAGAAGTACTCGAGCAGGGCCAGCGACGATTCGACGCCGTCGCTGGTGTCGAGCACGGCCGTGCCGGTCGTGATGAGCAGCGACCCCAGGTCGGTGCTCGGGAAGAAATGGTTGGCCAACGGCAGACCGGGATCTTCGGCGAGGAACTCGAGGACGTAGTAGTGGTTGACGAGGCCCATCGGTATCTCGCCGCGGGCCACGGCATCGACGATGGCGGAGTTGCCTTCGAAGGTGGGCGAGTCGTTGGCGGCCATGCCGTCGAGCCATTCCTGGGCGGCGTCGTCGCCCAGCGCGATCCGTATGGCGGTAACGAAGTCCTGGAAGGAACCGTTGGTGGGCGCCACGCCGACCTGGCCCGCGTAGGCGGGGTCGGCGAGGTCGAGCACCGACTCGGGCAGGTCGGCGGGGTCAACGAGGTCGGTGTTGTAGACGAGCGTACGGACGCGGCCGGTCACACCAAGCCACGTTCCGTCACTGGCCCGGTACGCAGGGTCGACCTGCTCGAGCAAGTCGTCGGGTAGGGCGCTCAGGCGATCGAGGCCGCCGAGGTAGCTCACCGCCCCGGGGCTCTGCGAGATGAACACGTCGGCGGGTGACTGATCACCTTCGGCTTCGATGAGCAAGGCAAGGACGGCCGAGCTGTCGTACTTCACGTCGACACCGATGCCGGTGGCGGTTTCGAAGGCGTCGAAGATCGGCTGGATGAGCTCTTCGCTGCGGCCGGAGTAGACGGTGATCGACCCGCCGGCACTCGAGTCGTCGTCACCACACCCGGCGAGGGCGAGGAGGGTGACGAGGACGATGAGGAGAACGATGAGGCGGGCGAGGAAGCTGGCGGGCCGGCGCCGGCCGTCAAGTGATCGTATCTGGGTCATCGACTTGATGGTAGCCATGCTTGGCGCTATGTGTAAAGGCGGCCTAACATTGCTCGGCATGCCACGATCTAGCGGCGGGGGCGGTAGCCGTGACCGCGACCCGATCGCCGGCGGCGAACTGGCCGGCTTCGTCGGATCGGGCGCGAACCGTCGTGTCGCTCACCGCGACCACGTATGTGCAGTCGTGGCCGTGGTACTCGATCTCGACCACCACGCCATGCCCGGCCGAACCGCCGTCGAGAGTCTCGCCCACCGCAGGCCGCAGCCCGATGTGCTCGGGGCGCAACAGCACGGTGACCGGCCCGGTCGTCGGTTCGGCGAGCTCTACGACGCCGAGGATGGTGTCGGCGACCGGGCCCCGACCGGTGCCCGGAACCAGGTTCGCCTCGCCTACGAATCCGGCCAGCCAGGGCGACACCGGTCGTTCGTAGAGGTCCGAAGCCGGGCCGTGTTGCACGACGTGGCCGCCGTTCAACACGACCACTTGCTCGCCCAGATAGAAGGCCTCGTCCTGGTCGTGGGTCACGAACACCGCGGTGATCGATATCTCGCGAAGCAGCGCTCGCACGTCGCGGCGAACCTGTTGGCGCAGGGTGGTGTCGAGGTTCGAGAACGGCTCGTCGAGAAGCAGGACCCGGGGCTCGGGTGCCAACGCGCGCGCCAAGGCGACGCGTTGTTGCTGGCCGCCCGACAGCGTCCCGGGCAGGCGGTCGGCCTGCGGGCCCAATCCGACCATGTCGAGCACGGCAGCCACACGCGGGCCCTTGCGGTCGCGCTTGGGTAGCCCGAAGGCGACGTTGGCCTTCACGCTCAGGTGCGGGAACAGCGCCCAGTCCTGGAACACCATCCCGACCTGCCGGCTCTCGGGCGACACCCATTGGCCGGGTCCCACCATCGTCTGTCCACCGATGGACACCGAGCCGGCGTCGGGTCGCTCGAGCCCGGCGACGACGCGCAGCAGCGTGGTCTTGCCGCAGCCGCTCGGACCGAGCAGCGCGGTGATCGATCCCGGCTCGGCGTCGAGGTCGATGCCCGAGAGCACCGGGTGGCCGGCGAAGGACTTGTCGATACCCGTGACTGACACCGCGGCGGCGCCTTCGCTCATCGTTGTCGCTGGGGGCTGCGCGCCCCCAGACCCCATCGGCATCCGGGGAGCTGCGCTCCCACGGCTGCACTCGCTCGCTGCGCTTCGCTCATCGCGACGAGGGTACAGCCACCGCTCGCGACCCCCGGCGAACCGGTGTTCGCGCCATCACGCTCAATCACGTCGACTGTTCGGTGTCGGCCATCGGAGGCAAGAAGGCGCTGATGACGACATCGTTGGACCGCCAGCCTCGCCGGCCCTTCACGATCAAGCCGACGTCGCGCAGCCGGTTCAGGTCCCGGCTCAGCGTGCGCGGTCCGGCCTTCGCGTACTGCGCCGCTAGCTTCGGCGTCGGGCCCGGCAGATCGCTCCGGGGAACGACCTTCCTCGACGGCATGGCCAGGACCAGCGACCGTTGGCGATCCCGGGTCGCGCTAGAAGGGAACTGGCGCGCATATCCCGACCGTACTATCACCCCCCCACCCCGGCTATTGACCGTCTGACTGTCCACTGATGTGTCCCGGCCTCGGGCGAGCCCAGCGGCCGGGGCGGCGATTGGGTGAGCCCGAGGGGTGATCTAGTGTCGTTGCGGTGAACCCTGCTGAGTCCGCATCGTTGTCGGCATGGGAGCAGGCCCGACTCGTCCGCCGCGGTGACGTCACGGCCGTCGAGCTGGCCGACGCTGCCATCGCTGGTATCGAGGCGGTCGACGGTCGCCTGAACGCCGTGGTCTTCGAGCGCTACGAGCGGGCCCGGCTGGAGGCGGCGTCGATCCGCCCCGGCGACGACCGCCCCCTCGCCGGGGTCCCGATCGTGGTGAAGGACCTCGACGGCATGCTGGCCGGCGAGCCGTACGGCGCCGGGGTGGGTTTCCTCGCCGACGGCGGGTATGTCCCGACCGAGAGCTCGATGTTGTTCCAGCGCCTGGTCGATGCCGGCGCGGTGATCGTGGCGAAGACCAACACGCCCGAGTTGGGCCTGGTCCCGTCGACCGAGCCGGCGAGCACCGGGCCTACCCGCAACCCGTGGGACCTGGATCGCTCACCGGCGGGCTCGTCGGGAGGATCGGCGGCCCTCGTCGCTGCTGGCGCGGTCTCGATCGGTCACGCGGGCGACGGTGGGGGCTCGATTCGGCTGCCCGCGTCGGTGTGCGGGCTGGTCGGGCTCAAACCCAGCCGGGGTCTGGTTCCCAACCACCCCGACGTCGACCCGTGGGGCGGGCTCGTCGGTCGGCTCGCCGTGACCCGAACCGTTCGCGACACCGCACTCGTTCTCGACGTGGTCGCGGCCACCGATCGGCTCGCGGCGCCGATTTTCGGGCACGACGCTCGGAGTTTCGTCGACCGGCTCGGCGAGCCCGGCCGCCTACGGATCGGTGTCGCCGTCGCTGCGCCCGACGGCTCCCCGGTCGATCCCGCCGTTGCCGCGGTGACGCTCGATGTCGCCACGGCGCTGGCCGAGCTCGGGCACGGCGTCGACGAGGTCGACATCGCCACCATCGCGGATCCGGCGGCGGGCGAGCGCCGCCTGGGCGCGTTCATGACGGCATTCGCCGTGTGGACTCGGGCGACTCTCGTCGACTTGGCCCGCCGGAGCGGCCGGCACGTGACCGTCGATGGAGTGGAGCCGCACACCTGGGCGATGTACGAGAGCGCCGCGGCGATCGACGGGGTGACTTTTCTCGACGCCGTCGAGACCCTCCACATGCTCGGGAGAGATGCGCGGCGCTGGTGGGACGGTCCGTACGACGTGCTGTTGACTCCGACGTGTCCCGAACGGCCCTGGCCTCTCGGGCAATTCCGGTCGACCGGTGACGATCCGCTCGCCCCGCTCGTGCGCTCAGCGCCGATCGTGGCCTTCGCCATCCCGTTCAACATCTCGGGCCAACCGGCGCTGTCGGTGCCCGGCGGCGAGGTGGACGGGTTGCCGGTCGGTGTCCAGCTCGTCGGCCGATGGGGAGCGGACGCCTCCCTCCTGACCGTCGGAGCCCAGCTGGAGCAGGCCCGACCGTGGGCCCACCGAGTGCCCGCCGTCAACGTCGGTCGGTCGGGGTCCGGGACAACCTCGTCAGCTCGGCAGCCCTGAGGTCGCCTTCGGTCCTCGTCGCTCGAGTGAGGCTTCGGGGCCACAACCGGTGCTCGATCACCACGTTCACCTCGGCGCCGGCGACGAAGATCTTGGCGATGAGGCTGAACCAGGTGAGCATCCCGATCACGAGTCCGAAGGTTCCGTACGCCGTCGATGCCCCGGTGACCACTCGGTCGAGCAGGATCGCCCCCACTAGCTGGAGCACGAACAAAGCCGTACCGGCGGCCACCGCGCCGGGCAGGTGCTGGCGGATGGTCAGGCGTCGGCCGGTGAGAGCCCGGTAGGCCACCGCGACGAGCGACACCGTGATCGCCAGACCCCCGGCCCACAGACCGGCGCGACCGAGGCCCGAGCTCGACATCAGCGCCGCGACCGCGCTGGTGACGATGGTCGCGACCAGCCCGAGCGTCAGGCCGCCCAATGCGAGCAGTGCTCGTATGCGGGACTCGACGAACCGCGGTCGCGAATCCACCGGCACCGCCCACACTTCGTCGAGGGCATGGGCCGCGGCGATGAGGGCGGCCAGGCCGGCCCACAGCGCACCGATCAGCCCGACCAGGAGCCCGGCCACGCTCCCTTCGAGACCGTCGGTGTCGCGCAGCGTGTCACCGATGACCGGGAACTGCCCGAGCGCGGAGTCGATCACGTCCTGACGGAGCGCGGGGTCGTCCTCGAGCACGAAGCCGAGGATCGTCACCAGCGCGAGCAGCAGCGGGAAGATCGAGAAGAACGTGTAGTAGCCGATGAGAGCGGCCAGACGCCCGCCGCGATCGTCGCGATAACGGCGAACGACTGCGACGGTGAACGCCGCAGCGGGGTGACGGCGCTGGGTCGCGTCGACTCGTTCCTTCCAGCGTCGGGTGGCTCCGGCGCCTCGCGGTCGCGACGATACGGCGTCGGGTTCGGTCACGCCCTCAGATGCGGGCAAGCGTCCACCCGGCGAGCACGAGGACCGTAGCGGCGAGGATCATGAGGGTGACGAACTCGGCCGTACGGTGGCTGGTGAGGTCCGACGGCGTCAACCCGACGAGGCCGGCGATTGGTTCAGGTTCGGTTGACGGGTCGGCCCTCGGTGGCCGCGCCGACGAGGCTTCTGGCTCGCGCTCCGGGTGGTGCGGCGGAGCCGGCCGCGTCGCTGCGACCGTGTCGTACGGAGTGACGCGAGGTATCGGCACATCGAGGTCGAGGGTCGCCGGCTCGTTGCGCAGGTCGATGGTGAGTCCGGCGTCTCGGTCGACTCGCAGCTGGTTCATGGCGCCGTCGATCGCCGTGCGCCATAGCGCAGGTGGGAGCGCCAGGTGATGGTCGCGCCAACAGCGCTCCAGCGCCCGCAGATCCCGGAGCGTCGGGTGGTCGCGTACGCCGCTGGGGATCAGGTGGTCGATGAGCCGAGCCAGTCCGAAGCGGTCGGCGGTCGCCGCGGGCGGGGCGTCGAGCAGGAGCGGTATGCCATCGACCACCGTGGCCGCGCCGAGAGCGGCAACGATCACGCCAGGTCCCGGACCATCGACGATCAGGCATCGGTCGGCGTTGATGTCGACGTTGGAGATGTGGGCCCGTTCGAGGGCGTCGTACAGGGCGGACAGCTGATCGGCGAGGGCGAGGCCCGAACGAATGGAATCGCCGCGCCCCGTCCGCCGGTTCGACAGCAGGGCGTAGGGTCCCGAGGGTGGACCGCCGAGGCTCCACGCCCTTGGGCGGCCTCGGGGTGAGGCGACGATCCTCTCGGGCACCAGGAGGTGGCGCTGGATCGTGTCTCGGTCTGCGGCGTCGAGCCGGGCGATCGTACGGTGGAGCCACCTAAGGCCGAGTTCGGAAACGTCGCCGGCGCTGAAGCTCTGCACGGCCACCAGTGGCAGCGACGCCCCCAACTCGACGATGACGTTGCCGTCGGCGAGCAGCCGTTCGGTCGTCGTCGGGGCTCGTGCCGCCATCGTTGGTTCCTCGGTGAGTCGTGCGCAAGAGGGCGAGCCAGCAGGCGAGCGACACCGATCCGAAGTCGAGCGTTCACCTGTTGGCGCGGGTTTCTAAGGTTCGCGAACGGGAACGGCGCGCCAGGGCAGCGGCCGCCCTGCACAGCGTGTGCAGTATGGCAGTGAATCGGACCCAAGGTGGTCAACGGGCGAGGAATCGCCACATCAGATCGGCCCGGCGTGAAGGCCGGCCCGTGCGTTGCTCGGTGCGGTCGGCGGCCCGCATGGACCCGAGCGCGCCGTTGATACCCAGCCACCGCAGCGGTTCGGGCTCCCAGCGCCGTGAGCGGTGGTCGACCCACGGCAGGTCGGTGAGATCGGATGACTCGCCGGTGACCAGCGCCGCCAGGGTGCGTCCGGCCAGCGCCGCGGCTGCCACCCCCTCGCCGACGTATCCGCCGGCCCATCCCATGCCGAGTCGCCGGTCCAGTCCGACCGACGGGACCCAGTCGCGTGGGACCCCGAGCACCCCGGCCCACTGATGGGTGATCTCGACGTCGGTGAGCTGTGGGAACAACCCGATCAACCGGTCGCGGATGAAGTCGCCGAGCTCGGTCCTCGCTTCGTCGGCGGGGTGGATCGCCGACTTGTAGCGGTAGGGCGCGCCGCGCGAGCCGAAAGCGATCCGGCCGTCGGCGGTGCGCTGCCCGTAGATGACGAGGTGGCGGTTGTCGGCGAACGTCTCACGCCTCGCCAGGCCGATCTGGTCCCACACGTCCGCTCCCAGAGGGGCCGTGGCGATCATCGACGACGACAGCGGCGCGACGGTTCGACGGTGGCCGGCCAAGCTTGGCGTGTAGCCCTCGGTGGCCCGGATCACGATCGGCGCGGTGATCCGGCCGTGATCGGTGTCCACCCGACCGGGACCGATGAGCAAGGCCGTGGTGCCGCCATGGATGGTCACGCCGCGCCGCTCGACGGCGTCGGCCAAGCCGAGCGCGAGCTTCAGGGGATGAAGCGCCGCGGTCGGCGCGAACAGCAGGCCGGCGAGCACGTCGGTGGCACCGACGCGCTGTCGGGCCTCGCGCGCGCCGAGGCGCTCCACCTGGTCGCCGAGGCCCATGCGGTTCAGCTCGTCGTGCTCGGCCTCGAGCCGGGCGAGCTGTGCCGGGTTGCGGGCGAGCCGCACCGAACCCCCGTGAGCCCAGTCGCACCCGATGGCCTCGCGCTCGATGATCTGCCCGATCCGGGCGACCTCGTCGGCGGCGGCGCGCGCCAGGCGGCGCCGGCCGTCGGCGGTCACTCCGTGACGTCCGGCTCGGGGCAGGCCGGCGAGTTCGCCGACGCACCAGCCACCGTTGCGTCCGGACGCGCCGAACCCGACGTCGGCTCGGTCGACGACGACGATCCGGAGCGTCGCGTCGGACTCGGCCAGGTGATAGGCCGTCCAGAGCCCGGTGTAGCCAGCGCCGACGATCGCCACGTCGGCGTGGCGCCCGCCCGGGAGAGATGGCCGGCTGGCCACCGGGCGGTCGACCGTGTCGGCCCACAGGGATCGCCCGCGTGAGGTCACGAAGCCGACCCTATCCCTGTCGTCGTTCGACGGCTTCAACTGTCGAAGCCGAGGCCCATCCGGTCCAGGGTCCGCAGCCACAGGTTGCGGCGGCCGGTGCGGTCGGCCCTCGACAACGACCGTGTGGTGGCCGCGATGGCCGCAGCGCGGATCGGCTCGGGCGGGAACGGCACCGGGGTGCTCGACGTGAACCGCAGTTGCGTCCGTTCGTTGTCAATCCCGCCGAGCTTGTCGAGCATCACCTCGGCCCCGAATCGGGTGGCGCCGACGCCCAGGCCGGTGAACCCGAGCGCATAGGCGACACGGTTGTGCAGAGCCGTGCCGAAGAACGCCGAGAACCTGGTGCACGTATCGATCACGCCGCCCCACTGATGGGTGAACCGCAGCCCGTCGAGCTGGGGGAACGTCGTGGCGAAGTGGTCCGCCAAGGCGTCAAAGGTCGCCGGGCGCTGGTCGAGGTCGGGAGCGATGCGGCTACCGCGGTGGTAGACGGCGTCGTATCCGCCGAACAGGATCCGGTTGTCGGCGGTGCGCCGGTAGTAGTGGAAGAGGTTGCCGCGATCGCTGATGCCCTCGCGGTCGGCCCAGCCGATGGCTTCGAGCTGGGCGCCCGACAGGGGCTCGGTCATCAGCGCATAGTCGTAGACGGGCACGATGAAGGGGCGCAGGCGCCGCAGCAGGGGCGGGAAGGCGTTGGTTGCGAGCACGACCTTGGGCGCGGCGGCGCGACCGGTGCTGGCTATAACCGTGACCCGACCGGAGCGGCCCGATTCGAGGCCGAGCGCCGGGGTGTTCTCGTAGATGCGGACACCGAGTCGCTCGGCGGCGCGCCGCAGGCCCCACGCCAGGTGGGCGGGATCGACGAGGGCCGATGATCCCGACACCGACACCCCGCCGAGATAGGTGGGCGAGTCGACCCGGCCGCGCAGTCCGGCGGCGTCGAGGACGTCGACGTCGTAGCCGTGTGACCGATACATGCCGGCCTCGTCGTCGAGACCGGCCAGCTCCCATGGTCGGGTGGCGACGCTGAGCGAGTCGACCCGTTCGAAGTCGCAGTCGATTCCGTGGGCGAGCACGGCCTTCTCGATCGAGTCGAGGTTGTCCCGACCGAGCCGTTCGAGGACGGCGATCTCGTCGGGCCAGCGCTTCGCGCCGTTGGCCAGCCCATGGGTCAGGCTGGATTCGCAGAACCCCCCGTTGCGTCCCGATGCCGCGCCTGCGACCTGCCCGGCTTCGACGATGACGACATCGAGTGACGGGTCGCGTTCCTTGGCGATCAGCGCGGTCCAGAGCCCGCTGTAACCCCCGCCGACCACGGCGAGGTCGCAGACGGTCGTCCCTTGGAGCTGGGGGGCCGACTCAGGCGCCCCCGGTCGATCGAGCCAGTAGGGGGCGGGTCGGGCATCTCGGAGGGCGGGTCTCATGTCGATCTCGGTCCGCGCGGCCTGCCCGATGGCGCTTATACACAACAGGCGTTGCATCTGAAAGTGTAGTGTAACAACTGTTGCAGCAAAGTCGACGGGCCGGACGATGCGCCGCCGGTGAGAATCCGGGCGGTACGGTTCGCTCAGTGCCCCGCCAGGTCGACCACGACGAGCGCCGCCTCGAGATCGCCCGGGCCGCGCTGGCGGTCATCGCCGCTCACGGCCTCGCCGGCCTCAGCATCAGGGCGGTCGCGCAGGTGTTGGGCGGATCGACGACCCTCGTGACCCACTATTTCCCTTCACGAGATGCGCTGATCGAACGGGTTCTCGGCGTGTTGGAACAGCGGTGGGAACACGAGATCCTCGAGATCCAGGCCGCCAACACCGACCCCCGCCGTCGCTTGCGAGCGCTGCTCGTGTGGGGCCTACCGATCGACGACGACGGGCTGCTCGAGGTCCGGGCACGACTGAGCCTGCACGGCGACACCCGCGCCCAGGAACGCGCTCGTCCGACCCTCGCCACCTTCGACCGGGCGTGGCTGCGCAGCCTCACCGATGCCGTCGCCGCGGTGACCAGCGCATCGAAGCGTCGGGCCCGACTCGTCGAGTTGCTCGACACGGTCGTCCACGGTGTCTCGATGCAGGTCGGCGAGGACCCCTCGGCTTGGCCGCCGGCCCGCCAGGAAGCGGTGATCGACGGCTTGCTGGCCGACCTCGATCTGAGCCCCCAGTGACGCCGACGGCCCCGGGTTACGACTTGCGCCACGCCCTGGCTCGCGGCGATCGAGGTCTCGACCCCTTCGACGAGATCCGCGACGCCGTGCTGCTGGCCGACGAAGCGACGTTGCGGCACATCGCCCGCCAGGCCCTGGTCCTGATCGGCGATACCGAGGAGCCGATCCGCACCGGTGCCGTCGCCGTGTTGAACATCCTTCGTCACGCCGTGACCGCCCGCGAGCTGGCCGAGGCGATCGTCCGTGAGTGGGATGGGGTGCGCGCCGACGGGGCCGACGCCCTGCTGTTGCTCGCCGAGGTGGTCGGCGAGTCCGACGGCGACGCCGTCGACTTGGTGCTCGAGTGGTGCAGCGACACCCGGCTGCGTGGCGCGCTGCTCAGCCGGCTGGCCCGATCGGTTCCCGAGAGCTTGTGCCGGAGCGCCCGCGACTGGATGCGCACCGCCGACGGGTCGATCCTCCTGGCGCTGCCCACGGTCGAGCACCGCCAGCGGCTCGCCCGGGCCCTGGCTCCCTGGCCTGAGTACCACGTCAACCTCGTCCTCGAGGCTCATGCGGCGCGCCCGCTCGCCGCGGGTGAGCTCGACAGCGTCCTCGCCGCGATGGCCGGATGACATCAGGCCTCCCGATCGAGAGCGCCGTCCCGGAGCTGGCGGCAGCCCTGGCCGACCGCGGGTCCGCGGTGCTCGTGGCCGAGCCGGGCGCCGGCAAGACCACCATCGTGCCGCTGCGGCTGCTCGACCTACCGTGGCTCGACGGACGGCGCATCGTGATGCTCGAGCCCCGCCGCCTCGCCACCCGGGCCGCGGCGCGCCGGATGGCCGACCTGGTGGGCGACGAGGTCGGCGGGTTGATCGGCTACCGCACCCGCGACGAGCGCCGCAGCGGCCCCCGAACCCGTATCGAAGTCGTGACCGAGGGCGTCTTGACGCGGAGGATCCAGGGCGATCCCGAGTTGTCCGGAGTCGGACTGGTGATCTTCGACGAGTTCCACGAGCGCAACCTCCACGGTGACTTGGGCCTGGCTCTCGCCCTCGACGTGCGACGGTCGCTGCGACCCGATCTGCGGCTCCTCGTCATGTCCGCGACCATCGACGGCGACCGGATCGCGACCCTTGTCGGCGAGCCGGGAGCCCCGGCGACCGTCGTGACGTGCCCCGGGCGGACCCACCCGATCGACGTGCGCTGGCGGCCGCGCCGGCCCAAGGATCGGCTCGACGCGGCCGTGGCGGACGCGGTCGAGCGGTCGCTCCGCGACGACGAGGGCGACCTGCTCGTCTTCCTGCCCGGGGCGGGCGAGATCTCTCGTGCCGCGGATCTGCTGCGGCCGGTGGTCGGACCGGGGGTCGACGTGTTGGCGCTCTTCGGGGCGCTGCCGATCGACGAGCAGGACCGGGCCATCGCGCCGTCGGTGCCCGGTCGTCGCAAGGTCGTGCTGTCCACCGACATCGCCGAGACCAGCTTGACCGTCGAGGGGGTCAAGGTCGTGATCGACTCGGGTCTGGCCAAGGTCCCGCGTTTCGATCCACGATCGGGGCTAACCAGGCTCGTGATGGTGTCGGCATCGCGCTCGTCGGCCGATCAGCGCGCCGGGCGGGCGGGGCGCCTGGAGCCGGGTGTGGCCTACCGGCTGTGGTCCAAGATCGAGCACAGTGCGCGCCGGCCCTTCGCCGAGCCCGAGATCACCCAGGTCGACCTCGCCGGTCTGGTCCTGGAGCTCGCCGTCTGGGGCGTGCGCGACCCGGCCGACCTGGCGTTGCTCGACCAGCCGCCCCGCGGCGCGGTCGCCGAAGCACGAGAGGTCCTCGAGATGCTGGCCGCGATCGGGGTCGACGGCCGCCCGACCGACGCCGGTCGACGCATGGCGACGCTTCCCCTTAATCCTCGTCTGGCTCGCATGGTGCTCGGCGCCCAGGCCGAGGGGCACGGCTGGCTGGCGTGCTTGCTCGCCACCGCGCTCGACGAGCGCGACGTGTTGCGCGGCCGGCCCGACGATCTGCCCGCCGACGTCACCGAACGGGTCATGCTGCTCAGCGATCCCGATCGGCGGCACCCCGCGGCCGACGGCCGGGCGATCCGGCGCGTCCGCGACCAGGCCCGCGACCTGGCCCGCCGCGCCGACGTGGTCTCCGGCGCCATCGACATCACTGCGGCGGGACGCGTCCTCGCCTACGCCTACCCGGATCGGGTCGCCCAGGCTCGCGACGGCGGACGGGGCCGGTTCCGCCTCCGCACCGGAGCGGGCGCATGGGTACCGCAGACCGATCCCCTGGCCCGCGAGCCGTGGATCGTCGCCGCGGACCTCGACGGCGACCGCCGCGATGCGCGTGTCCGCCTCGCCGCCGCCCTCGACGACGCTGACGTGCTGGCCGTGCTCGGAGACCAGATCCAGGTCGTCACGTCGGTGGCTTGGGACAAGTCCCGAGACGAGCTCATCGCCCGCACCGAACGCCGGCTCGACGGGCTCCGGCTGAGCGTGACGACCGAACGCCCGCCGCGTGGACCCGAAACGGCACGCCTCATCCTGGACCGGGTCCGGACCTCGAAGCTCGCGTTGCTGGGCTGGACCGATCGGGCCCGGCGCCTTCAGGGGCGGGTGGCCTTGTGTCGCCGCCACCTCGGGGAGGACTGGCCCGACATGAGCGACGCCGCACTGATGGGCCGGCTCGAGGAGTGGGTCGTGCCGTTCCTAGACCGGGTCCGGGATCGATCCGACGTCGAGCGGCTCGACGTCTCGATGATGCTGTCGACTCTTCTCGACTTCGACCAGCAGATGCGCCTCGATCGGCTGACGCCCGCCTCGGTGACCCTGTCTGGCGGTCGCAAGCTGACGATCGACTACTCGGGTGACCAACCGGCCGTGTCGGTCCGGGTGCAGGAGCTGTACGGCACCGCCACCACACCAGCCGTGCTCGACGGCCGGGTTCCGGTGGTGTTGCATCTGCTGTCGCCCGCCGGCCGACCTATTCAGGTCACGTCGGACCTGTCCGGATTCTGGGCCGGCTCGTGGGCCGAGGTCCGCAAGGAGATGGCCGGCCGGTACCCCAAGCACGAGTGGCCGACCGACCCCGCCACCGCGCGCCCCCGTAAACGCTGAGCCGCTCCGTGGCCCGGCATCGCCTGGATTGAACCGATGGCCCGATTCGTGCGTAGCAGCCGAGGACGATCGCACCCGCGATCGGCTCGGTCTCTGACTCTCGCTCGGGAGGCGCCATGGCTCGCCGCCGCATCGTTCGTGACTTTCTCGAGGAGCTCGTCGATGACGGCGACGGGCAGGACGAGGGCTTCCTGGCCGAAGTCGCCGGCGCCATCCGAGGTGGCGGCGACGGGCCCGCCGCTCCGCCGCCTCCCGTGATCGACGTGGCCACTGAAGCGTCGACACCGGAGACGACTGGACCGACCGTTCCGAGTGGCCTGGGTGAGGAGACGACCGCGGTCCCGGCGCAGCCCCCACTCGAACCCGAACCGATCGTGGCGCCGCCAACCGCGGACACTGGACCGTCGCCCGAGGAGGAAGCTGCGGCGGCGCTCGACCCCGACCCGGTCCCGCCGGCCCAATCACCCGCGCCCACCCGGAGAGGCGCCGCCACGAACGATGTCGAGGAACCGACACCGAGCCTGCTCACCGACATCGCCGCCGGGGTGGGCGGGGTAATCGACGCCATTCCATCGGTCGACGAGATCCAGCGGAGCCTCGAGGACGCCGTGTCACCGGGGCTCACCGACGCCGGTCCCGACGACGGGGCCTTCGAGCAGAGCCGGGATCTGGACCTCGATGGGATCATCGACGCCCAGGACGACGACGTCGATGGCGACGGCGTGGTGAACCGCATCGATCGCGACGACGACGGGGACGGCCTGCTCGACGGAGCCGATCCCGACGACGACGCCGATGGCGTGCGGGATCGCACGGAGTCCGAGCTCGTGGCGCCCGTGGCCGGCGCCGACGGTTTCCTCACGAGTGACGTCAACGCGCCCACGTCGGACGACATCGACCCGGATCTCGATCTTGGCGACTCGACCGGCGCCAAGACCGCGCTGCAGTCCGATTTCGATCCGATCCTCAGTCTGTCTGACAAGCAGGTGCAGCACACCGACCCGTCGTTTCTTCTGGACGACCTCGACGACCACGGCATCGACGACTTCGACGACGACGACATCGACGGCGACGGTGTGGCGAACGAGGTCGACCCCGACGACGACAACGACGACATCGACGACACGGTCGACCGCGACGACGAGGGCGACGGCCTCCTCGACGACTCCGAGGACGCCATCCGTGAGGCCGAGCGGACGGGGCAATTCCCCTTCCCCTCCGACGCGGGGACCCCAGGCGTGGACCCAGGGGCTAGCGGCGACCCCGCGACCGCAGGTGAGGACCGGGGATTGCTCGGCGCCTTCCTCGACGAGCTCGACGCCGGTGCGGCTGCAGTCGGCGACGCATTCGAGGCGGCCCGGGTGGCTCAGAGCGCGGTGGTGGCACCCAAGCGAAACGTCGTCGATGCCGGGGCCGGTGACGGCGACCGGGCCGCCAAGAGCGACCTCGACCAGGACCGGCAGCTCGACCGAACCGACGACGACATCGACGGCGACTTCCTCTCGAACGACGTCGACCCCGACGACGACAACGATCGCATCCTCGACGACGACGACAGCGATCGCGACGGCGACGGGTTCACCGACAACACCGAGGACCGGGCGTTCCTGATCGACGCCCAAGCCCGCGTGGCGGTCGAGCAGGTCGGCGTGGAACACAGGCCGGTCGAGGGCACGCCGGTACATGCTCGGGCCGAGGAGGGCGCCCGCGCGGCCACGAGTGATCTCGACGGCGACGGGAAGGTGGACCGCAACGACGAGGACATCGACGGAGATTTCCTGCTCAACAAGGTCGACCCTGACGACGACGGCGACTTCCTCATCGACGAGATCGACAGGGACGACGACGGCGACGGCTTCATCGACGACACCGAGCCGGCCGCGCTGGCGGCGTTCAACGACGAGTTCGGGGGCGGCGCCAAGTCATTGGCTCCTCCCGGTCAGTCCCAGACCACGAGTGAGTTCCGCGACGAGATCGACACGGTCACCCGGCTCAGCCCCGACGAGGCACAACGCCAGGCCGAAGCCTTCGTCGAGGACGCCAGCGAGTTCGCCAGCGACGCCGTCGAGTCGGTATCGGCCGCGTTCGATTCGTTCTTCGGGTCCTCCGACGAGGCTCTCGATGTGCCCGTCGGCGAGGCTGAGCCCGTGGAGTGATGTGCTCCCCGTTCTGAGCAGAACAGGTCAGTGGTGATCCCGGCCGAGGAGATCTTCCTTCCAGGCCCGGAACCGGCTGTGGCTCTGGCCGCTCGGCCCCTCCCCGAAGCCGGTGCCGTCGGGGAACAGCCGGAATCGATGGGTGTGCGCGATGTCGTGCGAGTCGACGGCCAGGTACCAGGCGTCGGCGTCGACCGCGGGCCCGGCCCGCCAGAGGAGCCACGCACCGATGCGGCGCTTGTACGCCGCGTCGGGGTGGCCGGGTAGATCGGCGCCGAGCCCGAGCAACTCGTCCGGGGCCTCGATCCACGCCGATCCCGCGATGTTGCGGTCGCGCGTCGGCGTCGCCGGCAGGTCCTCGGTGTGGATCGGCGTGAAATCGAACGGCCGCTGATCGGCCGGCAGCGCGGTGGTCACACCCCAACCCTCGCGGACCACCCGCCCGACCGCAACCGCGTGTGGCGCCGCCCCCCGGCGCCGCTCGGCCCGAGACTGCCGGCGTGTGCTTGTGCGGCGTGTCGCGGACGGGTTCGCTGACTCGTCCAGCACCGGTCGGCGGGTTAGAGGGCGCGCCGATAGGCGAGCCCTCCAATGTGACAGTTGCATTTCTCGACTGCGCTAGCAGGCGAGCGAGACGATCAGACGTCGAACGTTCATCTAGTGGCGCGCGTTCTTAGGGGATCAGCTCGAACGCGGCGGTGTGTGTGGACTTCACCGCGCCGAAGTGTCGGTGGTCCCAAGGTGGTTAGTTGCGTCCGAACCCTTCGGCGAGCATCTCATCGGCGTCGCGGGCCGAACGACCGGTGGTTGACGCGCCGAGGCTCACAAAGCCGAGCTTGCGGCGCGGCGCCGGGTCGGGCAGCGCGGCGGCGAGCTCCATGATGAGCTGGTTGACGGTGAGTCCGCGGCGGGCGGCTTCGTTCTCGAGGCGCGCCTGGGCTTCGGCGGGGAGATCGATCGTGACCGGCATGGCACCCAGTGTAGAAACATGAACCGCGACCCGTCAGTGCCTTGTTCGACCTCGTGCATCGCCCCCGCTGGTGACCACCGGCCCGCACCCGACGCGGTCCCCACGCCCCGGGTGCGATCGCGGCCACCCGCCGAGGCGGCGGTACGGTCGGGGGGTGGAAAGCGACAATCCGTTCATGGGGCACGCGCTCCTTAACCCCGACCTGAGCATCGACGAGGCGCGCCGGGTTGCGGGTGAGATTTGGGGGCTCGACGCCGAGGTCGATGCAGTCGAGAGCAACCAGGACCAGAACTTCTTGCTGCGAGTGACCGACGGTCGGCGGTTGGTGCTGAAGGTGGCCAGCGCCGGCATGGCGCGCCCTGCCATAGATGCGCAGCTCGACGTGTTGGCGGCGCTCGGCGGTGAGTTCGACGGGATCACCACCCCCGTGTGCGTCGAATCGGCGACGCATCGACGCGTCGAATCGGTCCGGGGCTTCGACGTGTTCGTGCTCACGTGGGCCGACGGTCGGCCCATGAACGACCCGGGCGAGCTGAGCGATCGCGCCCTGGGCGAGTTCGGCCGGCTCGCCGGCCGGATGGTCACCGCGCTCGCCGGGCTCGACGTTCCGGCGGCCGACCGGGTCACGCAGTGGGACCCGGCCCGGGCCGGTCAGGTCGTCGCCGCGCTGAGTGGCCAGGTCGGCGATCTGCTTCCCTGTGGCCTCGCCGAGTCGGTGGTGGCCCGCGCCGAGGCTGCGCTGGCCCCGCTGGCCGCTGCGCTACCGCGGCAGGTCATCCACGGCGACCTCACCGATTTCAACGTCGTCGGCCGCGCTGACTCTGCCGGGCGGTTGGTGCCGTGCGGCGTCATCGACTTCGGCGATGTCGTGCACACCTGGCGGGTCGCCGAGCTCGCCGTCACGGCCACCGCGCTCGTCGCCCGTTCGCCCGGCGACCCCTTGCGCGCCGTCGTCGAGGTGACCCGCGGCTTCAACGAGGTCGTCCCTCTCCACGATGCCGAGGTCGAGGCCGTGTGGCCCGCGGTGCTCGCTCGAGCCGCCCTGCTCGCCGTGTCCGACGCCCAACAGGTCGTCGTGTCACCCGGGAACCCGTACCCGGTCCACGCACTCGGCGTCGACCGCCCGATCCTCGAAGCGGTCGCGGGCGTGCCCGATCGGGTGGCTCGCGCTGCGGTGAGGATGGCGTGCGGGCACCCGGCCGATCCCGACGCCGCCGGGGTTGCGGCTCGGCTGGCCGCGCTCGGTCGCGACCCCACGGTGATCGGGTTGCCGTTCCCGGCGGACCACGTCGCTGGCTACGACCCGGTCGACCTCACCGCCGCTTCGCCGGATCTCGGCGCAGGAGATTGGGAGAACGACGAGGCTCTCACCGCGCTCCTGCACCGGCCGGGACGTGTCGTGGTCGCCCGTCACGGTGAAGCCCGGATCACCTTCACTCGGCCCGACACCTCGGCAGAGACGCGCACCGTCCATCACGGCCACGACCTCTTCGTCGCGGCGGGCACGCCGGTCATCGCGCCGGTGGCGGCGCGGGTCGAGGCCGTCGCCGAACGGACCGTGTGGCTACGGCCCGACCATCCCGATCTCGGCGACGTGGTGATCCGGCTTCTGAACCTCGACGCCGACCTCGCGGTGGGGCAGTCCGTCGGGCTCGGCGAGCGGGTCGGCCAGGTCACCGACCTCCCCCGTTCCGCCGGCACGCCGGCACACGTGCACGTTCAGGTCGCCATTGGCGTCGATCGCCCAGCGGGCGCGGTCACGCCTCGGCACGCGGCAGCATGGCGAGCGCTCAGCCCACCCCTGTGGCCGGAACCGTCGTGGACGGTGCCGGCACCGGCCGATCCCGGTGCTGCGGCGGTGGCTCGCCGCCGCCACGTCGCTCGGGCCCAGAAGACGTACTACCCGAACCGACCGATCGAGATCGTGCGGGGCTGGCGCCACCATCTGTACGACCGCGACGGCCGGGCCTACCTCGACATGGTCAACAACGTGGCCGTGGTGGGTCACAGCCACCCACGGATCACCGCCGCCGCGGCGCGCCAGCTCGCCACGCTCAACACGAACAGCCGCTTCCTGTACCCGTCGCTCACCCGGCTGGCCGACCGCCTTGTCGCGACTACGCCCGAGCCTCTCGACAAGGTGTTCTTGGTCAACTCGGGAAGCGAAGCCGTCGATCTGGCCGTCCGGCTGTCCCGCCACGCCACCGGGCATCGGGGGGTGATCGCCATCGAGGGCGGCTATCACGGGTGGACCGGTTCGGTTACCGAGTTCACGTCGAACCGGTTCGACAACCCGCGCTTCTACGCCGACCAGCCCGATCACGTCGCCGTCGTCGGGTCGCCCGACCTCTACCGGGGGCTCCATCGCGACGCCCCCGACCCGGCGGCCGCGTACGCCCACGAGGTCGAACGCGCGACCCGGCGTCTCGCGCCGCACGGCGTCGCCGCGTTCGTGTTCGAGGGGCTACTCGGCAACCAGGGCGGGCTCGAACTACCCGACGGATACCTCGCCGCCGCGTGCGCGAACGTGCGGAGCGCCGGTGGCCTGTGCATCGCGGACGAGGTCCAAGTCGGCTACGGACGCACGGGGGACTCGTGGTGGGCGTTCGAGCAGCACGGCGTGGTCCCCGACATCATCACGGTCGCCAAAGCGATGGGCAACGGTCACCCCGTCGGCGCCGTGATCACGACCGACTCCATCGCCGAGTCGTTCGCCGCGAGTTTCCCGTTCTTCTCATCGGTCGGCGGTGGGCCCGTGTCGTGTGAGATCGCCCTCGCCGTGCTCGACATCATCGAGGACGAGGGTTTGCAGGCCAACGCTGCCGCCGTCGGCGCGCGCTTGCAGCGAGGGCTGGAGGAGGTGCGCGCCCGGCACGAGCTCGTCGGTGCGGTGCACGGCCGCGGGCTGTACCTCGGCATCGACCTCGTCGCCGACCAGGTGAGCCGCGCACCCGCAGTCGAGCTGGCCGACGCGGTCTGCGACCGAATGCGCGACCACGGCGTGATCGTGCAGACCACCGGCAACCTCGGCAACATCGTGAAGGTGAAACCGCCGCTCTGCCTCACCGCGGGCAGTGCCGACTTCTTCGTCGAGCAACTCGACCGCGCCCTCGGTGAGCTTCGGTGATCACGCCCAGGCGCTGACCGAAGCGGCGATGGCCGCGATCGCCGAGATCGCGAGCAAGGTGAGCACAAGAGGACGGAACCGATCCGCGTCGACGTGGGGCCGAAGCCGTCGACCGAGCAATCCACCGACGACGAGCGCCGGCAACCCGGCCGCGCTCCCGATCAGCGAGCTCTCGCTGAAGCGGCCGCTCACGGTGAACAACAGCAGACCAACCACGCCCGAGGCGACGAACACGATCGACATGGTGGCTCGGAAGGCCGCCGGTCCGAGGCGTCGAGCCTGTAGCGCGATCACGAGGGGCGGGCCGTTGGTGGACAGCGACGTGTTGAGTATCCCGCTCGTGACGCCCGCGATCCAATCGGTGGCCGAGCTGGCTCGACCAAAACCGGCCCGGCGGGCGAGGGCAACGGTGAACATGGCGACGGCCACGCCGAGGGTGAACCGGAGTACGTTCTCGTCGACCGCGATCAACACCACGAGACCGACGGGCATCCCCGCAAACGCGCCGAGGATGAGTCGGCGAGCGACGGGTCGATCCGCGTCGCTCCAGTCGCCCGAGAACTGGGCGACGTTGTTGATGAAACCGAGCACGCCGGCGATCAGCACGGCGGTCGGCGTGTCGACGGCCAGCGACATCAGGGGTACGGCCAGGAGCGCGAAACCGAAGCCGGCGACCGTCTGAGTCACCGAGGCCAACACCGACACCAACAGGACTGCGATCAGCTCGTCGGTTGGCACGGCGGGAGACAGTACCGGCCCCCGTTCGGTCGCTTGGACATCTATCGTGGCCGCTCCGTGCTCGAGTCCGGTCGAGCACCCGAGGAGAGGTGATCCGTAGGTGAGGCCCAACGACCTTCACCCCTTCGCGGGACGCCTCGTGCGGCCCGAGTGGGCCGAGCGGGTCGTGTCGCCGCCCTACGATGCGCTAACGCCGGCCGAGCGTCGCGAGTATGCCGCGTCCAACGTCGACACGTTCCTCCACGTGACCCGGTCGCCCGAGGACGCCGGCGACGCGCACCCCGCCGAGCCGGCCGAACTGGCGCGCGCCAGCCGCGTCGCCGTCGAGCGCCTCGTCGCGATCGGCGCCTACCGGCCGGCCGCTACCGGGGTGTACCTCTACCGGTTGCGGACCGACGTCCACGAGCAGACCGGCATCGTGGTCGACGTATCGCTCGAGGCTTTCGCAGCGGGCCGCATCCGCGGCCACGAGGCCACCCGTCCGGCACGAAGCGAGGTTCTCGCCCATCACCTC
Organism: uncultured Acidimicrobiales bacterium; assembly: GCA_964390555.1. Lineage (GTDB taxonomy): Bacteria > Actinomycetota > Acidimicrobiia > Acidimicrobiales > SHLQ01 > CAVTWS01. The sequence goes on along the minus strand of CAYMJU010000073.1, from coordinate 3,707 downwards.
GATGGCTGCGGATCGATGTCGAGTCCAGTCGCCCTCATGTACCGGACCGACAACGTGTTGGCTAACGCGATCGAGCGTTGGCGAGCCGCCGAGCCTGTCCTCGACTTCGTATCCCACGGCGTGCTCGCCCAGACCGTCTGGCGGGTCGAGGCCGACGACGCCCTCGATGTGATCGCCGACCGGCTCGAAGGGCGGAGCCTGTACATCACCGATGGCCACCACCGCGCCGCCGGCGCGTCACTGTCGCGGGAGTGGAGCCGGTCGAGGGGTGAGGCTCCGCGGTTCGAACGGATCCTCGCCGTCTTGTTCAGCGAGCACGAGCTGGCGGCCGTCGGGTTCCATCGCCGGATACGAGGACCCGTCGATCTCGTTGCGCTGCTCGACGCGCTGCGCGACCGGTTCACGGTCGTCGAACTGGGCGCCGACGCCCCCATCGAGCCTCCGCGTGGCGCCTTTCTGGCCGCACTCGGTCGGCGCTGGTTCGAGGTCATCCCGCTGTCGTGGCCGACCGAGCGCGGGGCGGTGGGCCTCGACGTCGCCGTCTTGCACGCGCTGGTGATCGAGGGAGTGATGGGGCTGTCCACCAACGACCGGCAGGTCGAGTTCGTCAGTGGCCGTACACCGCTGGCCGATCTCGCCGAGGTGACCGGAGCCGACGGCGGCGTCGCGTTCGTCGCCGCGTCACCGACGCTCGGCCAGGTGACCGAGGTGGCCGACCGCGGCGAGTTCATGCCACCGAAGTCGACGTACTTCGACCCCAAGCCGCGTTCGGGCGTGTTCCTGCGGCTCGAGCCCGACGTGTGATCCGTCGCTCGCCGACCGCGTAACATCGGGCCGTGCCCGTCGATGGACAACGCGATCCCGATCAGACCCGAGCCGCGCTGCAAGGCTGGCTCGCCCGACAACTCCCCGACGCCAGCGGCGTCGAGATCGTCGAACTGACGGTCCCTCAGTCGAGCGGCTTCTCGAACGAGACGTTCCTGTTCGACGCCCGCTGGCGCGAGCACGGGCGCGAGGTCACCGCCGATCTGGTGCTGCGCTCGCAGCCGCAGGTGTACAACCTGTTCCCCGAGATCGACATCTTGCAACAGCAGTACCGGTCGATGAAGCAGCTCGGCGAGCACACCACGGTCCCGGTCGCCCGGATGCGGTGGGCCGAAGCCGATACCTCCGTGCTCGGCCAACCGTTCTTCGTCATGGACCGGCTCTACGGGCAGGTCCCCGGCGACGCTCCGCCCTACACGGTCGAGGGCTTCGTGATGGACCTCGACCCCGATGCTCGCCGGCGACTTCATCGCAATGGGGTGGCCGCCATGAGCTCGGTCGGCCAAGTCGATTGGCGTTCCGCCGGCTTCGACTACCTCGATCTGGAGCACCACGGTTCGCTCGGACCTCCCCAGCGCCGCAGCTACTTCGCCAACTTCCTGCGGTATGCGTGCGGAGAGACTCACCACCCGGTCGCCCACCCGGCCTGGGAGTGGCTCGACGCCAACTGGCCCGACGATGGCGATCACGTCGAGCTGTGCTGGGGCGACGCCCGACCCGGTAATCAGATGTACGCGCCCGATGGATCGGTCGTCGCCCTGTTCGACTGGGAGATGGTGTCGCTCGGCAACAGCGAGTCCGACCTCGGCTGGTGGCTGTTCCTCCAGCGCTACCACACCGACGGAACCGAAGTGCCGTTGCCTGACGGTTTGTTGACCCGTGCCGACACGATCGCCTTGTGGGAGGAACTGCGCGGCCGGCCCGCCACCAACGTCGACTTCTATGAGTGCCTGGCCGGGTTCCAGTTCACGCTTGTGATCATCCGGATCGCGGCCATGCGGGACCTGCTGTCGCCCGAGGAGTCCATGCCGGGGATGGCGATCTACAACCCCGTGGCCGCCGAGACCGCCAAGCTGATCGGCATACCGGTGCCGGTTCCTCCGTCGCTGTCGGCGTAAGGGTCGGCCGGCGGCGTCCGCTACGCCGATACCCTCTCTCCCTCGTGAACCTGCCGCCGGTCCTGGCCCTACTCGACTTCCTCGATCCCGAGAAGATCCTCGACAAGGGCGGCATGGCCATCCTCATGGCGATCGTGTTCGCCGAGTCGGGCCTGTTCTTCGGGTTCTTCCTTCCCGGTGACTCGCTCCTGTTCATCGCCGGCTTCTTGTCTTCTGACGCCGGCGGGAACCATCTGCCCGCGTTGGTGATCGTGGCCGCCGGAACCTTCGTCGCCGCGGTGGCCGGTGACCAGGTCGGCTATCTGTTCGGCAACAAGGTGGGGCCAGCCCTGTTCGACAAGCCCGACTCGCGACTGTTCCGGCAGAGCCATGTGACCAAGGCCCACGAGTTCTTCGAGAAGCACGGGCCCAAGACGATCGTGTTGGCCCGTTTCGTGCCGATCGTGCGGACCTTCGCCCCGATCGTGGCCGGGGTAGGCGAGATGCGCTACCGCACGTTCGTGCTGTTCAACGTGATCGGCGGGTTCGTGTGGGCAGTCGGCCTCACGACGCTGGGGTACTTCCTCGGCGAGTTCGAGACCGTCGAGAAGAACCTCGAGATCGCGATCGTCGTCATCGTGGCCTTCTCCCTGCTCCCCGTCGCCCTCGAAGTCCTCAAACACCGCCGCCAGCTCAAGGCCGAAGTGAGCGCCCGCGCCGACCACTGACCACCCTGGCCCCACAGACGGAACTGGGTGGGGGAGCGGGGCCCTCGGGCCCCGCTCCCCCACCCAGTTCAGGGTCTGAGGCTGACGCTGACGCCGGCGCTGAGGCCGGTCAGTCGGTTGACTGGGCGGCGGCCGATGTCGATGAGGCGTCGACACCCATGGCCTCGGTCTTGCGCTTCGAGAAGGCGATGGCAGCCAGCAGCACGACCAGCGCCACGCCGGCGATGAGGTAGCGCAAGCCGTCGTCGTCGCTGAGGCTGATGACCGCCGGCAAGATGAGCAGCGACACCAGGTTCATGACCTTGATCAGCGGGTTGAGGGCCGGGCCGGCGGTGTCCTTGAACGGATCGCCCACGGTGTCGCCGATGACGGCGGCCTTGTGGGCTTCGGAGCCCTTGCCGCCCTCGTTGCCGTCCTCGATGTACTTCTTGGCGTTGTCCCAAGCGCCGCCGGCGTTGCTCAGGTAGTTGGCCATGAGCTGACCGGTGAGGATGACCGCGCCGAGGAAGGCGCCGAGCGCCAAGGCGTTGATGCCGAAGCCGACGATGACCGGGGTGAGCACGGCGAGCAGCGCTGGGGTGGTGAGCTCGCGCAGCGATGCCGCGGTGCAGATGTCGATGACCGGGCCGTAGTCGGGCTTCTTGGTGCCGGCCATGATGCCGCCGTCGGCGAATTGGTTGCGGACTTCCTGTACCACCACACCCGCGGTGCGGCTGACGGCACGGATGGCCAGGGCCGAGAACAGGAACGCCACCGAGCCGCCTATCAGCAGGCCGATGAACTGCTTCGGGTCGGCGATGTTGATCTGGATGACCTCGAACACCGAGCTGCCGGCCCTTTCGAGGTCGTCGATCTCGACCTGGGTGAGGGTCTCGTTGGCGATGGTCTCGATGAAGCTGGCGAACAGCGCCACCGATGCGATCACTGCCGAGCCGATGGCGAAGCCCTTGGTGACGGCCTTGGTGGTGTTGCCCACGGCGTCGAGGCTGACCATGATCCGCTGGGCCTCGCCGTGGAACTCGCCCGACATCTCGGCGATGCCCGCCGCGTTGTCCGC
>CAYMJU010000072.1:0-4010 GCA_964390555.1 uncultured Acidimicrobiales bacterium | reverse complement strand
CGGGTATGTGAGGGGCCGCGCTCGGGATCCGGATCGACGAAGGCTGGGCGACGACACCGTCGAGCAACCGGCACTGCGCGGCGAACACCATGTCGGACAGTTCGTCGATGAGGGCGACCGGCACCGAGTGCGCCACGGCCGAGGGCCAGGCCCGGCGAATCGCCCGCGGCAATGCGATCGTCTCGACGCGCTCGTCGACGACGGGTCCCTCACCGACGAGCAACACCCGCGTCGGCGACGAAGAAGCGATGGTGAGTGGGCCGAGGTCGATCTGAAGCGATCCCGCAGCGGTGATCGACACCGCCCATTGCTCGGCCGGGATCGCTCGGAGCGACACCTCGCTGCACAGTCGCCCGAAATAGCGCCGGACCGCACGGTCGGGCAACCGGCTGTCGAGGGCGACGAGAACCGCGGGATCGATCTCCCGCCGGGTCCTGCTCGAGTTCTCCGGTATCACGGCCGATGGCCCCTCTTCGTGGCCCGCTACATGGCCGACCGCTGACCCTAGACGACCAATCGAGCGGTCGCCATGCGTGGTCGTCGAGGCCGCCAACGTCACCGTGCGCGCCGCGGAGCGGGCGACGACCGCACTACTCGACCACCATACGGTCGGTGCGGGCGCGGCCGAACGTCTCGGGGGCGTAGATCTCCTCGGCCCGGCTCGGCGGCACGACGAACGTACCCGGGGTGGTCGCCCGGGCGACGTACCGGTACTCGTAGGTGCCGCCGGGCAAGTAGCCGGCGAAGGCCTCGGCCCGGTCGTCGCGCCGGTTCTGGTGGTCGAACCACGTAGGCGACCGGTACGAGAAGTCGAGGCTGTCGATGGGCAGATCGTCGATCGGGAACAATTCCGGGTCGCTCGGATCGTCGGGTAGGGCTTGGGTCACCGCGAGTTCGGGGTTCTCGATCTCGAGCCCGGCCGGGAGCGGGTCGATGAGCGCCATGTTCGTCCGAGCGCTGTCGGCCACCATCGACACGATCACGCGTACGCGGGCCCCGACCCGGACGTGCCACACACCGTCGCCATCTTGGACCACGTCGTCGGGGTCGTCGACAGCCTCGTAGCGGCGTTGCACGACGAACCCCCGGTCGAGCGGTTCGAGCACCAGATCGTCGGGGGCGTAGCGCAGCCCGAGCCGGTAGTAGAGCCGACCGGTCCCCTCGCGGGCGATCACGATCTGCCCCTCGCCGGAGGCGAGTGTGTCAGCCTCGCCGGAGGCGAGTGTGTCAGCCGCGCCGGAGGCGATCACATCGGCCATCGGGACGTTGACCAGGTAGCGGTCCGTCGAACGGCCCCGGAACTCCTGGGCGCCGGCATAGCGGGTGCCGAGCCACACCTGGGCGACGAAATCGGGGGTCTGAGCCTCGTAGGTCTCGAAGTAGCGCCTCAGTGCGAGCAGGATGAACGCGTTCTCCTGCACGTTGCCCCAGTGGCCCTGGCCCGGCGTTCGCGCGGCCATCAGGCCCTGCACGACCTTGGGGATCAGATCGGTGTCGGGCTGCTGGTCGATGAGGGCGTCGAGCACGATGCCGTCGGTGCGTCGGTCGGAGTGCATGATCAAGTCGGCGCCGTCGCTGTAGCTCTGGGTGAAGTTCGCCGCACCGGCGGTCTCGGTGGCCCGGTTGGCGAAGAGCCGGGCGATCTCGTCGCGGGTCGCCTGGTCGTCGACGACCGGCCAGATCCACGCGATCGCATCGAGCGGCAGTTCGTCACCGCGCCGGTCCCACAACTCCTGGGCGCCGGTCGTATCGCGCTCCCCGGCCCGGTTGCGAACCCACAGCGCGTAGGCCGTCGTGTGGTCACGTACGTCCTCGCCCCAGCTCGCCGGGAAGTTGGCTCCGATGTTGGCGGCGTAGCCGAGGCCGGCCGCGAGCACGTTGTCGTCGACGTCGTATCCAGCGGCGTCGGCCTCGACGAGGGCGTGGATGGCGAGCATCGACGTGAACGGATCCGACCGGCCCGTCGGGTCCCAGTAGCCGAACCCGCCGTCGCCGCGTTGCAGCTCCCGGAGCCGATCGAGGTCGCGACGCACGCTCGCCTCGAGCGCGGCCACCGACGGCAGGCCTGGAGCGTCGAACGCATCGAGCACCGGGCGCAGCGCGGCGATCGACAGCAGCCGCGACGCTGCGCCGTCGACGCTGTCGTAGGGGTACTCCTGCAGGTAGATCACGGCGTCGGTGAGCGCTTGCAACGACGTCGACGAGGTAGTGATGTCGAGCCCGCCGAACTGGGGCACCACGCCGGTCGGGGCGAGCAGCGGCTGGGCGATGACTGCGGTGCTCCCTCCGGTGGAGGCCGAACCGCCGTCGAGCACGCCGTAGGTGGCGAAGGCCTCGGCTGTGGCCGGGGTGTAGACGGGAATCGAGACCAGCGCGGCGTCGGCGAGCGTGCCACTCACGCCGACGACCCGGATCGTGGCCGTGCCCGCCGAGTCCGTCGCCACCGGGAACCGCACCTCGACGCGGTCGTTGGCCGCAACGGTGACCCGCTGACCGGCGGCGTGCCGGCCGTCGGCACCCTCGCCCCCTTCGATGACCAGGTTGGTCGCCTCCAGCACCACGTCGACGTCGAGCGGGGCATCGGTCTGGTTCTGCACCACGACCGGCAGCTCGAAGCGATCGCCGAAGTTGGCGAACCGGGGCGCGCTCGGCCGCACCATCAGGGGCAGCCGGGCGGTCAGGTTGGCCTCGCCCGTACCGAACTGCTCGGCGCCTGACACGGCCACGGCCATGACGCGGTAGCGGGTGAGGTTGTCGGGCAGGATGAGCTCGACGGTGGTGGTGCCATCGGCGCCGGTCGCCGCGGCCGGCTCGAACACCGCGAGAGCGTCGAAATTGGTGCGCACGTCGACCACCGGCCCGCCGGTCTGGCTCGTCGCCGCGTCGGCGGCGAACCCATTGGCGCCGAACGGCGCCAGCGCCCGGCCGTCGGAGCCGGCGCTCTCCTCGGAATCCGCGGGCGCCTCCGTGGTCTCGGTCCCGCCGTCGGATGCGTCGTCGTCACCGCCGACACCGGGAACCAGCTGGTCGGGGTCGACGAGTTGCACCGCCGAGCGGCCATACACGCTCTGGAGGAACCCGAACCGGTCGGCGTAGAACGCGTCGACCGGCGAGGCGAGCTGGTAACCGGTGAGGGCGAGCACGGCCTCGTCGACCACCACCACGGCGACCTCGGCGCCGCTGACCGGGTTGCCGGCCGCGTCTCGGACCGCCACCTCGATGGCCGCCGCCGCGCCCGGCACCGCCTCGGCCGGCACCGGGGTGACGTCGACCGCCAGGGTGCGGCTCGTCGGCGGGACCGGAAGCCGGAGCGACCCGGTGGCGTAGGCGACTCGCGGCGGCGCCTCGGCCAGCGGCTCACCGGCATCGTCGATCCGCGGTGCCGACCCCACCACCTCGATGTCGACGGCGATCGATGGGATGTCGTCGTCGCCGATCGAGACCTCGACGGTGGCCGACCCGTCGGCCAGGACGAACGTCTCGCTCCTCGCCTCACCGCCCCGGGTCACCGTGAGCAGGCCGGTCGACGCGCCACGGAACGGTGACTGCACGAGCAACGACGCGGTGTCGCCGGGCTGGTAGGTCTCGCGGTCGGGCACGACCGTCAGCTGCTCCTGCTCGACCAAACGAGCCGGCCGGCTCTCGCCGCCGCTGACCACGACGGTCAGCTCGGTGCGGCTGGCGCCGTCGGCGTCGTCGGCCACCACCGACGTGATCCGGTAGCTGCCCCCGGCCGGGGTCGCGAACTCGCACGAGACCGGCTCGGCGGCCGATGTCACCTCGCAGGTCTCGGTGCCGACGGCCTCCTCGGTCCATTCGCCGTCGGTGAACACCCAGCCGAGCCGGTCGGCGGTCACGGTGATCGGCCGGTCGGCGACGGCGGCCCCGTCGATGTCGGTGACCACGACCTCGATGTCGAGCGGTGTGCCCTGCTCCACGAAGGGCCGGTCGCTTCGGAGCCCCACGTAGAGCCGGCCCGGGTGGACCAGTGCCGACGTGGTCGAGGCGAA
>CAYMJU010000071.1:0-52105 GCA_964390555.1 uncultured Acidimicrobiales bacterium | reverse complement strand
GCCGCGCATGTCGGCGAGGAGGCCGACGATGCCCTTCTTCGACGGATCCGACTGCATGAGCGCATGGAACATCCCGATTTCGCACGCGGTGCCGTCGTCCACCGACGGGCCGTCGAGGATCGCGAGCATCGCGTCGGCGCGCTCGATCCCCGGCCGGTCCTTCGCGAAGATCCACGCCGCGGTGACATCGACGCCCGCCGCGAGCTCGTGCTCGTGCGGAACGAAGACCTCGAAGCCGTCGGAGCGCAGCTCCGCGGCGCATTCGTCGATGAACGACCGCTCGTACGGTGTGAAGAGCGGACCGGCGAAGTAGATCTTCAGGGCGCCGATGCTACCGAGCCTCAACCTGCTTCAACAAGGTGCAACACCGGTGACGCGTTCAAACGCTGCCATGGTGGGGTGGTCATAATCGTGGTCCCTCCATGAGTGCCAAGGACCGTGTCGTCCCCACCCGGACGAGGCGATCCTCAACCGGGTGAGCCCGAAACCGCAAGTCCGTCAGCGACGCCACGACATGCTCGACGTGATCGGTGCTCCCATGATGTACTGAAGTTGTGGACAACGCGGAGCTTGAATGGATCGCGTGGACGAACCCGATCACCACAGCGTTCGGCAAGGAGGTCGCGGCCTCGGACCTGTCGGGCCGCACCGTGTCCTGTCATCAGCACATCGCGCCGGGCACCATCGGCGTCGTCGGTCCGCTCATCGAAGCCGGGGCCAGAATCCGAATGGCGCCATGCAACCCGGATAGCACCGACGACCGCGCCGCGACGCATCTTGCCTCGATGGGCGTGGAGATCCGTGGCCACGCCGGCATGTCTGGCGTTGAGCTCGCCGACGCGCTGGCGTGGCTGGCGAGCGAACCAGCCGATGCGCTGTGCGACATGGGTGGTGAGTTGATCGCGGCGACGGCGGCGACGGGATACCGACCCGCGGGTGCCCTCGAAGCCACCACGACTGGGTTGCACCGCCTGGCCGGTGTCGATATCCCATTCCCGGTTTTGGACTGGAACGGGATAGCGCTCAAGGATCTCATTCACAATCGCCATCACGTCGGCGCCGAGACGTGGCCGGCGTTCACGGAGATCACGGGTCTGTCGCTGTACGCCCGCGAGATCGTGGTGGTCGGGTTCGGCCCCGTCGGTCAGGGCGTTGCTCTGCTTGCCCGTGATCTGGGCGCCAATGTCACGGTCGTCGACCTCGACCCAGTCCGCCTGGTCCAGGCGCAGCATCACGGATGTCGCGTCGCCGACTTCGATGATGCCGTTCGGAGAGCGAGCGTGATTGTCACCGCGACCGGTTTCGATGGCGTGATCGGCGCGGCACAGATCGAGCGCCTCGCCGACGGCGCGATCCTCATGAACGTCGGTCATAGCCATCGTGAGATCGACGTTGACTGGCTGAATCAGCACCCCCACACCGATCTGCGTCGACATCTCGAACGGTATGAGGTGAACGGCCGACGGGTGCATCTGCTCAACCGGGGCAGCCTCGTGAACCTGGCGGCCGGTCTGGGTAGTGGCGCTCCGCAGCTCTTCGATCCCTTCTCGGCGATCATGCTGCTCGGTCTCGACGCGATCCTCCAGGGCCGAATCGTTGGCCTGTCCGCCGGTGTCCAGCGGTACCCCACCGAACTCGAGACCAGAGTCGCTCGCGCTCTGATCGACACCACCTCCGTCTGAGGCGACGAGTCGACGAGGATTGGTCGCTCCGGAAGGAGGGCAGGTCGAGGTGCGCCGGGGTGCCGTTCTCGCGCTGGTCCCGGATCGTTTCCGGCTTGTCGTTCACGAGCGCGTCGGAGGCCGTTGGAGCTTGCTGGTCGACAAGATCACGACCGTGCCTCGATCGAAGCTCGGCGAGCACGTCGGCCGACTGAGAGACGAGGAGATGGTTCGCCTCGGCAGAGCGATTCTCGTGCTTTTTGGAGTCGTACGCTTTCGGCGTGGGGTGGCCAACGCTGACTACGGATCGACTCGTGTTGCGCCCGCTCGCGATGGACGACGTGGACGACCTCGCCGCGATCGGCCAGGCGCTACCCGAGTCTTCACGGAACGAGTGAGGGCGACGGTGACTGCGGGACGGCTGGACCCACCCGTGACCATCGTGCTCGAGGGCCGAGCCCGGGCCGGAGCCGATGAGGCGGACGTGGACGGCGTAGAGGTTGTGCATGCGCCCGGCGAGGGCGACGACACGATCTCCGCCATCGCCGAGACGAGTCATGACGTGCTCGTGGTCACGGCCGACCGCGAACCGGCCGCACGCGTCCGGGCCGCCAACGCGGCGGTCGTCGGGCCGAGTGGAAGAATCCACCCAGGTCGTGGCGGTACGCCTCGAGTGTCCGGCCGCTGTGACGCGCCAAGAACGACGACGCTGCCAGCTGCGCCTCGTCGAACTGTGCGCTACCTTGGTCGGCCCCGGGGCTCGGGTCCGTGTGCGCCCGACATGATGGGCGGACGTCTGTGCCGGGCTATGCCATGAGCGTGCGCCGCGCCGGGGCCCGGAACCGGTTTGGGGGTCCGGCGGACTTCCGATCGCCCGGTGAGATGCTGGGGGCGTGTCCGTTGCTCGGCGGCCTTCCCGCTTCGTTGCCGTTAGCGATGTCGCCGCGCCGTTGGAGGGCGCGGTCACGACCTTCCTCGGTTTCATGGCCATGCTGCGGGCCAACTCGATCGGCACGACCGGGCGGGTCTCGGTGATCGACTACTGCGTGCCCGTGCTGGGTGTGCTCGGTGGCGTCGTGTTCTTCGGCGACGCGGTGACCGTTCATTGATCGTCGGCGGAGCGCTAATCCTGGTTGCCGTGGCCGTCATTGCCAACGGCAGCCATCGGCGCGACGACGTGGTGGCCTCGGAGCCACCGGATTGGTCAGCCCGCGACTCGAACCGTGACGTGCACGGTATCGGCCGATGAGGCTGGGGTCGGGTCGACCGACAGCACGTCGAGGTTGATGATCGTCAAGGGGCTCGACGCAACCTCGTCGTCGGTCATCTCCCAGACGTACTTGCCCTCGAACGCGTCCGTGATGCTGAACGAACCGCCGGCCTCGGGAAAGGTGCCCTCTCTCTCCTCCAGCAAACCCAGTTGGTGCGCGGCACACGTCGCGAAGCGTTCTCGCAGCGCCGCGTCGGGGCCGTCGTCCTGCTCCTCGATGTGCACGACATAGGTCCTCGGTTGCCCGTTCATCCTCGGCGCCTCCTGCTCTCGAGGGCGCACGAGCCTACTTGCCGCAGCCGCGCGTCTCAGCAGCGTGCCTCGACCGCGTATGCGGCCGGCCTCAACCCCCGAGCACGGCCTGAATGGTGTAGCTCAGCGGGAGCCGGTCGGGCTCGACGCGCAGGCGCCACTCGCCGTCGTCGCCCTCGTCCATCAGCCCGATCAGGCCGTCCCACGGGATCGACTTGTGCTCCTCGAACCGGGTGAGGGTGAAGCCGCGACCGAGCAGTGCCGTGACGATCTCGCCGAGCCCGTGGTTCCACTCGACCGTGGAGTTGTGGGTGAACTCGACATCGGTGGTCACGTAGGTGCCGGCCTGCTCGGGCAGATCCTCCAACGGCAGCGGGGCCTCGGTCTGGAAGTACGCGAAGCGCACCACGAGGCGCCCGTCAGGGCCGGGGTCGTCGAGCGTCCACAACATGGGGTGCCCGTCGCGCAGGTGGAGGCGGCCACCGGGACGCAGTAGGCCGGCGACCACATCGGCCCAGCGTTCGATGTCGGGGAGCCAGTTGAGCGCACCGATCCCGGTGTACACGAAGTCGCACGACTGGGCGCCGAGCAACGCGACCGCGTCGTAGACGTCGCCTTCGACGTACTCGACGGGTGGACCGGCCCGAGCGGCCAGGCTTCGGGCGTGATCGAGCGAAACCGGCGACAGGTCGAGGCCGCGCATCGTGGCCCCGAGCCGGGCCAACGACAACGTGTCGGTGCCGATGTGGCATTGGAGGTGCACGCCGTCGCGGCCGGCCACGTCGAACAGCCGCGGCAGGTCGAACCGCACGACCCCGGACAGGTGCGCGGGGTCGTCGACGAACCAGGACAACCCGTACTCGGGCGACGCGGCGTGGGCCCCGGCCCGGTCGTCCCACCACGCCCGATTGAGGTGGTAGGTGGCGATGGCGAGGACGCTAGCGCGCCACCGTCAGGAGAATCGTCACGAGAAGGGGTCGAGGCTGCTGGCGACGATCCACATCGAGAAGTACTGGCTGTTGGCCCCATACGCCATGGCGAGGGCCACGTTGGCTCCGTCGACCTGGTGCTCGCCGGCTCGGCCCCGCACCTGATTGGCGGCCTCGGCGAACCGGAGCAGCCCCGACGCACCGATCGGGTTCGACGACAACACGCCGCCCGAGCAGTTCACCGGGAACGAACCGCCGATCTCGGTGGAGCCGTCGTCGACCATCTTCCAGCCCTGGCCCTCGGCGGCGATGTGGTGCGCCTCGAGCCAGATCGGTTCGTGCCACGAGAACGGCACGTAGAGCTCGGCCATGTCGATCTGCTCACGGGGGTTTGTGATGCCAGCCTGCTTGTAGACGTCGTCGGCACAGATCAGGCACGCCTCGGGCCGGACGGGGTCGCGGCCCGGGAAGTTGGGCGGCTCGGACCGTGACGACGTGGCCAGGATCCACGCCGGTGGCCGGCCCGCTGCGGCCGCGGCGCGGGCGCCGGCCTCGTCGGTGATGACCACCGCACACGCTCCGTCGGACGACGGGCACGACTCGAGGAACCGGATGGGGTCCCACATCATGGGCGAGTTCCTTACCTTCTCGATCGAGATGTCCTCGATCTTCAGGTGCGCGTAGGGGTTCTTGAGTGCGTTCTTGCGGTCTTTCACCGCCACCATCCACCCGATGTGTTCGGGGGCCTGGCTGCGGTGGATGTACGACCGGATGAAGGGGGCGAACGAACCGCCCGCACCCAGTGAGGCCCCCCGGCCGCTGCCGAGGGCGAACTGGGCGTTGCCCTCGGACTGCTTCTGGAACGCGACCGCGAGCACCGTCTTGTGCTTGCCCGCCTGCACATGCGACGCCGCGACGACACCGGTGGTGCCGCCCACCGAGCCGGCGGTGTGCACTCGGAACATGGGCTTGCCCACGGCGCCGAGCGCGTCGGACAGGTAGAGCTCGGGTTTCATGACCCCTTCGAAGAGGTCGGGTGCCTTGCCGATGACGACGGCGTCGATGTCGGCCATCGTCATGTGGGCGTCGTCGAGGGCCCGGAACACGGCCTCCCGAACCAGGCCGCCGAACGACACGTCGCGCCGTCGGGTCTTGTGATGGGTCTGGCCCACGCCGACCACTGCGCACGGGATCATGAGTGGTCCTCCAGGATGCAGATCAGGTTTTGTTGCAGGCACGGTCCGCTGGTGGAGTGGGCCAGGGCCCGGTGGCCGCCGCCGAAGATGTGGTCGGCGGCGTACCCGACCCGAGCCAGCCCGGTGGCCATGATGGGGTTGGCCTTCAGGGCACCCCCCGACGGGTTCACCTGCACGTCGTCGCCCAGGTCGAGGACGTGGCGCAGCAGCAGTTCCTCGTGGGTGAACGCGGCTTGCAGCTCGGCCACCTCGACCGGCCCGGCACCCAGGCCGGCTTCGCGGGCCGCGATGCGAGTCGACGGCGAGTCGTCGAGCCGGCGGTACGCCGGATTGTGACACTCGGTGCGGTGGTCGAACCCGGTGATGTAGGCCGGGCGCTCGACGAGCTGGCGGGCTCGGTCGCCGGTGGCCAGCACCATCGCGGCGGCACCGTCGGTGATGGGCGGCAGGTCGTGACGTCGCAACGGCTCACGCACGTAGTCGCCGGCCAGCAGCTCGTCGGCGGTGCCCTTGCCGCGCGAGCGCACCGACACCTCGGCCATGGCCCGCTCGGTGGCGATGCCGGCGCCGATGACGGCCCGAGCCTGAAGCGCCGCGAACGTGACCGGGTCGGCGCCGAGCGGGGCCAGAAAGTAGGGGTCCATCTCCATCGGGTAGATGAGCGCGGGGTCGCCCGTCGACGACCGGCCCGAGCCGGTGACGACGGCGATCTCGATGTCGCCTTCGTGGAGGCGCAACCACGCCTCGTACAGCGCCCACGCACCGTCCATCTCGACGTGTGAGTCGCGTTTGGGCGGCCACGCACCGATGGCGTCGAGGTTGGTGACGAAGGAGAACGCCTGGCCGGTGATGTAGTCGCACGACCCGAGGCACGTGAAGTCGACATCGGCTCGGGTGAGGCGGAGCGGCGTGAGGGCCTCGGTGATCACCCGCATCAGCATCTGCGTCTCGGTGAGCTCGGTGTGGCGTTCCATAGGAGTCTGCGCCCACCCCACCACCGCGATGTCTCGTCTGGTCGTCATCAGAAGATCCTGTTCATGAGGTCGAGGTCGTCGATGTCGGGTTCGCCGCTCGGGATCCACCCGATGAGGCTGCCGAGGGCCAGCCCCGCGCTCCGACCGCCATCGGCTTCTTCGGCCGGCGACGCCCACACGGCCGCGACCCGCAGGCCCACCCGCACCTGGTCGACCGGCAGCTCGATGACGGGCTGATAACCGAGCACCACGTCGTACCCGTCGATGAGCACGAACACCCGAGCGAAGGCCTCCGTCTCGGTCTGGCCCGGGTACTGGACCGGGGTGATGATGACGTAGTTGGTGATGGTGCCGGTGTGGGGGAGGTCGATCTCGGCCTCGGGACCGAGCTCGATGGAGTCGATCGGGCAGTAGCCCCGGCCTCCCACGTACACCCGGTCGCAGAGCGGGCACCGAAGCCCGACCAGGCGGTGCTGGCGCGACGCCTCCTCGGCCCGGTCGGCCATGACCGGCACCGGATTGCGATAGGTGATCGAGGCCAGGTACTCCATGAGCACGACCGGCTGGCCGGCTGGGCCGGCGTCGTCGCCGTCGATCTCAGAGGCCTCGCCGGGAACGAAGCAGCAGATGTCGGTGATGTGGCCGATGCGCTGACCCCGCCACCGCGGCGCGACCCGCATGCCGTCGGCCATGGCGCTCGGCGACCCGGCATCGACCGCATGCAGCAGCGGCGTGGAGGCGCCGTCGAGGCGGATGAACGCGAAGGCGAAGGGGCGGTCGAGCGGGTGTTGCTCGGACGGCACGGGCACCCACGTCCACGACTCGACCACACCCGCCGGGCCGACCTCGACCAGGTCGCGGGCCAGCTCGGCACCGGTCGCGGGATCCCACTCGAGCGGCGGGACGAGCACGCCGGCCCCGTTGCGGATGCCGAGGATGCGTTTCTCGGTGAGGGCGGTCATGAACGCGCCCGTCACCGGCCCGAGTGAGCGTTGGTATGGGAACGTGATGGTGCTCTCGACAAACCTGGTCACGGGGCTCCTCGGGCGATCACACGGCAATGCGGCAGGCCAGCAGTATGTCGCCCGGCTCGGCGTGCGGTCGACTCGTCGTGCTGGCACGGCGTCACCACATCCGCGACCTCGGCTTCCTCGAAGGCGACGAGGAACTCCTCGATGGCCCATGGACGAGACGCAAGTCGTGCTCGATGACTTGGAGGCCGACCCGGCCTCGTCGCTCACCTTCGCCGAGTCGCCGTTCGCCAGCATCAACGAGCGCCTCACCGAGTACGGCCTCAGCGTGTGCGGGTCCGACGGCTGATTCACGGTCGCCCGGGGCGCATCACGGGTGCCCCGGGCGCGCAAGCCACGCCTGTCGCCGGTCAGGACTCGACGTCGACCGTGGCCTGCATCCAGGGATGGATGACGCAGAAGAACCGGTGTGTGCCCTCGCTCAACCCTGAGATGGTCTGCGTCTGGCCCGGTCCGATCAGCGTGCCGAACAGTCCGGGGCATCGCGGATCGGCGCTGAGCTCGAGCGGGATGTTCAGCTCATCGACGCAGCCGCCGCCGAACTCTGGAGTCTCGGTGAAGCTGTGCGCCTCGCCGCCGACGTTGCGGATGACGATGCGATCGCCGACCCCAAACAGGTGTGTGCCTGCCGCAGTTCGACACCGTCGGCCGAGGCGGATCGACCGGAAGTGACGCAGAAGGGTGAAGGGTTGGGTCGTCTGACGCATCAGTGTGCTCGTTCGAGGTGCGCGTCATCCGGGCGTTCGGGGGCAGCTGCGCGTGTCAGGCGAGTCTCCGGTCAACCGCACTGCGTAGCGCCTTGTAGTGCAGCTGCGCTACGATCTCGCCATGGCAACGTCGACCTCGTACCGCCTGGCCCCCGAGCTCAAGGAGCGCCTCGCTCGACGGGCGACCACCGAAGGCGTTACGGAGACAGCGCTGGTCACCCGTCTGTTGGCGCAGGGACTCGCGGCGATCGAGCATCCCGGGATCGTCTATCGACTCGGTCCCACTGGTTGGCGGGCCGGCCTCGCCGGCGGCCCTGACGTCGATGAGGTCGTGCGAGCCGTCCGGGCCGGCGGCGGAACCGGCGACAGGGCGGTGTCCGTAGCCGCCGACCGGCTCGGTATCGACCCGAGAGTGGTGCGGATCGCCATCGACTACGCCGCAGACCACCTCGAAGATATCGAGGCGAGGCTCCGGGAGAACACCGAGGCCGTCGAGCGTGCCCGAAAGCTGGCAGCGGCCCGCTCCTCGCTGTTGGCTGGGTGAAGTTCTTGCTCGACGAGATGTACGGCGAGCGCGTCGCGGAACTGCTCGGCCGGCGCGACCACGACGCCGTGCACGTGAGGAGCATCGGGCTGGGCGGTGCACCCGACACGGACGTGCTCGCCCGAGCCGCCGACGAGGACCGCACGCTGATCACAGAGAACGCCGCTGACTTCCTCCCGTTGCTCGATCAACGACAGAGCGCGGGACTGCCGATGACGCCAGTGCTCGTCGCCCTCACCGGGGGCCGAGGCGCCGCCGGCGCGCTGCATGAGCGACTTGCCGACGCCATCGACCGTTGGGCCGCCGCCAACCCCGACCCCTACGCGCACGCTCACTGGCTGCCCTGACAACCCGTACCGAGGTGTCGAGGTTCAACACCATCGCTCGGTCCGGCGTTGCGGGATGGTTGCTTAGCTGGTTGTGCTCAGCCGAGATGGCCGTTGTTGCGTCGCTGATGGAGTCGATGCGTGCAGCGGGGTGACGTGTTCCGGTTCCGGGTGCCGAGACGGGTCGGGCATGAACAGCAGGGCGAGCGCTACGGGGTGGTCGTCGAGTCGGACGTCTTGCTCCCTCGATCGGTCGTCGTGATCGCCCCGACCTCGCGCCGCGCACGGCCGGCGTCGTTTCGGCCCGAGGTCGTACTTGCCGGCGAAGCGACAAGAGTGCTCGTCGAGCAACTGGGCGCAGTCGATGCTCAGCGGCTCGGTCGCCGGGTCGGCCGGTTGAGCCGCGACGACATGTGGGCTGTCGACGATGCCCTCCTCACCGTGCTCGGGCTCGGCTGACCGCTTCTGCGCTGGTACAGACGTGGGCCTCGACGCGTGCGGGCCAGCCGAACGAACTGGTGGTCGTTCAGCGAATCGGGGACCAACCGGTGGCTCGTAGTTGTGACCGCCAGGGCTCGGGTGAAGGCGATCATCGCCGACTTGCCCGGCCTGGCACGCGAGCCCGACCCCGGTGCCCGACGCGGTGTTCACCGGTAAACGGCTCCGCGGAGCCG
Source organism: uncultured Acidimicrobiales bacterium (assembly GCA_964390555.1). GTDB lineage: Bacteria > Actinomycetota > Acidimicrobiia > Acidimicrobiales > SHLQ01 > CAVTWS01. The sequence continues at coordinate 42,541 of CAYMJU010000071.1, read as the reverse complement.
AACTTGCGCCCCTTCCGACTCATCTTCAGCACGGACACCAATTCGCCTGCCGCCGTCCCTGCGACGGCGGGGTCGAGCAGCGGGCGACGGGCCCGAGGCTGGGTCAGCTGGCCTCGAAGTGGAGGACGACCGGCTCGTGGTCATCGGCGGTGACGGCGATGGTGACGCGGCCCGGCGCGGTGGGTCGGATGATGGCTTGGGCCCGACCGTCGTAGGTGGGAGTGCCGTCGGGCCAGATGGCACGAAGTGCCATCGGGTCGGCCGAACCGAGCGCCTGCAGCACGCCGGGACCGTCGCAGGTGACGGTGACTCGCGACGAAGCCGTCGGCACGACGGTGCCGGCCGTGTCGGCCAGCGAGATGGCGATGTAGGCGAGGTCGGTCCCGTCGGCTCCGATGTGGTTGCGGTCGAGGGTGGCGGTGAGGACGGCGGGACCGATCGCGGTGACGAGGGTGGTACGGCCGATCTCGTGACCGTCGGAGTAGGCGACTGCGGTGACCGAGCCGGGCTGGTACACCGCCTCGAACCGGGCGATGTAGCCCCCACCTGGCCCGGCCGGTTGGCGGCCGACCGAGTTGTCGTTGACGATGAGCTCCACCTCGTCGCCGGGTGCGTAAACCTCGATCGCTACCGGCGAGCCCTCATGGCCGGTCCAGGTCCAGGTGCTCACGGCGTCGGCCCACGACCACATGCCGAACGATGCCTGGACCTTCCCGAAGTGTTGGGGGCGAACGACCGCGACGTACGGTTCGGCGCGAAGCCCGAACACGATCTCCCGGAAGTAGGACATCACCCGCCGCTCACCGGTGATGTCGATGTCGCCGGCGAGCGCCGCGATGTACGGGTACTCCCCGAGGAAGCTGTGCCCGGGACGCTCGCCGGGTTCGACGTAGCTGGGGCGCCCGATGCCGACTTCGCCGAGGTAGTCCCAGCCGGTCCAGGTGAAATCGCCCAGCAGGTGGGGATGACGGACGATGACGGGCCAGGCCTCGGCCAGCCGGCCGATCGCCGTCTCGGAGCCGACGATGACCCGCTGAGGATAGATGTCGTGGTCGAGCTCGTAGCGGGCGTCCATGTAGTTGTAGCCGACGATGTCGACCGCGGCGCACGCCTCCTCGACCCGATCGGCCACGGCCGGGAGCCGCTGCAGCTTCGGGAGGAGGTCGGCGAAACTGGTGAGGTTGGTGTTCACTCCCGAACTGATGGCCTCGAGCAGGTTCGACGGCGGGTTGCCGTCCTCCTCGGGTGACATCGTGAACAGGTCCTTCACCGCGAGCACGACCTGAACGGCTTGGGTGGTGAACCGGGTCGGGTCGAGGGCGCGAACCTTTTCGGCCATCTGGCGCGAGAGTGCCCCGCCCAGCGGCGTGCCGATGTCGGGGATCTCGTTGCCGAGCGAGTACACGATCACGCTCGGGTGGTTGCGGTCCTTGCGGACCATGGCTTCGATGTCGGCTTCCCACCAGTCGGCGAAGCTCGTGGCGTAGTCGTGGTCCATCTTGGGTTCGGTCCACACGTCGAACGCCTCGTCCATGACGAGCACTCCGAGGCGGTCACACGCGTCGAGCATGGCTCGGCTCATCGGGTTGTGGGCACTGCGGATGGCGTTGAACCCGGCGGCTTTGAGTCGCTCGACGCGTCGCTCCTCGGCCCGGGCGATCGTGGCCGAGCCGAGCAGTCCGTTGTCGTGGTGCACGCACGCACCGCGCAGCTTCACGACCTCGCCGTTGATCCGCAGGCCCCGATGGGCATCGACGGTCAAGGTGCGTATCCCGAAGGTGGTCGAGACCTCGTCGATCGTGGTCGCGCCGTCGGTCATCGTGGTACGGCAGGTGTAGAGATCGGGGTGATCGACGCCCCAGCGCTTCGGCTGCGGCACGGCGATGCGCTGGCGCAGGGTGTGGGTGTCGCCCGGCCGAAGGGTGACCGGTCCCGAGCTCGACGCCACCATCTGACCAGCGGGATCGACGATGTCGGATCGAACGTGCGCGGTCCGGGTGAGCGGTGACTCGTTGCTCACCGTCGTGTCGACCGCGACGAGGGCGACGTCGGTGTCGACCTCGGGGGTGGTCACGGTCACGCCGTCGTGGGCGACGTGGACCAGGCCGGTGACGGTCAGGTGCACGTCGCGGTAGATGCCGGCGCCGGAGTACCAGCGGGCGTCGTCGTGAGCCCGGCACTCCACCATCAGGTGGTTCGGTTGCCCGTGGCGAAGGTACGGGTCGAGCGAGAACGAGAACTGCGAGTACCCGTAGGGCCGGCTGGCCGCCAGGACATCGTTGACCCGGACGAGCGCCGACCGGTACACCCCCTCGAACTCGATCGTGACGCGTTTGTCACGCCAGTCGTCGGGCGCGTCGAAGGTCTTCTCGTACTGCCACACGCCATCGGGGAAGTAGGCCCGGGCCGGCGGGCCGTCGGCCGAGCGCTCGGTGCGGATCATGGCGTCGTGGGGGATCGTGACCGCGGTGCGAGGCGCCGGCCCGGCGGTCATCTCGAGGAAGAAGTTCACCTTCGGGTGGACCTCCCACCCGTCGTTGAACAGCCGCTCGTGCCGCGTCATCGCAATCACTCGCCTTCCCGCCCGGAACCGGCCGGCGCCGGGCTCCTCACAGTCGATGGGCTTCACACGGTAGCCAGCCGGTTACCGAGACGCCTCGGCCGGCACGGCTCGGTGGTGACCGGTGCCGCTGTACAGGAGCGCCGAACGCGAGTACAAGATGCGCGAACCCCTGCTGGCCATTCGAAAGCAGACGACGGAGGACTCCATGGCCCCCACGACCGCGCCCTACGTCAACGTGCTCGATCCGGCGTGGTACGTCGACCCGGGCGACGCCTACCGGTGGCTTCGCGAGGACGCGCCGGTGTTCTGGGACCCGGCCCAGAGGTTGTGGGCGATCTCGCGCCACGCCGACATCGTTTCTATCGAGCGCGACGGTGGGCTGTACACCTCGTTCAACGGGTCGCGACCCCACATCGACCAGCGCCACGACCTGTCGATGATCAACCTCGACGACCCCGACCATCAGGCCCAGCGGAACGTCGTCGCCCGCCGCTTCACGCCTCGTGCCGTTCGCAGCCACGAGGACATGGTCCGCGACGTCGTGACCGAGATCCTCGACGCCGTCACGCCGCTCGGAGAGTGCGAGGCGATCGACGCCATCGCGTCGCGGCTACCGGCGATCATGATCGGCGAGATCCTCGGCTACCCGCGCGAGATGTGGGAGAACGTTCGCTACTGGTCCGAGTCCACGATGTACCAGGGCGGCCAGACCAGCCCGGCTGGGCCCCCGCACTGGGACCTCTCCTCGGGCTCGCCGGCCGGCAACGAGTTCGCCCAGATGACGATGCCCATCATCGAGGCGCGCCGGGCCGACCCGCGAGACGACCTGATCTCGGTGTGGGTCGGGCAGGGGTGGGACGTCAAACGGATCCTGGAGGAGACGCTGCTGGTTCTCGACGGCGGGGCCGAAACCACGCGCACGGTGATCGGCTCGATGATCCGCGAGCTGGCGGTGAACACGCGGGAGCGGCAGAGACTGTTCGAGGACCCCGAGCTCCTGTCGACCACCGCGGTCGAGGAGTTCATCCGCTGGGTGTCGCCGGTGCTCAACATGCGGCGCACCGCCACCGCCGACCACGAGCTGCACGGCCAGCAGATCCGGGCCGGTGACGAGTTGCTGCTCCTCTACGGGTCCGCCAATCGGGATCCGCAGGCCTTCGACGACCCCGACGTGCTCGACGTGGCCCGCCCTGGAAACCGTCACGTGGCCTTCGGGTTCGGCACGCACTTCTGCCTGGGCGCGCACCTGGCCCGGCTCGAGATCCGGGTGACGTTCGAGGAGCTGCTGCGCCGTATCCCCGACTGGGAGCTGGTCGATTCCGACGAACCAAAGATCGTCCCCGCCACGTTCGCCCGCAGCTATGACCGCGTGCGGATCCGCTTCAGCCCAAGCCCGCCGCAGGTGTGCTGAACGGGCGTTCAGCACGTCCCCTGGGGGACTCGCGATGACAGTCATGCCGAGCACGCTTCGACCTGCGCCCACCGCCGACGGCGAGGCGCGCTTCGCGCCGTACGCGTCGTTCCGATTCCCGATCGGGGACTTCGACTACGTCGAGGAGGAGTGGATCGCATCGGGGGTCGAGGACGCCGACACCTACGAGACGACGGTTCTCGTGCGTCTGCCCCGCGACCGGTCGAGGTTCTCGGGCACCGTGCTCGTCGAGCCGCTCCACGTGCACGGCATCGCCCCGATGTCGCACTACTCGTCGACCTACGTGATGCGTTCGGGACACGGATGGGTCGACCGGTGTACGACGGCTTCGCTCCCACGGGATTCCCGGTGGGCGCGTTCGGTCCCTGCGATGTACCGATCGTGCAGATCATGAGCGATGGCGACGTGTCGAATCCCCGGGGCACGTTCGTCGCGGGCTACCGGGGGGCGTCAGTACCGGCGCGACGACAGCGACGACCCGGCCAACCGTTACCGGCTCTACGAGCTCGCCGGCGTGCCGCACATGGGCACGCGTTACCCGCCCTTCGACGACGTGGCGTTGTGGCAGATGAACAGGCCCGAGGGCGTTCTCGCCGATGATTCGACGACTCGCAGCACGTGCGTCGGGTCAACCAGAAGAACGCCTCCGCCGGTGATCGCCCACAACGGTTGCGCGACCGCTCATTCCGTGTGTCGGCTCACTGCCCGGTCACGCCGTCTGGTGTCAGCACGATCTTGCCGACGAACTGCTTCGCCTCGAACATCGTTTGGGCGGCGACGATCTCGCGCATCGGAAATGTCGCGGCCACCACCGGCTCGACATCGCCCCTCTCGATTCGACCGATGAGCGCGGCGAACACCGACGGCTCAACAATGGTGCCACCCAAGAGCACGAGGTCTTTGAGGTAAAGCGAGCGCAGGTCGAGCGTGACCAGGGCGCCGCCAATCGCCCCCGACACGGCGTATCGACCACCGGGGCGAACCACGTCGAGCAGGCGTGACCAGTTGGGCCCTCCAACGACGTCGATGACGGCATCGACCGAGTCTCGTCCGAGCACCGCACACGGATCGTCGTCGCGACCCAGCACCTCGGCCGCTCCCAGGGCCCGCACCGCTGCCGCCTTCGACGGCGCACACATAGCCGTAACCGTCGCTCGCCGCGCTGCGGCAAGCTGCACCGCCGCCGACCCGACGCCGCCCGAGGCGCCGGTGACGAGCACGGTCTCGCCCTCCCCGACGTTGGCAAGAGTCAGCAGGTTCTCGGCGGTGCCGTATGCGCAGGGGAACGTGGCCAACTCGATATCGCTCAGGGGGCTGTCGATGGCCCACGCGTGTACGGATGGCACCGTGACGAAGTCGGCGAACGCGCCATCGAGCTCGGACCCGAGATACAGCGCACGATGCGGTTGCCAACCGAGCGGCTCACGAATCGCTGGTTCGACAAGGACGCGCTGGCCGACTCGCGCCCGATCGATGTCATCGCCGACGGCGACAATGCGGCCGCACGCGTCGATTCCTTGGATACGGGGAAAGCGCACCGGTTCACCGGTCCACGCGGTGCCGTGCCTGCCTTGCGAGTACCAACCCACACGAGTGTTGACATCGGTGGCATTCACCGCTGCGGCACCGATCGCCACGAGCACATCGCGTGGGCCTGGCACAGGCACGGCGATGTCCTCGCGGTACGACAGCCGGTCGAAACCGCCGTGGCCGGTGGTAAGCACCGCACGCATGAAGAGCACCGCTCCATAATCTTCGAACGACCGATCGAGCGCAATCCGCGCGGAGTGACAAGTGACCTCCCTCGATCCAGACAGGCAGGGGTACCGCCGATGTGTACCGAGGGTTCGGGTGCGACGGTCATCGCGAGACGGCGAGAAGAGGAGTTGCGTCGGGCGCTGACGAACTCGGCGGGTTGACATTTCGAAAGCGTTGCCAATCCGACTTGGTGGCTGTGAGGTTGTCGAGCCCCGGTTGGAGGGGGCCAGTTCGGGGGGTCTGCGCCAGCTCGATGGGACCAGGCTCGCGGCGGTCGGGCGACGGACGTCGGCCCAAGGGCTCAAGCTGTCGGCGGATTGCGTAGAGATCTTGAGCTCTGGCCGACCGACCGGCTCGAGCTGTCGAGCTCGTCCTGCTCGGCACGAACGGTGCCGGCAAGTCCACCATCCTGCGGGTTGTCGCCGGACTGGAGCGGCCAGCTGCCGGGCGGGTGGTGTGATAGGCCTGTATTTCCTCGCGTCACCAGGTCCTCGACGAGCCATTTGCCCGCGCCGCCCAACGGGTCGCTGATCCGGGTCGCGCCGGACGAGGTGGCCAGTGAGCAGATCGTGCGCGATAGCGTCCGCGAGGTCACCGGCCTCGCTGCCTGACCCACGACGCCCGCGACGCGGCGATTCCGGCCCGAGGTCCAAGATGAGCAGGAACGACTACCACGACGTGACCGGCATCGGTGTCGATCCGATCAAGCGGGCCGATCTGTACGCGGCCCAGACCGAGTGCGTGGTGAACTGGTCGACCCGCGACGGCTGGCCGGTCGGCGTGGTGCACCGTTTCGTGTGGCGAGACGAGCGGTTCTGGGTGACGTGCGCACCGCAGCGCAAGCGTGTCGCGGCGCTTCGCGAGCGTCCGCAGAGCTCGGTCGTCGTGTCGAGCGAGGGCACGTGGCTGGGCGGCGACGTCACGACCACGGCCAAGACGCTGGCGACCGTGCACGACGACGCTGAGGTGCGAGCGTGGTTCTACCCGGCGCTGGCCGAACGGCAGCGCCCGGAGTCTGACGATCGAGCGGAGTTCATCCGCCGGCTCGACACGCCGGGGCGGGTGGTCATCGAGCTCGCGCCGGTTGCGTGGATCACCTATGACGGCGTCCGGCTGGAATCGTCGCTACGGGGACTCGAGTACGACCCGACGGTGTACAAACCCAGCCGCAACCGTCGTGAGCCCCCGCCCGGCCGCGTGAGCCGGGTGCGATGGCGGTCTGAGCGCCAACCTGGTGAACAACTACAGCTTCGATGCTGTCTATGGCGAGCCACGTTCGACGCTGGATCAATTCCTGGCGCAACGGCCTGCGAGGCGGGCCTTCGATCAAACCCGTCACTGGCTGATCACCGGCGGGTCGCTGGCCAGTTGCAGCGATGGCGCGGTCGTGCCCGGCGCGTGGTTCGGCCGCGTGACCTCGACGGGGCGCGGCGTCTTGATCAACAACGGCTATCCGGATGAGCGTCCGGGAATCCCGACCCGGCCGGGAGCGGCACTGGAGTTCTCCGCTCTCGTGCGTTCGACGGACTTCGACGGAACCTTGACGGTCGAGCTGGTCGATCCATCCGGGATAGCGGTGGCCAGCGCAACGCTGCCGGCGCCGGGCGCAGGCTGGACCCGGGTGTCGGCTCGGCTGGAGCCGTCGTCGGAGGTCATGGCCGCGCTGCACGTCGGGTTCGTGGGCCGCGGTGCCACGGCTACCGCACCCATCGACGACGGCAGCCTCGTCGCCCGACTCGCGCCCCACGCCATCCAAGCGCCCCTCAGGCCCTGAGCCTGGCGCGCGACGGGGACGCGAGGCCGAAGCCCTTCCATGTCTTCCCATGCCATACTGGTCGAACGGGGCCCGGCACTTCGTCGGCTCCTGACGGGAGGTGTGCCGTGGACGTCATGCTCACTGGAGCGACGGGCTTCATCGGTGGGCACCTGATGCGGGCATTGGTCGACGCCGGGCATCGTCCGCGGGTCCTGGTACGCAGCCGGACCAAGCTCGGCCAGATGTGCGCCGCCCACGGCATCGATCCGTCGGCCGTCGATGCCGTCGAGGGCGACATGCTCGACGAGGTCAGCGTCGCCGAGGCGCTCGACGGTTGCACGTCGTGCATCCACGCCGCGGCGGTCACAACGCTCGACCCGGATGCGGCCGCCGATCTCTCGCTAGTCAACGTGGGTGGCACCCGGATCGTCCTCGACGCCGCGGTTGGCGCCGGTTGCGATCCGATCGTCCACGTGTCGAGCGTGACCGCGATCTTCCCCCCGGCTGGTCCGGTGTTCTCGGCGGACGACCCCGTGAGCACGTCGGCGATGCCGTACACCCGGTCGAAGGCCGAATCCGAGCGCCACGCTCGCGCCTTGCAGGCGGACGGCCGACCTGTGGTGACCGTCTACCCGGCTGCGGTCAACGGACCGACCGATGTCGGGGTGAACGTCGGGGCCGCGGGCTTCGGGATGCTGCTCGCCATGCCGTTGGTCTTGGTGCCCGAGACCGGCGGGATGCTCATCGTCGATGTGCGCGATCTGGCTGCGGGCACGGTTGCGCTGTTGACGCCGGGGCGCGGACCCCGGCGTTACGTGGCCGGAGGACACTTCGTGCTCTGGCCGCTCGTCGCCGAGCTGATCGACCGCGTCACGGGCCTGCCGCGCGAGCATCCGGTGATGGGCGCCGACCAACTGCGAGAGTTCCTCGACGAGGAGTCTGTCGGGCTCATGCTGGGAACCGTGCCCGCTGACGACGGCCCGTTCTTGCGCGACAGCGGCATCACGTGGCGCCCGGTCGAAGAGACCCTCACCGACACTCTGCGCTGGACCGTCGAGCGCGGCATACTCGGCGCCGAGTGGGCGCCGGCGCTCACCGCTTGAGTCGAGCCGCCCCGCGTGTTCCCCTAGAGTCGTTCCCGGAAATGAAGTCCATTGCGGAAGCGGATGCGCGACGACGCCGCTGGGACTTGGGATTGGCGTATCGAACTTCTGCTGACTATATCGACCTTCGTGCTCGAGGTCGGAGCCTCCAATCAACCCAGGGCGATTCGCAACGCCGCCCGCCCGTTCCTTGCGGTTTCATAGAAACGATGTCATCCTCGATCCGTGCCGAAGCTGATCACGACGGACTGCCACGTCTCGCCGCCTCTCTCGGTGCTCGACGAGCTCCCTGAGTCCTACCGGCAGTACTTCCGACGAGTCGAACAGCGCCCCGACGGCGAGTACCTGCTCGAGCCGGCCGGGGCGGGAATGATGGGGATGCCGACCCCGCCGCCGACCCGGATCGAGGGCGATGCTGCCGTCCGGGTCGCCGTCGGCGCCTGCCACGAGGCCAAGCCGAGCTTCGACCCGGCCGAGGTCCTGGCCGAGCTCGAACGAGACGGCGTGTACGGAGCGGTGCTCATAAGCTGAATCTCCGCGACTCACGACACGATGCCGATCGACGCCGACATCGCCTACAGCCAGGTGCTCAACGACTGGAACGCTGAGGCCTGGAAGCCGTATCTCGACCGGGTCGCCCCGGGAATCGTGCTCCCCTACCGCGACGTAGCCGCCAGCGTCCGCGAGTTGGAGCGGTGCGCCGCGATGGGCATGCGCCCGGCGCTTCTCCCCGATTCCTACGGCGAGAAGCCCTACCACCTGGCCGAGTGGGAACCCTTGTGGGAAGCGGCCAACGCCCTGAAGATCCCGATCACGTTGCACGTCGGCGGCACCCGCTTGCCCCTCCGCACCCTGTCCGGCATGGCGCCCTACGCCGGTCTCGGCTTCGTCGGCTGGTACAACCAGTGCGTCGGTATGGGCGAGACCCTGGGGTGGCTCACCTTCAGCGGGGTGTTCGAGCGCTACCCCGACCTGCACGTGATCATGACCGAGGGCTACGCCGGTTGGCTGGCGTTCGCCATCCAATTCTTTGACCACCACTGGAACGACAGTCGATTCGGCAAGATGCAGCACCTCCTCGGTGTCATCGCCGCCGAGCTAGAGGCGCCCCCCGGCTACTACCTCAAGCGCCAAGCCCACGCCACGTTCATGTGGGACCCCGTCGCGATAGCGAACCGACACGTCACCGGAATCGACTGCCTCCTGTGGGGCAACGACTACCCCCACCGCGAGGGCTCCTTCCCCGACTCACAGGAGTGGATCGCCAAGCAGTTCACCGGGGTTCCCCAGGACGAGATCGACGCCATGACCAGCGGTACCGCGGCGAAGCTCTTCGGGATCACCGTCTGAGCTGATCTCCCGCTGCCGGAACCCGTTGCCGGCGAGCCGCTCACCGACATCCCGATCCGTTCCTTCCGGCAGATGTTCGCGCCACGTTGCGGCACAGCGACCAGTCGGAGCCAACGGTTGTGAACCCACATTGTCGACCGGCTCGCCATGTCCCGTCATGGCTACGTTGATGGCGTCACTCGCCGGTTCCATGATCAGCTCGCGCGAAGGAGCGGCTTCACCAACCCGTGTACTCAGGTGGCCGCCGTTGTGCGAACGCCCGCATTCCTTCCTTGAAGTCGTCGGATCGCACGGCGAGCTCCTCGTGGATCGCCTCGTTCCGGAGCGCCGCCGGCAGGTCCACCGAAATGTTCTGGTGCAGGAGGAGTCGGGTGAGGCCCACGGCCACGCTCGCGCCGGTGCGGAACTCCTCGACCACCTCGGCCACCGCCGCATCCAGCGCGTCCTCCGGAACGCATTCGGCGATGAGGCCCCAGTTCGCGGCCTTCTCGCCGTCGACCGGCTTGCCCCGCAGTACCATCTCCTTTGCCCGCGCCAGTCCGACGAGACGTGGAAGGAGCCATGTGTTCCCGCTGTCGGGCGTGAACCCTCGGGTGACGAACGGAACCCAGAACCTCGCGGCCGGCGTGGCGACGGTGACGTCAGCGCTCAGAGCGAGCATGTTGCCGATACCAACCGCCCAACCCCGCACCGCCGAGACGATGGGAACCTCGGAGTCGGCGAGGGTCTGGATCATGTCGTGGGCGCCGACGGCGAAGCGGCGCTGGAGGTGACCGGCCCGCATCTTCGGTGGCCGCCCGTCGGGACCAGTGGGGTTCGATTCGAGCAGGTCGATCCCGGAGCAGAAATCGGGGCCGGTCGAGCGGAGGACGACGACTCGGGTGACGTCGTCGGTGGACGCCTTGCGGACCGATGCGGTGATGCCGTCGATCATCCCGTTGGTGAGCGCATTTTTCCGTTCCGGCCGATCGAGGACGAGCGTGAGCACCGATCCGTCGTGCTCGACCGACAACCCCGGGACGCCCTGGCCGCTGAATCTGTCGGTCCGACCTGCCATACCGGAAGAGTACCCAGCCTGAGGCTGGGAGCACGGCGGTGGTAGGCCAGGTGTCGACGCCTCGAGGGTGCTTCGCCGGCGGCACGTCGTGCACGGGTCTCTCTGCTCGGATCGTGGTGAGGCGCCCGCAATGCCGGGCACCGGCTCGGTGTGGTCGGGATGGGGAGATTCGAACTCCCGACCCCCTGCTCCCAAAGCATTTTCGGGCAGGTGCGCTGACCGGCCCAAACACACGAAACGCCCGGTCACAGACGGTTTCGGCGGCACTGCGGGTCGCCGGTGTTGACCGTTGGGTACCTCCGCTACGCGCACGTGAAGTGCACGACGACCACGGCAAGGAAGCAGGGGTGGGTGGTAGGGCTACGGGGCGACGGTGCTGGCCAACGGGTGTCGAGTCGGGAAGGCGATGGGACGAGTTGTGCACGCTTGCTCGGCCCCGGATCGCCGATGGCACGGGCTTGACGTGTTGGCGTGCCGGGTGGCATTGGTCGCGGACTGATGACATCGCTGTGCGGTGTGAGCCACGACGACGGTCTTCGGCATGTCTGCGTGCTCGATCGCTATGCGATGGTTGGGATCAATAGACGCACCGTCGTCGACTTCCGGGGGGTCCGCGCAGCGGCGTGTCAGAGGACGCTGGCAGCAACGGCGAGCGACGGGCGGGTCGGCATCGCTGTGGTTAGTGACGGTGCGGCGTTGATGGTTTAAGCCGCGCCAGACTGACCGTCGCTGCGGGGATCGGGCATATCCAGTTGGTCGGACAGGCGACTCGCGTCACGGAGCCGCGATCGGTCGCCTCTTACGTCGGGTTCGGGCCTTCTTGCTCGGAGAGGAAGCGGTCGAGCAGCCAAGCGCGCATGGCTGTGTGGTCGCCGGTCATCGACGAGCGTGCCGAGTTGGCGTACATGTGGTCGTCGGGCCGCGGTTTCACGCGCATGAGTGGCGGGAGGTCGTAGCGGTGTCGCAAGCCAGTGCGTCCACAACCGGGCGGTTCTTCCGTTTCCGTTCGTGAAAGGGTGGATACGGATCCACTCGCCGTGCGCGACCGCGACAAGGGTCACGTACAACTCGGCACCCTCGCCGGTGAAATCATGATCGAAGATGCGCTCATCGACCACAGCGACCGCTTTAGCGCGGTCTCGAAGGATGCGACCTCGGCCGGAACATCGCGTGAGGCGGCACCGGTGTGCTCACCGACGCGGACTTCGTAGCCGAACCGTTCAGGGAACTGCGGGTCGCTATCGCGGATCTCTCCGGCGTAGTAGGTGACCGGGAGTTCGATGCCTCGGTACAGGTTGCGATGCCACTGCTGTGCCATTGCCACCGATGGCTGCGTGCGGTCGGCTGCGTCGGCGACGATGCGTCGCAGTATGTCGGTGACGTTGCGCGCCAGCGCTCGTTCGTCGCTCGGGTGATCGTTATCCCAGGCGAGGGGCATGGCCCTTGAGTGCCTCGAATGTCGCAGGCGGAACCGCCGTGACCCGGTGCGTAGGGAACGGCTCGGGCGACGTCGTTTCGTCGTGAGCGATCTCTTTGATCAGCTCGGCCAGTCTTGGACGCGCCCGGTCCCGCATCGCCGCAGCCAACCGTTCGTAGGTTTCGGCGAGCCCGGCGGCGCGCCGGGCAAGCGAACGCGCTGGCCCGTGCCATCAGCGCGATGTCGGGTCCCCACAGCGCGGCGGCCAACGCTGACGGGTTCCCGAGTGCTTCGCCGAAAGCCACGCCCTCCTCGCGACGGTCGTTTCGTCGAGCGTCAGCAGGGCCCGGCTGTAGGCGACCTGACCGGTCGTGATGGCGACGCAGTAGCGGTCGCCGTTGTCGCTGGCGATGCGGCGGAACCGCTCGGGTGGGGTTGAACCACGTATTTTCAACGCCACACATTGAAAATACGTGGTATATTGCCAGGCGTGATAGAACGCTGGGTCGACCGCGAGCGACTTCGCCGGGCCATCGAGCGTTCACCTGTCACTCTCTTGGTCGGCCCTCGTCAAGCAGGGAAGTCGACGCTGGCCCGCACGGTGGCGAGCGAGTTCGGCGAGACGACGACGTTCGATCTCGAGGACCCCCGACATGTCGAACGCCTCGGCGATCCGATCCTCGCGCTCGAGTCGCTCCATGGTCTCGTGGTGATCGACGAGGCGCAGCACGCGCCGGCGCTGTTCCCCGTGCTGCGCGTTCTCGCCGATCGCCGCCCGTCGCCCGCTCGATTCCTGGTGCTCGGCAGCGCGTCGCCGGATCTGCTCGGCATGTCGGCAGACACGCTGGCGGGCCGGGTGGAGATCGTGGAGCTGGGCGGCCTGCGAATTGGCGACGTCGACGATGTCGATCGGCTCTGGTTGCACGGGGGTCTTCCGCAGGCCTTCACGCGCGACCTCGCCGATTCGGTCGACTGGCGGCAGAACTACATCACGACGTTCCTGACCCGCGATCTTGCCGCCCTCGCCCCCAGGCTCCCGGCCACTCAGATGCGCCGCTTCTGGACCATGCTCGCCGCCTACCACGCTCAGACTTGGAACGGTGCCGAGCTCGCCCGGGCCCTCGCGGTTTCCCAGCCGACCACTCGTCGCTACCTCGACGCGCTCACCGACGCGTTGGTGGTACGCCAGCTACAGCCGTGGTTCGCGAACGTCGGCAAGCGGGTCGTACGGTCACCCAAGGTCTACGTCCGCGACTCGGGGCTCGTGCACTCGCTCCTGTCGTTGAGCACACAGGACGGGCTGGTGGACCACCCCAAGGTCGGAGCGAGTTGGGAGGGGTTCGTCGTTGAGCAGCTAGCTCTCTTGCTCCCATCGACGCAGTTGTACTTCTGGGGAACGCAGGGGGGTGCCGAGCTCAACGTGTTCTTCGTCCTCGATGGCCGCAACATCGGCGTCGAGATAAAGCGAACCTCCACGCCCCGGCTCACCCGGTCGATCAGGATCGCCATGTCAGACCTCGCTCTCGACAGGGTGTACGTCATCTACCCGGGCCGCGAGCAATTCGCCATGGCCGACCGAGTGCAGGCGCTCCCGGTTCAGTCGCTGGCATCGAACTGGCTCGACTGACTCGCCTCAGCCGGCGTCAGTCGTGGTGAGAGGACGACCACGCCGAGCCTCCTGGCGGCGCGCCGACTGCGGCGGCTCACGGTGTCGGGTTCTGCAAGGCCACTGCGGCCTCGGCGTCGATCCGCCTGCGCGGTTGATTCGAGGGAGCCGGCGGAAGGGCGTCCAGCCGAGTCGAGCGGCGGGGGAGGAGAGATCGTCGAGATGGGAGTCGGTCGAATCGTCTTCATGGGCGCCGTCGGGGTCGAGTCTTCCCCCACATCATCCGGATCGGCATCGTCGCCAAACCCTTGCCAACACTGGGCTCGGTGTGGTCGGGATGGGGAGATTCGAACTCACGACCCCCTGCTCCCAAAGCATTTTCGGGCAGGTGCGCTGACCGGCCCAAACACACGAAACGCCCGGTCAGAGGCGGTTTCGGCGGCACTGCGGGTCTCCGGTGTTGACCGTTGGGTACCTCCGCTACGCGCACGTGAAGTGCACGACGACCACGGCAAGGAAGCAGGGGTGTTGTCGCAGCGTGATGGTGGGTGTCGTGGGCAGAACCCCGCGCAGACTCCCCGTCCTCCGCCCCGAACTCGGTCCGCCCGACGCTGGACGACGTGACGCCATTCGTCGATCCTGCTGGACGCGTGGGATCACTCGCCGAGCAACGGTCGTAGCCTCGCCATCGGCGCCGCCACTGATGGGTGTACCGAGAGAAGCTCGAGGATCTCCTCGGGCGAGCGTGCCGGGTTCTTCCAACGGTCAGACAAGGCACGCACGGCCGCCACGACGACGTCAGGCACCTCATCGACAAGGCGCAGAACGAGCTCGCCGGGAGTGAGGATCTCGATCGCCGCCGCTCGGAGCAGTCGGCTGTCGAAATCGGCGACGTTGAGAGTGATGATCGCGTCCGCTTCGACGGTGAGCGCCACTGCAGCGACGTGCCGGTCCTTCGGGTCGTTGTCGAGCCGCTCGACCAGGCCACCGTATTTCGTCACCGTCGCCTCTGGAAACGCGCGGCGCATCGAGCCGATGGTGTGCTCCACGAATCTCGCGGAGTCGAGGCCCGGATGGTCTTCGAGGACGTTGCGAGTCAACTCCTCAAGGACCTCGTCACTCCAGAACGGCTCGAACGCATCGAGCGCGGCGAGCGTCAGCAGCAGATCACGAAGTGACGGGGGGTAGACGACGTTGGCATCGAGGACGACGATCACCGGTAGGGGACACCGGCCGCCACGTCCGCCTCGGTGATCTGGGCGACCGCGCGAAGCCGAGCCTCGCGCCGAGCTTGATACGCGAGCACGTCGGCCGCCCGGACGCGGCGGTGTGTTCCGACCAGGCGAGCCGGGATCGAACCCTGGTCGATCAACCGCACAACGTAGGTCCGAGAGATACCCAACAGGTCCGCTGCCTGCTGGGTGGTCAGGTCGGCGTCATCGACCAGGACGCGGACCGACGCCCCGGAGGCGAGCTCGACCAACAGGTGCCGAACTGCATCGGCGGCCGCTGCCGGCAGCTCCACATCGCCGAGCTCGGTTCTAACGGTCACCGGCC
Organism: uncultured Acidimicrobiales bacterium; assembly: GCA_964390555.1. Classification (GTDB taxonomy): domain Bacteria; phylum Actinomycetota; class Acidimicrobiia; order Acidimicrobiales; family SHLQ01; genus CAVTWS01. The sequence continues at coordinate 26,942 of CAYMJU010000071.1, read as the reverse complement.
CAGCGTCTGGATCGATCAAGGCAGAAGCTAACCGCTCCCGATCCGGTCCCGACACCGCGTACGACACAGACCTGCCCATCGATACAACGCTACCGCACAAACGCCACAAACGAAACAGAATAGGCCTTGCCGCGCCGCCCGCCGAGTCAGACGCTCCCATGCCAGAGGGAGAAGACCACGTGGGAGCCAGCGACGCTCGATGACCACACGGGGCCGCTACCTCAAGCCGCTCTCGCGGGACGAGACCTCACCCGCCGCAGTCGACGCCGGTGGAGCTGGTGACAGCCCGTGGGCCCGAACGTTACGTCAGGTGCCGGGGATCGGGCGCCACGCACACCGGCGCCACTGGTGGTTGTCGAAGTCGCCTGGCGCGTTGCGCTTAGCGGTTACATGGAGCAACCCGTTCAGCACGAGCCCGACGGGCAGCGTGTCCCACGCCGAATCCGATCGGTTCGCGGCGCCAAGTCACCGCCGGCTACGCGCGCGCGGCGCGCGCGAAACCAGATCCGGTGCCTCTGACCGGCACCCGTGCGAGGCGAAAACCGTTGCAAACGTTGGGTTTGGTGTGGTCGGGATGGGGAGATTCGAACTCCCGACCCCCTGCTCCCAAAGCAGGTGCGCTAGCCAGACTGCGCTACATCCCGGTGTCGGCCCGTAGGACCGTCGTCGAGCGTAGCCCGCTCGCTGCACGCTGAGACCGGGTACGGTCATCGGCCAGCTGGGCCGGCCGATGGGATGGTGTGATGGTGCGTCGTCTCTTCATCGTGGTCGCGGCCTCGCTAGGCGTGGCGTCGTGCGTTGACAACGCGGTACCGGTCGCCGAGCCCTCGGTCACCGAAACTGCGCTGCCGTCGACCTCGACTTCGATCCCGACCTCGACCTCGACGAGTGCGGCGCCAGTGACCACAACCTCGGAGCCAGGCGCGGATACGAGTATCGAGTGGTCAGTCGTCGACGAAGACTCCGGGTCGGTGACTGAAGAGGGATACCTCGTGGTGCCGCTCGACCACGACAACCTCGAGGCGGGCACGATCGAGCTCTACGTCGTTCGCCATCGCCGGGCCGAGCCCACCGTGCGGATCGGGTCGCTGCTCGTCAACCCGGGGGGTCCGGGCTCGGGTGGGAGCGACCTGGCTCTGTTCGCCGAGCAGATCTATGGGCCGGCGATCCTCGACCACTTCGACATCGTCGGCTTCGACCCGCGCGGGACCGGGTTGAGCGAGCCGGGCATCGATTGTGTCGACGAGTACGACCCGTACTTTGGCCTCGACACCGGTCCCGACGACGAGGGCGAGGAGACGGCGTTGCAGGCTGCGCTCGCCGAGTTCGCCGCCGGCTGCGACGAGCGGTCGGGCGAGCTCCTCGAGCACGTGACGACCGCCGACGCTGCCCGCGACTTGGACCTGCTGCGCCGGGCTCTCGGCGAGGACGAGATCAGCTACTTCGGCTGGAGCTACGGCACCCTCCTCGGAGCGACGTGGGCGACGTTGTTCCCCGAGACGGTGCGGGCCGCGGTGCTCGACGGGGCCGTGAACCCGACGGTTGGGCGAATCGATGGACTTGTCGAGCAGGCCGCCGGTTTCGAGGCCACGCTCGGCCTGTTCCTCGAGGACTGCGCCGGCAATGCCCGGTGCGCTTTCCACAACGGCGGCGACCCGGGCCGGGCCCTCGACGACCTGCTGGCCCGGATCGAGATCGAGGAGATCCCAACCGCACGGGGTCGTCACGCTCTGTCGTCGGGCGTCGTCGAGATCGGCATTGCCAACGCCCTCTACGACGACGCCGCCTGGCCCGGGCTCGCTCGCGATCTGGCCGACGCGGCGGCCGGCGACGGTTCGGGCTTGCTGGCCCAGTACGACGCCTACAACGTGCGACTCGACGACGGCACCTATCCCGACGACCTCGAGGCGTACTTCGCCATCAGTTGCGCCGACGACCCCTCGACCGGTGGCGTCGCTGAGGCGATCGGCGTGCGGCCCCGCTTCCTCGCGGCGTCGCCTCGTATCGGCACCACGACCGCGGCCGAGGTGATGATGTGCGCGCTCTGGCCACCGCTGCCGGCCGACCCCGTGGCCATCACCGGGGCCCGGGCCGGGCCGATCGTGGTGGTCGGCAACACCGGCGACCCGGCTACTCCGTTCGAAGGCAGCCGCCGGATGGCGGACACGTTGGCGGAAGGCGTTTTCGTCGCCGTCGAGGCGAACCAGCACACGGCCTACGGGCTCAACGGTTGCATCGACGACCTGATCGAGGCGTACCTCGTCGACCTGACTGTCCCGCCCAGCGGTACGGAGTGCTGATACCACATGTTGTCAACGCCACGCGTTGAAGTACGGCTACGTCGGCGGCGCGATCGAACGCCCGTAGTCAGTCGCCGTGAGGGAGGACGGCCACGCCGAGCCTCTTGGCGGCACGCCGACTGCGGCGGCTGACGGTGTCGGGGTTCCGCAAGGCCAAGGCGGCCTCGAACGTCGATCCGCTGGCGCGGTTGATTCGGGAGAGCCGCCGGGCAGGCGCCCAGCCGAGGTCGAGCGGCGGGGGAGGAGAGATCGTCGAGATGGGAGTCGGTCGGATCGTCTTCATGGGCGCCGTCGGGGGTCGTGGGTCTTCCCCCACATCATCGGCATCATCCCCGATCCCTTGAATGGGCCAAAGCACCAATTCGCGCTGGGGCCGACGGTCCGACCACCAGGGTGCCCCCGCCTGAACGTTTGGGTGCCGCGACGGGACGCAAACGTTCACAGAATGCGAGGCTGCGAGGCGTGAACTCACCGCTGTCCCACATCCGCGTCCTCGACTTGTCCCGCCTGTACCCGGGCGCGTATTGCACCCAGCTGCTCGCCGACCTCGGCGCCGACGTGTTGAAGGCCGAGGGGCCCGGAGCGGGCGATGCGATGCGCTTCATCAACGGCGTCAGTCCCGATCCCGCCCACGTCACCCTCAACCGAGGTAAGCGATCGATCGTCGTCGACCTCAAGAAGCCGGGTGCCACCGACGTGCTCCGCCGGCTCGCGGCGGGCATCGATGTCGTGGTCGAGTCGCATCGCCCGGGCGCGCTCGACCAGATGGGCATCGGCTACGACGACCTGCGCTCGGACAACCCAGGCCTCATCTGGTGCTCGCTCACCGGGTTCGGCTCCACCGGACCCCTCGCCCAGGCGCCCGGGCACGACATCACCTACATCGGGTACGCCGGGCTCCTGGCCCGCGTGGCCGGAGGTGGTCCGCTACCGGTGCCCGACATGACGATCGCTGTGCCTCTCGGTGGGATCATGGGGGCCGTGGGCATTCTCGCGGCCATCGCCGGTCGAGCCGTGACCGGCGAGGGAACCCGGGTCGACACCTCTCTCGCCGAGGCGGCGTCGTGGCTCGTGGCCGAGGACATCACCCGCAGCGCGCTGCGGCCCGGGTTTGCCGGTTGGGGCTCGATGGCGTCACGCCATCACTACGAGTGCGCCGACGGGCGATGGGTCACCGTCGCCTCCAGCGAGCCCCGGACGTGGGCAGCCATGTGCGCAGGGCTCGGTCTCGACGACCTGCTCCAATACCGCATGGGTTCCGACGAGCCGGGCGTGATCGAGCGGCTCGCGGCCGTGTTCGCGACCAAGCCCGCCGCCGACTGGCTCGAGAGCCCCGGCTATGCCGGCGGCGTCGGTCCGGTCAACGAGCCGGCCGACCTGGTCGGGGACTCTCACGCCCGCGAGCGCGGAATGATCGCCACCATCGGCGACGACGCGGTGCCGGTGATGCCGGCCCCGATCCGCCTGGGCCCCGACGGCGCGGCGCCGACCGCCGCTCTGCGGTGGCCCCCCGATCTCGGTGCCCACACCGACGAAGCGCTCGCCGCCGCCGGTTATGCAGCCGACGAGATCGCCAGCCTCCGCGCCGACGGCCTCGTGGCCTGACCCCGCACCTCTACCAGACGAGCGTGAGGTCTTTCACCGAGCGCAGGCCAGGCGGGTAGACGAGTTTCTCGTGGCCGGGCTTGATCGCGTACTCGGGGATGCGCCGGTGCCATTCGCGCAGCGTTATCCGCAGCTCGCGCCGGGCCAGATGGGATCCCAGGCAGCGGTGCACGCCGCCGCCGAACGCGATGTGGCGGTTGCTCTCGCGATCGAAACGGACGTCCATGCCGTCGGGAAATTCGGACGGATCGACGTTGGCGGCGCCATAGTTCACCATCACCGATGTGCCGGCCTTGACCTCCTGGCCGTTGGGCAACACCGTGTCGACCGTGCACAGACGAGGCACCCCGGTCGGCACCGGTGACTCCCAGCGCAGCAGTTCCTCGACCGCGGCGGGGATGATCGACGGGTCATCGACGATCTGGCGCCGGTGGGTCGGGTTGTTGGCCAGGAACGCGAACATGCAGGTGAGCGAGTCGCTCACCGTGTCGAGCCCGGCGATCAGGAACAAGAAGCAGATGTCGAGCATCTCGTCGCGGGTCAGGTGCTCGCCGTCGATCTCGGCGGTCAGGAACCGGCCGAGCACGTCGGACCCCGGGTTCGGGGCCCGTTCCTCGAGGCAGCGGCCGAAGTACGCGTAGATGTCGGTTCCCGTCGCTCGCTGCACCGCGACGCGGGCCTCGGGATCGAGCAAGGCGTTGGGGTCGAATCGCTCGGGCCGCAAGATGCCGTCGCGGAGCCGGAGGAGCGTGTCGAGCTCGCCCCATGGCAGACCCATCAGCCCGAGGAACACCGCCGACGGGAACAACTCGGCGAAGTCCTCGGTGAAGTTGCACTCACCGTGGTCGATGAACTCGTCGATGAAGTGGTTGACCCGATCGGTGATGTCGGACTCCTGCTCGTCCATGCGCTTGGGCGCGAACAGGGGGTCGAGGATCTTGCGGTACTTGGCGTGCTGGGGTGGGTCGATGTTCAGCGGGATGAGCGGCCGGATGTTGCCCAGGTCGAACGGTCCGGCTGAGGAGAACGTGTCGTGGTTGCGCAGCACGTGGTCGTTGATGTCGCGGCTGAACGCGAAGGTGAGCCCGTCCATCGGGCACATGGTGCCGCCCTGGGCGATGAGCGCCTGATACCGCGGCTGGGGCGCGGACAGATCGAAGAGCTCGTCCAGCGAGATCTGCGCGTAGGCGAACGCATCGAGCTTCTCGTCGTCGGGCATCGTGGGCTCCCTCCGGCGCCGCGGTGCCGGCGCCCGCAACGACACTACCCGGGCACGATGTAGCCGAAGACATCGACGATGTGGTGGCCGCTGGCGTTCGACACCGTCTGGATGCCACCGTTGGATGCGGGGACGACCGCGAAGCCGGCCACGTCGCGGCCGGGCAGGACGTTGAGCGTCGACGTGGCGCCCGGTGTCTGACCAATTCCCGAAGCCGTCATCCACCCGGCAGCCGTCGAGCCACTCGACGTGACACCGGCGACCACCGCCACCGTGCCCACGGGCAGTGCGCCGAGCGGGATCGGGGTGCCGGGGGCGATCGGTCCTCGGGGCGGCGTGTAGTCGGGACTGTTCGGGTACGGCGACGGAGCGCGGGTGTCGAGGATCCGGACGGGTGGCACCGGCAGCAACCGAGCCGACGCCGACGGTGCCGTGTACGCGGCGACGTCGATGACCAGGTGAGTGGGCGTCGATCCGGCGGAGAAGCTCACCCTCCCGTCCGCGCTGAGCGGCACGTACGCCATGTTCGCCACGTCGATCCCGCCGATGACGTTCAATGTCGAGGCGGTCGGCCGCGTCGCTCCCGCAGCCCAAGCGGTCAGGTGACCGCTCGTACCCGCGGCGGCGCCCGTCGCGGTGAGAGTGACGAAGACGCCGCTGGCATCGGCGGGCACGCCGTGGTCGTTGAAGTCGACCGAGAGCGTCGTACCCGGTTGAAGTAGCCCCATACCTTGCCGGGTGTCGAGCACCCGGCGCGGTGCGGCACCCACCATGCCAAACCCGTGGCCGGCGACCGATGCGTAGCCGGTGAGGTCGACCACCACGTCGGCGGCGGCGCTCGCGAAGATCCGGACGCGCCGGTTGGCGCCGAGCGGCACGATCGTGAACCCGGCGCGGGCGAACTCGCCCGGGTGGTAGTTGAGGCTGGACACCCCGGGCAACGGTTGGTCGGACGGGTACACCCGGAGGTGCCCGGTCGCCGCTGGGGACACCGCGGCCAGCGACAGCGCGACGGCGGTTGCTCCCGCCGGAACCCGCGTCGCCAGGTCGATCTCGACGATGCCGCCGGCGCCGGGCCGAGTGCCGGTGATTCGGGTGTCGAGCACGCGAACCGGCGCCACAGGGCTGAAACCTTGGCGGGCGCCGTCGACCGACGCGAGCAAGGGCCGGCCGGCCCCCGAGCACGTCAGGCCGACACCTTCGGGTGTCACGATCGGGTCGAGCGGCGGTACGGGGGGAATCGGGCTCGGCGCGTCGGCGGAGTAGAAGTTCACCGCCCACGTGGCGAGCGGCCCGGGGCTGTGGCAGGCCAGACCGATGGCGATGTGGTCCGCGGCCGGATGCAGCAGGATCTGCCGGTGTCCATCGGACTCCATGAATCCACGTACCGCGAGCTCGGCGGTCCAGGCGCCGCACGACGCGACCTCGCCGACCCAGGTCATGCCGGTGCCCGCGGACCGGTCGGCGACGTCGGGGTGGAAGCACCCATGGGCCGTCGAGACCGTCTCGGCGTTGGTCTGCGAAGCGGTGTCCGCGATCAGCGTCACCGGGGCGAGGCCGCGCGCGGCGCGCTCGGCGTTGAGCCACGAGGCGAACTCCGCGAACATCACTCCCTGGACCATCGGCCCCGGCCGGTATATCGAGTGGCCGGCGTGCGCAGGTGCTTCGAGACCGGCGAGCGACGTCGTGGTCATGATGGTGGCGAACACCACAAACAGTGCTCGACCTCGCACGAGGCGGACCTCCCGACCAATATCCACACGTGGAGTGGTCGACAGAGGCTAACTCAACCGGAGCTCACCGTCGCCTCGCGCCAACTGTCGGCGATCCGACGAGCGCGACGTTGCGGAGCCGACCGTCGTCCGGCGAAGGCCCCGTGTCCTACCATGTGTACTACTATCGACCCATGGCACTGCGACAGAAGCGATCGATCTCCCTGCCGGCGGATCTCGCCGACGCCATCGACCGCGCCGCGTCGGCGGAGGGTAGGACGGTTAGCGCCTGGATCGCCGACACCGCCGCCCATCGGCTCCGCCTCGACGCCGGGCGCCGCGGCATCGCCGAATGGGAACGCCAGCACGGTCCCCTCACCGCCGAGGAGCTTGCCAACGGGCTCGCCCGGGCGAGGGCGCTGTTGCAACGTCAGCCGACACGCAAGAGCGCCTGAATGAACGGAGTCACCTACGACACCGGCGCGCTCATCGCCGCCGACCGTAATGACCGGCGTATGTGGGCACTCCACGCCGGCTTTCTCGCGCTCGAGATCGCCCCTACGGTCCCGGCGCCGGTCCTGGCCGAAGCTTGGCGAGGAGGCCCGCGTCAGGCGAGCCTCGCCCGCTTCCTTGCACTGTGCACCACCGAGTATCTCAGCGAGAACCAAGCCAAGGCGGTCGGGAACCTCGCCGGTCGAGCCGCTCACGACGACATCGTTGATGTCACGGTCGTCGAAGGCGCGATCCGCCGCCGCGACGCCGTCGTCACGTCGAATCCGACCCACATCCGACAGGTCACCGACGCGACACGAACCAAACTCACCATCGAGATCGTCTGACCGACAGCGTCGGCCTGTCGAGCATGGAACCGACGACGCTCGTCGAGTTGTGCTGGTGATGCGGAACCGGTGTCCGCAGGGGTCGCTGTCGGCTCGGTTTCCGGGGTCAGCTCGTCCGGGCGTAGGTGGCGTTCGATTCGAGAACGGCAATCTCCACGCCGACCTCGATCGGCGCCACATCGGCAGAACCGCTACCGCGCCAGGTTGGCGAAGTTCACGACGGTGGCTTGGGGCGTCTCGATGTCGCCGACCGGGAGGAAGTAGCGCCAGAACACCGAGCCCGAGGGGCGGCCTTCGGTGTCGATCCAGTTCGGGAGACCCGGGTCCTGGTGGGCGAGGATCATGCGGAAGGAACCGTCAGCCTCGAGGGTGGTGTTGGCGCGGTTGCGACTCACGGGACGGTTCACGTAGTCGTACATCTGGCCCCAACGGTTCCACAGGCACACGTTGGCGAAGCGGCACTCGGGCCAGCGGCCGGTGATCACCAGCGCCTCGTCGGGACCGATGTGGTACGGCGCCATCGAGTACGCGGCGTCGAACGCCGACAGGGCCAGGTTGCCGGGCACGACCGGCGGCGGGAAGTCGTTGGGCACCTGGGACACGAACGCCGGGCGAACGTTCGGCGGGGGATTGTGGGTGGTCTTGCCTTGCACGTGGGTGGTGACCCGGCGCAGCGCCGCGGCGACCGAGTCGTCGTCCCAGCGCGGCTTGGGACCGGCGGCCGGAACGGCTTCGATGGTCAGTGGGATGTGCAGTGACTGCGACGCCGACGACGAGGTGGGCCACTCGAAGTAGTGCCGGGTGGTGATCCGGCCGCCACCTTCGGGGACGGCGAGCCAGTTCCGGTCCGCGGCCGCGCCCCCCAACCGGATCGCGTAGTTGCCCGCGGCGTCGGCATCGATGTCGTCGTCGCGCAGCACGCCCGACGTGCCCGTCGGGTACTTGCCGTCGAGAGCGCCGGCCTCCATGGTGAACGACGTGTAAACCGCGCCGGCCAGGTTGCCGGTGATCCGGTACTCGCGACCCTCGGCCACCGGTGTCTCGAAGTACACGGCGTCGGAGTTGTCGCCGGTGAAGCTGCGGGTCGGCGACACGATCCGCGCGAACACCGGCCTGTCGGGGTCGAACTCCTGGTGGGCGAACAGCGCGCTCTGCAGGACGTGGCTGAGGAACCGGTAGCCCTCGGACCGGTCCTCGAGCGGTGCGCCCTGGCCCATCTTGTCGATGTGCTCGCCCGCGGCCTTCAGCGTGTCGAGCAGCTCGGCCCACGCGGCCCGGGTCGCAGTCTCGGTCACGGTCATCCCCCTGATCGGATCAACGCCGCCATCATGACCCACCTACCCTCGGGCGCGCACAACGTCTACATGACGCTCCGGTAGCCGCCGGCTTGGGTGGGGTCGATGTCGAAGGCGCGCACGATGGCGACCTGAGAGTACGACGCCACGTGGGTGCCACCCTCGGTGAACGCCTCGGCCACGCCGTGGACCCGACCGCCGGCGGCGTTGGTGCTGTTGTGAGCGATGAGCACCCAACCGGCCAGAGAAAATGGCTCGTGGAAGGCGATCGTGTGGCTGATCACGCCGGTCGAGATGGTGCGGTGGGCGAGGTCCTGGCCCATGTCGGCATGGGGCCGCATCGAGGCGCCGATCAGGAACCCGTCAGTGGCCCACGCCAGCGCCGCCTGGTTGCGCAGGACATCGGCATCGGTTTCGCACCCGGGCATGCCGGGGTGACGGAGCCAAAGGTGCAACTCGGGCGGCCCGAGCGGCGCGTCGACCGACCACGTGTCGACCCCTCCGACCAGCCGACCCTCGGTGCCGGGGAACACGAGACCAGGACCACCGAGGTCGGGCGACTCGTCTGGTCCGGTGACCGCTGGCATCGGCGACGAGTGGCCATACAGGTCCGGATCGCCCGAGTCGAGTAGGACCTGGAGCCGGGCGCAGGCCCGCGACCCCTGGGTCACGTCGACCGACGCGGTAGCGAATGTGCGGCCCTCGTGCAACACGTCGACCGAGAGTTCGGTCGGCTCGCCGCCGACGCGTGCCGACCGAGCGAACACGGCATGGATGGTGCGACATGTCTTGCCTGGGCACACGCGCGCCGCCGCCATGATCGCCTGGGCGAGGAGTTGGCCGCCGAACACGACATCGCGCCGCTCCGGGTCGCCCTCATCGACGACGCGGAACCGGTTCGGTCCCGCGTCCTCGAGTGTCAACACGTCGTCCACGAGTCCTCCGCTCACGTTCCTGGCGCGATTCTGGTCGCAATGCGACCAGAATCGCGCCAAGAACGAAGGGATGAGGGGTTTTGGGGGAGCGGGGGAGCCTCAGTTGCCGGAGGCGATGAGGGAATCGAGGACCTCGCGGGGGCCGAGGGGCTGGTCGAATACCTCGGCACCGACCAGGGCCAGCGCGTCGGCTACGGCGTTGAAGATGCAGGGCGGGGCACCGATCGCGCCGCCCTCGCCCATGCCCTTGAACCCGCCCGCGGTGTTCGACGGGGTCTCCACGTGGCCGTACTCGATGTCGGGCACCTCGCACGCCGTCGGCAACAGGTAGTCCATGAACGTGGTGGCGAGCGGCACGCCGTCCTCGTTGTAGAGCATGTGCTCGTACAGCACGCCGCCGATGCCCTGCACGACGCCGCCGGCGACCTGGCCCTCGACCACGTTCGGGTTGATCATCCTTCCGCAATCCTCCGATACGACGTAGCGGAGAATCTTCACCTGGCCGGTGTCGCGGTCGACCTCGACGGTGCACGCATGGCACGCGTTCGACCAGGTGACGTCGGGGTGGCGATACCGGGCCGTGGCTTGCAGCGAGATCTCGACGTCGGCCGGCAAGGACTGCACACCGTCGTGGGCGGCCACCGCCACCTGAGCGAGGGTGACGGACTTGGCCGGCGTACCCCGCACCGAGATGTTGCCGCTCTCGATGTCTAGGTCGTCGGGGTTGGCCTCGAGGAGGTGAGCCGCGATGCCACAGATCATTTGGCGCACGTCCTGGGCCGCCATGGCCGCCGCGCCGGCGACGATGTTGGCCGTGCGCGACCCGCCGGTGCCGCCACCGAACGGCGCGCTCGCCGTGTCGCCCTGGTTGATCGTGACGTCGTCGATGTCGACGCCGAGCTCGTCGGCCACGATCTGGGCCATCGTGGTCTCGATGCTCTGGCCGTGGCTGCCGGTGCCGAGGAACACGTCGACCTTGCCCGACGGGGCGATCCGCACCGTCGCGCCCTCGGTGTTGAGCGTCGCCATGTTCTGGCCCGACGGCTCGACGTAGAGGCCGAGGCCGAGGCCGAGAAGCCGGCCCTCCTGCTCGAACGCCCGCTTCTGCTCGGCCCGAAAGTCGTCGTAGCCGATCATCTCGGAGGCCTGCTCTAGGCACTCGGCCGGAGTGACGATGTCGTAGGTCATACCCATAGGGTTCGTGTAGGGCAGGTTCTCCCACTGGATCACGTTGCGGCGCCGAAGCTCGAGGGGGTCCATCCCGATCTGGCGGGCGACGTGGTCGACCATCTGCTCGCGGGCCACGCTCTCGAACTGCCACGGGCCCCGATAGGCGGCGCGCCCCACCGTGTTCGTGTACAAGGTGCGGGTCTTCCAGGCGTTTCGGGTGACCTTGTAGGGACCCGACAGCAACATCCCCACCATCGCGCCGCCGGCCGAACCGTTGGCGCCGGCGTCGTCGGTGTGGTCGATCTGCACCACCTGGATGTGGCCCTCGTCGTCGAGGGAGAACGTGACGGTGCCCTTCTCGATCCGAGCGATGTTGGCCGCCATCAGATTCTCGCGCCGGTCCTCGATCCATTTGATCGGTCGGCCGAGACGGTGCGCGGCCACGATGATCGCCGCTTCCTCGCGGAGCATGAACATCTTCTGGCCGAAGCCGCCGCCGACGTCGCGCTGAAGGGTGCGCACCTTGTGCTCGTCGATCCCGAGCATCTCGGCGGCCCGGCGGCGCCACTCGTGCGGGTTCTGCGACGCCACGTGGACCGTGAGCTCGCCCGAGAACTTGTCGAACGAGGCCACCACGCCGCGGGTCTCCATCGGCACGTTCGTGTGGCGGTGCTGGCGGAACGTGGCCGTCACGGTGTGGGCGGCGCCGGCCAGCAGCCCGTTGATGTGGTCGTCGAGCGGGATGGCCATCTCGCCGGCGACGTTGGTGCCGAGGCTCGGGTTCACCACGCCGTCGTGCTCGGCGGCCGACTCGTAGTCGACGACCGGGGCCAGCGGCTCGTAGTCGATCTGGATGAGCTCGGCGGCGTCCTCGGCGGCGTAGCGGCTGGTCGCGACAACGATCGCCACCGGGTCGCCGACGTAGCGAACCTCGCCGCTGGCGAGGGGCAGGTCGGGCGGCGCCGCGGTGCCCGCGGCGAGGAGCTGCATGAGCGACGCCGTCATGGATTTGGCCGGGACCTCGACATCGGAGGCGGTGAACACCGCGACCACCTCGTCGTGGGCCAGGGCATCGGACGCGTCGACGGACCGGATGCGGGCCCGGGCGTAGTCGCTGCGCACGAAGTGGGCGTGCAACATGCCGGGCAGCACGATGTCGTCGATGTAGGTGCCGTGGCCGGTCACGAGCCGGGCGTCTTCCTTGCGCACGACCTTCTGGCCGACGAAGCGGCCGGCGCGCCCTTCGAACTTCGGCGCCGCGTCGAGGTGCTTCTGCTCCGGGAGGGTGTGGAATGTTGTCACGAGGAACCGCCCTGGAACGACGGGGCGGCGTACTTCACGGCGGCGATGATGCCCTGGTACCCGGTGCAGCGGCACAGGTTGCCGGCCAAGCCCTCGCGGATCTCGTGGTCGGTCGGCTCGGGGTTCTCGGTCAGCATGGCCGTGACCGACACGATGAACCCGGGCGTGCAGAACCCGCACTGCAGGCCGTGGCAGGCGCGGAACGCCTCCTGGACCGGGCCGAGGGTGCCGTCGGGGTTGGCCAGGCCCTCGGCGCTGACGATCTCGGCGCCGTCGGCCTGGACGCCGAACATGAGGCACGATCGCACCGCCACGCCGTCGAGCAAGATGGTGCAGGCGCCGCACACACCGTGCTCGCACGCCAGGTGCACGCCGGTGGTCGCGCAGTCCTCTCGGAGCGTGTCGGCCAGGGTCTTGCGGGCCTCGACCCGCACCCGATGCTTGGTGCCGTTGACGTGGAGGGTGAGGTCGTGCTTATTCATCGGTTGCTTGCTCCTGCGTTCGCGGCGGCGGCGGTGAGGGCGTCGGCGGCCATCTTGGTGGCGATGCGGCGGCGGTGCGTCGCCGACGCGTGGATGTCGTCGCCGGGTTCGGTGTCGGCCACGGCGCTAACGGCTGCGGCGCGGGCGTCGAGGTCGGCGAGCTTGCTGCCGACCAGTGCGGCCTCGGCACTGGCGCCCCGAACCGGCGTGGACCCCATGCCGATGAAGGCAACAGCGGCCCTGGTGATCGTGCCCGACGAGTCGACCTGGAGCCCGGCCACGGCGCCGGCCACCGCGAAGTCGCCGCTGCGGCGGGCGAACTCGTTCACCGCGAATCCCGAACCGGGGCCCCACACCGGGAACCGCACGGCGGCGAGGATCTCGTCGTCGGCGATAGCGGTCATGAACGTCGCCTCGAAGAAGTCGGCGGCGCTGAGCGTGCGGGTGCCGGAGGCCGAGACGAGCTCCATCTCGGCGTCGAGGGCGAGGGCCACCGCCGGCAGCTCCGACGCCGGATCGGCGTGGGCGATCGAGCCGCCGATCGTGCCCCGGTTGCGGATCTGGAAGTGACCGATCCAGGGCAACGCAGCAGCGAGCAGCGGCACGTCGGCCGCCACGGTGGCGTCGTGCTCGGCGGTGCGCTGGCGGGTCATCGCGCCGACGCGCACATGGCCGTTCGATCGGGTGATCCCGGCCAGGTCGGCGATGCCGTTGAGGTCGATGAGATGCTCGAACGACGCGAGGCGCAGCGCCAGCAACGGCACGAGGCTTTGGCCGCCGGCGAGCGGCTTGGCGCTGTCAGCGTTGGCGGCGAGGACGCTCGCAGCCTCGGCCACCGTCGTGGGACGGTGATAGGTGAACGGGGCCGGTTTCACTCGGAACCTCCTAGGGGGCAGGGCGGAAGTAGGGCAGGGTTGTCGAGCCGGTGACGGCGTGGAACACGACCTCGACCCGCAGGTCCTCGACCAGGTCTTCGGGTTCGCAGTCGACGATCGCCGACAGCATCCGGTACCCCTCGTCGAGCTCGATCACCGCCGGAGCGTAGGGCACGTCGAACGCCGGCGTCTGCGGTCGCCACACGACGGTCCAGCTGTAGAGCTTGCCGCGGCCGGCGCTGACCCCCCAGCCGAGGTCGGTGCCGTGGCACCGACCGCAGCGGTAGCCGGGATTGAATTGTGCATGCCCGCACTCGTTGCAGAGCTGGTAGCGGAGCTCACCCTCCCGACAGCCCTCCCAGTAGGCCCGCGAGACGTCCTTCGGATTCGGCAGAGGGATGGCGCCGGTCTGCACCTTGAGCGTGTGTCGCGCGCTCAAGGCCGCGAGCTTCCGGAGCGCCAGCAGCGGTGCGTGGGCAGAGCTGTCGTGGTCGGGCCCGCGAGCTTCCGGACCCATACCCGTCGGGTGAGCAGAGTCAAGGCCGCGAGCTTCCGAGCAGCATGACGTCGGTGAACCGTGCCGTCGTGGTCATGGCCGCGAGCTTCCGAGCAGCATGACGTCGGTGAACAACGCGCCCGAGCCTCCGTTGGAGCACATGGCGACCTCGGCCCCCGCGACCTGGCGGGTGGGGCAGGTGCCGCGGAGCTGTTGGACGCCGCGGCTCACCCGTTGAACCATCTGGGCGCTGAGCCCGGCGTGGCTGTACGACATCAGCCCGCCGTCGGTGGTGATCGGGAACTCTCCACCGACCTCGATGCGGCCGTCCATCACGAACGGGCCGCCTTCGCCTTCGCCGCAGAACTCGAACGCCTCGAACTGGCGGATGATCTCGAACGAGAACGGGTCGTAGAACTCGCAGACGTCGACGTCGGCGGGTTGAAGACCAGCGGTGCGAAAGGCCCGACGGGCCGCACGTCGGCCGACGTAGCCCATCGGGGTGTCCACCCCGCGGGAGCCGACCATGTCCCACGCCGGAGCTCCGGTGTAGGCCGGGCCGTACGAGTCGTTTCCCCCGCCGAGGATGAACACCGGTGTGTTCGGGAGGTCACGGGCTCGCTCGTAGGTGGTGAGCACCAGGCTGCATCCGCCTTCGTTGGCGGTGGCGCACTCGAGCAGGTGGTACGGGTCGGCGATCATGCGCGACGCCAGGATGTCAGCGACGGTGTAGGGGCCCTTGCCGTAGTAGACGGCGTCGGGGTTCAAGTGCCCGTTGTTGCGGATCGTGGCGGCCACCGTTGCCAGCTGTTCGGGGGTGGTGCCGTAGCGCAACATGTGCTTGCGGGCCACGAGGGCGAACTCGGCCGGGGTCATGAGGCCGTAGCTCACGACGAACTCGTTGGCCGGCCGGGTCCACGGTGCAGTCGACTTCTCGGCCGTTGCCTTCTTCATCTCGGCGTACTCGCCGGCACCGCCCGAGCCCATCAGGACCACGTCGCACGCGCCGACGGCGATGAGGCTGGCGGCTTCCATCACCGCCGGGATGCCGAGGCCGTTGAAGTGCCGCGCGCAGGGCCCGAGCCGCAGCTCGTGCACCAGATCCTGGGCGAACTGGCTCACCACGCCATCGACGTCGTCCGTTGCGAGGCCGGCGTCGGCGAGCGCGCCGAGCGCAGCTTCGATCGTGATCGATCGGCTGTCGTGGCCTTCGAGAACGCGGGCCTGCCGGGTGTTGTAGACGCCGACGATGGCGACGTCGCGGAGGGGGTGGGCCATGAGCGACTGAGCATGCCACGCAGCCGCGACCCACCCCCATTCCGCTGGCGGTCAGACGCCGCCTTCTTCGAGGATGACCTCGATCGGGGCGAAGCCGGAACCGTTGATGTCGATTCCCGCGGCTTCGAGCAGCGCGTGGGCTTCGGTCACGATGTCGTTGGTGAACGCCCCGTCGGTCGGCGGGCCGGTCAGCACGGTCGCGCCGTCGAGGTTCGGCGTGCTCTGGGCGATCTCGACGGTGCGGTCCCATGCCGCCTGGTCGATGAAGCCCACACCGCCGTCGGCGGGCCAGATGAGCTTGTTGATCTCGTTCATCTGCCACAGCTGGTGCGACGCGCCGAGCTGGGAGCCAGCACCCACCACGATGTCGCGGCACGACTCCACGTTGTCCCGGCAGTACGCCCAGCCCTGGAGCGACGCGGCCACGAAACGCACCGCGATGTCGCGGTAGGCGGCATCGTCGGCCAGTCGGGCACCGTCGGCCCAGATGGCGTCCTGGAGCATGCCTACGCCCGCCTCCTCGTAGGAGATGACGTTGAAGTCCTCGGGCTGGTACAGCTCGCCGGTCTCCTCGTTGGTCGCCTCGAGGACCTGGGCGTACTCGTTGTACGTCATGGCCTCGGCGGCCTCGATGTCGCCGTTGAGCAGGGCGTTCATGTTGAAGTCCTGGTTGACGAGCGTGACGTCGCCGGACGGGTCGAGACCCGCTTCGGCCAGCGCCGCGAACACTTCGTACTCGTTGCCGAAGCCCCAGGTGCCGATCGTGCGTCCGGCGAAGTCGGCCGGGCCGGTGATGCCGGCGTCGGCGAACGACACCTGCAAGGTGCCGGATCGCTGGAACACCTGGGCGATGTTCACGATGTCCGCACCGGCCTCGCGGGTCTGGAGGGCCTTGGGCACCCAGGCGATCGCGAAGTCGACGGCGCCGTCAGCCAGTTGCTGCTGGGGCACGATCGACGGGTCGGTGAGCTCGACGATGTCGACCTCGAGGCAGTTGGCGGCGTAGAAGCCCTGATCGACGGCCGCGTAGTACCCGGCGAACTGCGACTGGGCGAGCCACTGCAACTGGAGGCCCACCGAATCGGTGGTCTCGCAGTCGCCGGCGGCGGCGCCATCGGTCGCTGCTGCGTCGTCGGTGGCTGCTGCGTCATCGTCGTCGTCGCCACAGGCGGCAGCGATCAGCGACAACGCCAGGAGCAGCGCGACGAGGATCGATCCTCTCGGTCGTTTCATGGTTGGTGTCCCTCCTCGGAGCAGAGCTCCGTCCCTCGTGGTTGATGGTGCTTGATCATGGCTCGGCCGAAGCGAGCCGTCCTCACCGCAGGTCGGCCCTGCGGTTGCGGATGCCACCCGGTCGCACCACGTTCTCGATGACGAGGGCGAGCAGGAAGAACGACAGTCCCAGCGCGCACGCCCCGACCACGTAGGCCCACGCCACGTCGTTGCGTGACGACGCGCTGTTGCGGGTGATGGCGGTGCCCAGGCCGTCCTGGCGCCCGCCGAAGTACTCCGAGACGAACGCCGTGATGACCGAGATCGGCGCGGCGACCTTCAGCGCGGTGTGCAGGAACGGGAACATGTTCGGCACCCGCACCTTCCGTAGCACGGTGAGGCCGGACGCGGCATAGGAGCGCATCAGCTCCAGATGCGTGGAGTCGACCTGCCGGAGCCCTCGTGCTGCGTTCACCAGCACGATGAAATACACGATGAGCGTGACCGTGAGGCGTCGGGGCACGTCGCTCGTGATCGGGTACATGCTGTTGAGCACCGACACGACCACGAAGATGGGCACGGCGTTGAGGGCGACGGCGAGCGGAGTGACGATCTCGTTGAGCAGCCGGAACCGGCTCAGGGCGAACGCCACCACGAGGCCCAGCAGCGTGCCGCAGATCAGGCCCACGAGCGCGTTGGCCCCCGACACCTTCATCGCCGACCAGACGTTGTCGTGGTTCTCACGCAGCGCCTCGAAGATCTTCGACGGCGGGGCCAGGAAGTACAGCTTGAGGTCGAGGAGGTGCACGAGCGCCTCCCACCCGGCGACGAAGAGCGCCCCGAAGACGACCGGGGGTCCGAGCGTGGACACCACCCGGGGCACGCGTGCCATCAGCGGTCCTCCACCCCGCCGACGGGCATCGCCGACCGTCCTCCGAGGCCGGCGGCGTCGGGCATCGCCTCGACCTTGCGCAACGCCGAACGCACCGCGGTGATCGTGGCGAAGAAGGCGGGGTCCTCACGGGTCGAGTCGTCTCGGGTTCGATCGAGCGGGACCGGGATCACGTCGGTGATCCGCCCAGGACGGGCCGACATCACCACGACCCGGGTGGACAGATACACGGCCTCGGGGATCGAGTGGGTCACGAACGCGACCGTGGTGCCGGTCTCGGCGCAGATGCGCAGCAGCTCGGCCTGCATGTGCTCGCGGGTCATCTCGTCGAGGGCCCCGAACGGCTCGTCCATCAGCAACAACGCCGGGTGGGCGGCCAGCGCCCTGGCGATGGCGATGCGCTGCTGCATGCCGCCGGAGAGCTGCCACGGGTAGGCCTTGGCGAACTCGGTCAGCTTGACGAGCTCGAGCATCTCCTCCGACCGTTGCCGGCGCCGAGCCTTGTCCCAGCCCTTGAGCTCCAACGGCAGCTCGATGTTGCGGGCGACGGACCGCCACTCGAACAGGCCGGCCTGCTGGAAGGCCATGCCGTAGTCCTGGTCGAGCCGGGCCTGCTCGGCCGGCTTGCCGTTGACCCCGACCTGACCGGTGGTCGGTTCGAGGAGGTGGGCGATCAGGCGCAGCAGGGTGGACTTGCCGCAACCCGACGGGCCGATCAGCGACACGAACTCGCCGGGGACGATGGTCAGATCGATGCCCCGTAGGGCGTCGACCGGACCCGACCGGGTGGCGAACACCTTGTCGACGCCGCGCACCGACACCGCCGTGGGACCCTGCCCGTTGCCCTCCCTCACGTGAATTCCTCGACGGGTCGGTTGCGCATCACGGCCATCTCGAACAGCGTCACCAGCGCCGCCATGATCAAGCCGAGCACGGCCGCCCCGAACACGGCGAGGTACACCTTCGCCGGGTTGCCGGTGATCTGCTGGGCGTACTCGATGATCAGCCGGCCGACGCCCCCGGGCAGGCCGGTGGAGATCTCAGCGACGACCACGCCCACCACCGAGGCCGACGCGGCCAGCCGCAGCGCGGGGACGAGGTAGGGCACCGACGCCGGGAAGCGGAGCTTGAACAGCGTCTGGGGGTAGGAGCAGCCGTAGCTCTGCATCAGCTCGAGCGCCTGGGGCGGAGGCGACGTGAGACCCCGCAGCGCGCCGACCGCCACCGGGAAGAAGGCGAGGAACGCCCCGAGCACGGCCGCCGAGAGCCACCGTGGCCATTCCCACGAGCCGATGTGCACCCGGCCGCCCCAGCTCACCACCAACGGCGCCAGGGCGAGCAGGGGCACGGTCTGGGAGATGACGAGGTACGGGAGCAGCGCCCGCTCGGCCAGCTTGAAGCGGGCCATCAGCACGGCCAGCGCCAACCCGACCGTCACGCCCACCACGAAGCCGACCGCGGCGAGCCGGAACGAGTACCAGATGCCGCGGAGCACGAGCTCCCAGACCGGCGTCGTGTTCACGCCGGCGACGGCCGGCTCGTCGAGCCCGCCGATCATGTCGGCGATGTGGGGCATGGCGCGGTCACCGGTCCTCGGCAGGATGCGGAACCCGAGGATCTCACCACCGTCGGCCGGACCCCATGCCTTGTACATCTCCCACGCCACCGCCACCAGGGCGAGCGACACCACGAACATCAACGCGCGGCGCGCCCGGCGCACCCACCGGGACCGTCCCGAGCCCGCGAGCGCGACGTCGGCGGCGCCCGCATCGTCCGCCGGGTGCTCCAGGACGGCAGCCGTCACGAGCGGGCCTTGATCACGTCGGCGAACCGGGGCATGACCTTCTCCCCGTACGTCCGCAACGTGCTGTCCATGTCGTCGTGCTGCAGGTAGATGGCGAACTGGTGGACGCCGAGGTCCTTGAGCTCCTCCAGGCGAGCCAGCTGGTGCTCGACCGGACCCACCAGGCAGAACCGGTCGACGATCTCGTCGGGGACGAACGAGGTGTGGGTGTTGCCGGCCCGGCCGTGCTCGTTGTAGTCGTAGCCCTCGCGTCCCTTGATGTAGTCGGTGAGGGCCTGCGGGATGCCGCTCCCGGCGTCGCCGTAGCGCCCCACCAGGTCGGCCACGTGGTTGCCGACCATGCCGCCGAACCAGCGGCACTGATCGCGGCCGTGGGCCAGCCCAGCGTCGGTGCCGTCGGTGACGTAGGCGGGGGCGGCCACGCAGATGGTGATGTCGTCGGGGTTACGACCGGCCTTCTCTGCGGCGGCGCGCACGGCGCCGATCGTCCACTCGGTGATCGCCGGGTCGGCGAGCTGGAGGATGTAGCCGTCGGCGACCTCGCCGGTGAGGGCCAGCATCTTGGGCCCGTAGGCGGCAACCCACACCTCACACCGGCTGTCGAGGCCCCAGGGGAACCGGATCGCCGAACCCTTGTAGTCGACCTCGCGGCCGTTGGCGAGCTCGCGGATCACGTGGATCGAGTCGCGGATCTCGCGCACCGTCACCGGAGCGCCGTTGGTGACCCGCACCGCCGAGTCGCCGCGGCCGATCCCGCACACGGTGCGGTTGCCGTACATCTCGTTGAGGGTGGCGAACACCGACGCGGTGACGGTCCAGTCGCGGGTGGCCGGGTTGGTCACCATCGGCCCGACGATCACCTTGCGGGTGGCGGCCAGGATCGCCGAGAAGACGACGTAGGGCTCCTCCCAGAGGATGTGGGAATCGAACGTCCACACGTAGTCGAAGCCGTGGTTCTCGGCCTGGCGCGCCAGCTCGACGACTCGCGACGCCGGTGGGTTGGTCTGTAGGACGACTCCGAAGTCCATGGCCGTCAGCGATTCTGGGGGAAGCCGAGGTCGACCTGGGACGAGCGCGGGTCGGGCCATCGCGACGTGACCACCTTGCCCCGGGTGTAGAAGTTGACGCCCTCGGGTCCGTACATGTGCTGGTCGCCGAACAAGCTGGCCTTCCAGCCGCCGAAGCTGTAATAGCTGACCGGCACCGGGATCGGGACGTTGATCCCGACCATGCCGACGTTGACGTCGTACTGGAACTGGCGCGCCACGCCGCCGTCACGGGTGAACAACGCCGTGCCGTTGCCGTACGGATTGTCGTTGATCAGGGCCAGCCCCTCGTCGTAGGAGTCGACGCGGACGATCGACAGGACCGGTCCGAAGATCTCGTCCCGGTAGCACGCCATGTCGGGGCTTACGTGATCGATCAGTGACGGCTTGAGGAAGAAGCCGTCGGCGGCCATGGCATCGCGGCCGTCGACCACCACCGTGGCGCCCTCGGCCGGCGCACCGTCGATGTAACCGGCCACCTTGTCGCGGTGCTCGCGCGTGATCAGCGGGCCCATCTCGTTGTCGGTGTCGGTGCCGGGCCCCACCTTGATGTTCGGGATCCGGTCGCCGATCTTGTCGACCAGGGCGTCGGCGATCGACTCGACGGCCACGACGACAGAGATGGCCATGCACCGCTCGCCGGCCGAGCCGTACCCCGCGGAAACCGCGGCGTCGGCCGCCATGTCGAGGTCGGCGTCGGGGAGGACCAGCATGTGGTTCTTGGCCCCGCCGAGCGCCTGGACGCGCTTGCCGTTGCGGGTGCCGGTCTCGTAGATGTAGCGGGCGATGGGGGTGGAGCCCACGAAGCTCACCGCCGCGATGTCGGGGTGATCGAGCAGCCGATCGACGGCGACCTTGTCGCCCTGGACGACGTTGAAGCACCCGTCGGGCAGGCCGGCCTGCTTCATCAGATCGGCGAGGAACAGCGACGTCGACGGGTCCTTCTCGGACGGTTTGAGCACGAACGTGTTCCCACACGCCAAGGCGTTGGCGAACATCCACATGGGGACCATGGCCGGGAAGTTGAACGGTGTGATCCCGGCCACCACACCGAGGGGCTGGCGGATCTGGTACACGTCGACCCCGGTCGCCGCTTGCTCGGAGTAGCCGCCCTTGAGCAGGTGGGGCACGCCGCACGCGAACTCGACGTTCTCGAGGCCGCGCGCCACCTCGCCCATGGCATCGGAGAGCACCTTGCCGTGCTCGGCGGTCACGAGCGAGGCGATCTCCTTGCGGTTGGCGTCGATCAGCTCGCGCAGGCGGAACATCACCTCGGCCCGGCGCGCCAGGCTCGTGGCCCGCCACGCGGGCGCGGCGGCCTTGGCCACCTCGACCGCCCGGTCGACCTCGGTGATCGACGCGAAGTCGACGGCCCCGGACTGCTCGCCGGTGGCCGGGTCGAACACCACACCCGAGCGCCCCGACGTTCCATCGACGGGCCGCCCGTCGATCCAGTGATTGATCCGCTTCATGATGGTTCTCTCCTTCGATTAAGCCAGGTCGATCAAGCCAGGTCGATCAAGCCAGGTCAGACCAGGTACTCGCACAGGCCACGCCGGACGTAACGGCCGTGTCCGGCGCGCCCGTGGAACGCGCCGTTCTCGATCACGACCGCGCCGCGCGACAACACCGTGTCGACCTTGCCGTCGATGACCGTGCCTTCCCACGCCGAGTGGTCCATGTTCATGTGGTGGGACTTGCCGTAGCCGATCTCGGTGCGGCCGTTGGGGTCGTACACCACGATGTCGGCGTCCTTGCCGGGAGCGATGAGGCCCTTGTCGGACAGGCCGAACATGCGGGCCGGGGTGGTGCAGCACGTCTCGACCCAGCGCTCGAGGGTGATGTCGCCGGTCACCACGCCCTGGTAGATCAGGTCCATGCGGTGCTCGACACCGCCGATGCCGTTGGGGATCTTCGAGAAGTCGCCGAGACCCAGCTCTTTTTGGTCCTTGAAGCAGAACGGGCAGTGGTCGGTCGACACGATCGCCAGGTCGTTCATGCGCAGACCCCGCCACAGGTCGCGGTGATGGTGCCGGTGATCGTGGGCGGATCGGATCGGCGGGCTGCACACGTACTTGGCACCCTCGAAACCCGGCCGGGACAGGTGCTCCTCGAGCGTCATGTAGAGGTACTGCGGGCACGTCTCGCCGAAGACGTTGAGCCCCTCGCCGCGGGCCGCGGCCACGGCGTCGAGCGCCTCCGAAGCCGACATGTGCACGATGTACAGCGGAACGTTGCCCGCCACCTTGGACAGGGTGATCGCCCGGCTCGTCGCCTCGCCTTCGAGCAGGCTCGGCCGGCTGATCCCGTGGTACTTCGGGTCGGTCTCGCCGCGGGCGAGGTGCTGGGCGACCAGCACGTCGATGGCGATGCCGTTCTCGGCGTGCATCATGATCACCGCGCCGTTCTCGCTGGCCTGCTGCATGGCCCGCAGGATCTGGCCGTCGTCGCTGTAGAAGACGCCGGGGTACGCCATGAACAGCTTGAAGCTGGTGACCCCCTCGTGGTCGATCAGGTAGGTCATGTCCTTCAGCGACTGGTCGTCGATGCCGCCGATGATCTGGTGGAACGCGTAGTCGATGGCACAGTTGCCGTCGGCCTTGCGGTGCCAGTCGGCCAGCCCTTGCTGGACGTTGCCGCCGTAGGTCTGGACGGCCATGTCGACGATCGTGGTCACGCCGCCCCACGCGGCGGCGATGGTTCCGGTCTCGAACGTGTCCGACGCGAAGGTGCCGCCGAACGGCAGCTCCATGTGGGTGTGCACGTCGATGCCGCCGGGGACGACGTACTTGCCGGTGGCGTCGATGACCCGGTCGGCGGTGACGCCCTGGGCCGCGGCCACGCCGGGGGCGAAGATGGCAGCGATCGTCTCGCCGTCGACCAGCACGTCGCCGGGCGTTCGCCCGGATGGGCTGACGATGGTGCCGTTGGTGATGAGTGTCCTGGGCATCGGTGTCTCCTGTCGCCGGGGGTCGGCGGGTACTGGTTGGGTTGGTACCGGGTCAGAAAGCCACGAGCTCGTCGTAGGCCTCGGGCCGGCGGTCGCGGTAGAACGCCCAACGGTCCCGGACCTCGCGTAGCTTGGCCATGTCGAGGTCGCGCACGATCAGCTCGGGCTGGTGCGCGTCGCCGACGTCGCCGACGAACTTGCCTTCGGGATCGACGAAGTAGCTCTGGCCGTAGAAGTCGTTCTCACCGAGCGGTTCGATGCCGACCCGGTTGATGGCGCCCACGTAGTAGATGTTGGCGACGGCCGCCGCCGGCTGTTCGAGGCGCCAGATGTACTCGGACAGACCCCGGTGCGTGGCCGAGGGGTTGAACACCAGTTCGGCACCGTTGAGGCCCAGGGCCCGCCACCCCTCGGGGAAGTGCCGGTCGTAGCAGATGTACACGCCGACCTTGCCGACCGCGGTGTCGAACACCGGGTACCCGCCGGTTCCGGGCTTGAAGTAGAACTTCTCCCAGAACCCCTTGGTCTGTGGGATGTGCTGCTTGCGGTACTTGCCGAGGTAGGTCCCGTCGGCGTCGATCACCGCCGCGGTGTTGTAGTAGACGCCCGGCTGGTCGATCTCGTACATCGGCAGGATCAGCACCATGCCGAGCTCGGCGGCCAGAGCGCAGAAGCGTTTGGTGGTCGGGCCATCGGGGATCGGTTCGGTGTAGCCGTAGTACTCGACCTCTTGCACCTGGCAGAAGTACGGGCCGTAGAACAGCTCCTGGAAGCACATGACCTGGGCACCTTGCGCGGCGGCGTCGCGCGCCGCGGCCTCGTGCTTGTCGATCATGGCTTCTTTGGTACCGGCCCAGTCGGTCTGCAACAAGGCGGCGCGGATCGTGTCGGCCATGTCGGCTCCCTCGCACATTCGTTCAGCGGTGCCGATGCTAGCGAACTAGCCGGTGTACCAACCGAGTAGGTCGGCGACCAGGTGCCCGCCGCCCTGGGTGTACAACGCGACCTGACCGGTTGGCGACACCGCGACGATGACGTGGTTGGCCACGGTCTGGTCCGGCGACACCACGTTGAGGTTGCTGGCGAGCGGGCGGGCGACATCGGACGGCCAGACGGTGACGAAGCCGGGGCCGGTCGCCGCGGTGATCGTGACGTTGAGGGCCACCGCGGCGACGCCCGAAGCCGGGAGGCCGTGCCGGTTGGCGATGTCGAGCACGACGATGCCTCCCGGGGGCACGATTCGCGCCGGGGCTCCCGCGCCGGTGCGGGTGTCGAGCACCCGAGTGGGATGGGCGACCACGAATCGGCCGAGGTCGTTGACCGGGCGGCTGGCGTCGGTGATCCAGCCGGCCACGTCGACGACGAGGTGGGTCGCGGTTTGCGTGTAGAGGCGGATCCGACCGTTCGTGGCGACTTGAACGACGACCTGGTTGGCGATGGTTTGTCCGGCGCGCTCGGCGTTGAGGTTGCTGGCGAGCGGTCGTCGCAGCCCGTCGGGCCAGACCGTGATGTACCCCGGACCGGTCGTGGCGGTCGAGGTCACGTTCAGGGCGACGGCGGCGATCCCGGTCGCGGGCATGCCGGCGCGGCCGCTGATCTGGAGCACGATCTCGCCGTCGTTCGGCACCGCGCCGGCCTGGGCGGCGCCGGTTCCGTCGCGTGTGTCGAGGAGTCGAGTCGGGGCCAGCGGTCGGTAACGCCCGGCCGCGGTGGTCGGCACCGGGACGTAGTAGCCGGCGAGGTCGGCGACGAGGTGGGTACCGGATTGCGAGAACAGCGCGACATGGCCGCCGGCGCCGATCGGCACCGTCACCAGGTTGGCGACGGTGTGGCCGGCCCGCTCGACGTTCAGGTTGCTCGCCTCGGGCCGCTGGGTGCCGGCCGCCCACGCGGTCACGAACCCGGGCGCGGACGCTTCGGTGGCCGTGACGTTCATGATCGCCGCGATGGCATCGTCGGTGACGCCGGCTACGCCCCGGACCCGAACGCTCACCGACTGGCCCGCACCCGGCGGGCCGCTCGCGCCCACGCCGTTGCGGGTGTCGAGGATCCGAGTCGGCAGGATCGGTATGAAACGGGCGGCCGACGGTGGCGGTGGGATCGGCGCAGGTTCGGGGAACGGACCGGCGATCTCGTACAGCCGGCCCGGGTTGCGCTGGGAGGTCACGTACAGCCGCTTCCCTGACGGATCGAAGGCCAGGCCGGTCAGCTCGCTGCCCGGCACGCCGGTGAGTTGGGCGACAACGGTGACCACGCCGCTTTGGTCGAGGGCGATCACCTGCATGTCGCCGCCGTCCTCGGCGCAGATCAGGTCGCCCCAGGGGGCGACCACGATCTGGTCGACGCCGGTGTATTGCGGGTTGGCGTTGGTGGCGCTGTCGTAGAACACGTCGAGCGCGAGGGTGGCCGGGTCGAGGCTCCAGACCCGGTTGTCGCCCCTGGTGGTCAGGGCCACCCGGCCGCGCCAGTACGCGATTCCCTCGCCGCCGTTGAACCGCTTTGTGCTCGGGTGTTGTTGATGAGTGAACGTCGGGGCGCCGGTCGGGTCGACGTGAGCCCAGCTCAGGGCGCCGTTGGTCTCGACGAGGATCTCGAGCTCCCCCGTCGACAGGTCGCCCCACACCGTCGGTTTGAAGCGATAGAGCCCGCCGTCGGGTCGGTCCTCGCTCAGATATATCACCCGCCGGTCGGCGTCGACGGCCGCGCCCTCGTGCTGGAAGCGACCCATGGCGAGCCGCATGGCGGGCGCTCGGGCGCCGGTCGGGTCGAGCTCCCATACCGCTCCGAAGGGATGCTCCTCGCATGACAGGTACGTGCCCCAAGGCGTGGCGCAACCCGAGCAGTTCATGTTCGATGTGCCGAGTAGGCGGCGGGCTCCGACCGCCGCCGCGCTGTCGTTGAACTCGATGGCGGCGGCCCCGCCGTCGAACAACGCGCGCTCGGAGTTCTCGATGTAGTACCAGCCTCCACCAGGCTTCGGGATCACTGCCGCGCCGTCGGGGTCCTTGATCCAGAGCAGCCCGGTGCTGGCCACCGTCTGGTTTGTCGTCGCGATCACCCGCGACGTGAAACCGGGCAGAAGGCGCCATCCGTTGACGTCGGCGGCGAGCAGCCCGTCGTTGTCGGCGGCACCGATGGCGGCGGCCCGGGCGAGGTCGATGCCCGACCACGTCAGCGACGTCAGACCGGTGGCCGCCGCCCATGTCAGCACCGATCGTCGGGTCGGGCGGGAGCTGTTCACACCGCGGAGGGTAGGGGGTTGCTTCTCGCCTGCGCGAGCAGGCGAGCGAGACCGATCCGAAGCCGACCGTTCACCGAGTTGCGCGGGTTCTTGCGCGGCGTTCATTCGAGTTGCTCGCCTTGGGGGTTGAACCAGACCACCCGATTGCCGCGGGGTGGGCGTGTACTTCGCCAGCCGCGTTTCTTCATGAGAGGGCGAGCCGATAGGCGAGCCCTCCAATGTGACAGTGGCATTTCTCGACTGCGCTAGCAGGCGAGCGAGACCGATCAGACGTCGAACGTTCACCTAG
>CAYMJU010000070.1:0-17015 GCA_964390555.1 uncultured Acidimicrobiales bacterium | reverse complement strand
AGCCACGCGTGCTGGTGATCGCCCCGATGTCAGGGCACTTCGCCACCTTGTTGCGCGAGACCGTGAAGACGCTCCTGTGCGACTTCGACGTCTACATCACCGATTGGTACAACGCCAGAGACGTTCCGCTCAGCGCCGGTCCGTTCGGACTCGACGACTCTGTCGGCCACCTCGTGCGGTTCGTCGAACAGCTGGGCGAGCGCGCTCACCTCATCGCCGTGTGCCAGCCCGTGGTGCCCGCGCTGGCAGCTACTGCGCTCCTGGCCCAGGCCGACAGCCCCGCACAGCCCCGCTCGCTGACCCTCATGGCCGGTCCAGTCGACGCCCGGATCAATCCGACCAGGGTCAACGACGTCGCCATGGCAAAGCCCATCGAATGGTTCGAGGCGAGCGCGCTCGCCACCGTGCCACGCGGGTTCCCCGGAGCGGGACGGCGGGTGTACCCCGGATTCCTGCAGATCAGCGCGTTCATGAGCATGAACATGGACCGCCACGTTTGTTCGCACGTGGAGCTCTGGGGCCACCTCGCTCGCGGCGAGCACGACAGCGCGGCGGCAACCAGGGCGTTCTACGACGAGTACTTCGCCGTGGCCGACCTCCCAGCGGAGTTCTATCTCGACACGGTTCGTCGGGTGTTCCAGGACCACGAGCTCGCCCGCGGTCAGATGGTGGTCAACGGCTGTCGGGTCGACCTGGCCGCCGTTCGCGATACCGGCCTCATGACGATCGAGGCCGAACGCGACGAGATCTGCGCCCCCGGCCAGACCGTCGTGGCGCACGACCTCTGCACCAACGTCGCGTCGTCGCGCCGCGCTCGCCACCTTCAGCCCGGTGTGGGCCACTACGGCGTGTTCAGCGGGTCACGGTGGACCCACAGATCTCCCCACTCGTGCGGACCTTCATCCACGCCAACCAGAAGCTTCCGCCGCGAGGCGAGATCACCACCCCGGCGACGGCAACTGTCTTGCTCCATGCGGGGCAACTCGTTCCAGCGGTCGGCACACGGTCGAGGATCGGCGGTACGGTGTCGCGACAGACGAGTCCGGGAGGCACGCGATGACGATCGATCTCACGGGCGGGCTCGGCGACGACCGCGAATTCCTGCATACGACCCGACCCGACGACCCCGAGATGCGCGAGTCGGTCAACTGCTGGTTGTGGGACGAGGGAGTCGACTTCGGTCTGCCCCGGATCGGCGTGGAAGCGTTGGCCGCGCAGTGGGACGCCCACGACATCCAGGTCAATCTGGCGTTCGCCGACGGTCGGGTCTACAGCATGTACGGGCCGGGGCCTTCGCACGACCCCATCGGCGCCGACGGCCGCGCCCGTACTCTCGGCGCCGGACCGCTGTCGTTCGAGCTGATCGAGCCGTACCGGCACTGGAAGGTTCGCATCGACGGCCTCGCCGAGGCCACCACCATCGACGCCCAGGTCGCGGGCTGGGTACCCGGCGACAGTGGCGACAACGTGGTACCGCTGCACCTCGACGTCGAGATCCGGCACACCGTCCCGCCGTGGGAATCGGGTTCGCTGCTCGAAGAGGCCGGGCGGGTCCTCGCCACCCAGGAAGAGGGTGACCTGATGGGCGGCCCTCGTTTCGAGCAGCTGTTCCTGGCCACCGGCACGCTTCGCGTCGGCGACCGCGAGCACCCCATCAGCGGTGGGGGCCTGCGGATACGCAGGACGGGTGTCCGCCGCTTGGCCCGGTTCCGGGGCCACGCCTGGCAGTCGGCGGTGTTCCCGAGCGGCCGGGCGTTCGGTCACTGCGTCTACCCGCCGCGCGACGACGGCAAACCCACGTTCAACGAAGGCTTCCTGTTCGACGGCGACGGTGCCTTGATCCCGGCGCGGGTGGTCGAGGCGCCCTGGCTGCGCACCACCGACCGCGGCGGCCAGGATGTGTCCGTCGTGCTCGAGACCGCCGCGGGCACTACCACCATCGCGGGTGAGTCCGTGCTGTCGACGATCAAGCCGCTCGGAGCCGGCGAGTACGCCTTCACCCTCCAGCAGGCGATTGCCCGCTACACCTGGGACGGCGAGACGGCGAACGGCATGCTCGAGCGCTCAACGGCGAACCAGCTGCTCGAAGACGCCTGAGCATCTCGAGGTCCCTTGATCGTCGATCCATCAACCCGGCCGTCGCCGATCGTGACCGACGACAGCGCGGTGTTCTGGGATGCCGCGGCCGCGGGGCGCCTCGTGGCGCAGCGCTGCTCGGCGTGCGGTGTGCTGCGGCATCCACCTCGACCCATGTGCGGCCGCTGCCAGTCACTCGATGTCGAAGCGGTCGAGCTCTCCGGCACCGGCACGGTATACAGCTACGCCATCCTTCACCATCCCCAGCACCCGGCGTTCGACTACCCGGTCGTCGGCGTGCTCGTCGACCTCGACGAGGGCGTGCGCCTGATGAGCAACCTCACCGAGATCGCCCCCGACGACATCGGGATAGGGATGCGCGTCGAGGTGCACTTCGTGCCAACGGCCCGGGGCGCCACCATCCCCGTCTTTCGGCCCGCCCCGAAGTCGTGATGACCAAGCGAAACGGCCTCCGCGGCAAGGCCGCCATCGTCGGCGCCGGCTGCACCGAGTTCTCCCGCCAGGCGGGTCGCACCGAGTTGCAGCTCGCGTGTGAGGCGATCTCCGCCGCACTCGCCGACGCCTCGCTCACCCCCGCCGACGTCGACGGGCTGGTGAGCTACACCGTCGATCCGGTCGACGAAACCGAGCTGGTGCGCTCGATCGGATTCCGGGAACTGACGTTCTCGTCCCGGGTCCCCTACGGGGGCGGTGGGTCGATGGGCACGCTGTTGCACGCCGCGGCCGCGGTGGCGAGCGGGGCCGCCGACGTGGTGGTCGCGTACCGTGCCGTTCGCGCCCGATCGGGCGCGACTCGCTTCGGCGGCGCCAAGACCTCGCCGAGCCCCACGTCTGGGCACTCGGGGACCACGGCGACGCAGTGGTGCATGCCCTTCGGCGTACTCACCCCGGCATCGTGGATGGCGTTCAACGCCGTGCGGTACATGCACGAGTACGGCGTCGAGAGCGCCGATTTCGGTCGAGCCGTGGTTCAGATGCGCGACTACGCGGCCACCAACCCGGCGGCGTGGGGCTATCAGCGGCCGATCACCCTCGACGATCACCAGAGCTCGCGCTGGATCGTCGAGCCCTGCATCCACCTGCTCGACTGCTGCCAGGAGACCGATGGGTCGGTCGCGCTGGTGATCACGAGCCGCGCGCGCGCCGCCGATCTCCCCCACCCGCCCGTCTACATCGGTGCGGCAAGTGTCGCAGCGTTGTTCGAGCAGGAGATCGCCAGCGACCACTATCGGCCCGACCTGTCGGTCATGGAGAGCTCGGTGGTGCTCGGCCGGCGCCTGTTCGACGAGGGGGGCTACACACGCGACGACATCGACGTCGCGCTGATCTACGACGCCTTCTCCCCGATCCTGCTCATGCAGATCGAGGCGCTCGGGTTCTGCGGGTTCGGCGAGGCCAAGGACTTCGTCGCCGAGGGCAACATGGCGATCGACGGGAAGCTGCCGATCAACACCAACGGCGGCCTGATCGGCGAGGGCTACATTCACGGCCTCAACCTGGTGCTCGAAGGCACCCGCCAGCTACGCGGCACCGCGGTCAACCAGGTGCCCGGCGCCCGTACCGCACTCACCACCGCGAGCCGCACCGGCGCCATCCTCACCCTGAACCGCGACTGAGAGTTGCCCGTCCGCAGTGTCCATGACCGCGGGCCACGGAGCGGGTCGGGTCGAACGGGCCGCCCGCCTCGCCCTCGAGCGTCGACCCCGTACCCTCGGCGGCCCCGATAGCGTGAACCCGTTACTTGGACCTGAGCGCCTCGCTTGGGCTGGACGACCAAACCGGTCCCGGCACCCTTCGCAGGCCCGTCGCCTCGCCCGAGCCGAACCAGGAGTTCACAGTGCCCGGTGGCCAGCTCCGCCTCGACCAACAAATCGACGACCGCCCGCGGGTCGCGGACCGCGCGGTGTTTGCCTACTCGTTCGAGCACCTCCTGCGGATCTCGACAGGCATCGGCACCTTCGAACATGCCGACCACATAACGCCCCGGGTCGAATGCGGTTACTGCACCGACGACATGGCTCGCGTGCTCATCGTCGCCTGCAGAGAGCCGAACGCCGCCACGCCGGTCCTTGGTCTGACTCGATTGGCGTTGCAGTTCGTGATCGACGCCATCGCCGACGACGGCATGATGCACAACCGTCGAAGCGCCGCCGGGCACTGGGAGGACCAGCCGACGGTCGATGACTGTTGGGGACGCGGCCTCTGGGCTCTGGGGACGGCGGCCGGCCTCGCCCCCGAGGCCCCGGCTCGTGCCCGCGCGCTCGATGCGTTCGAGCATGCAGCCCGGCAGCGGTCGCCCTGGTCCCGCGCTATGGCCTTCGCGGCCCTGGGAGCGGCCGATGTCCTCGCCGTCCGACCAGACCATCCGGCGGCCCGGGCGCTGCTCGCCGACGCCGCGGCAACGATCGGTCCGATCTCCTCGGAACCCCACTGGCCGTGGCCCGAACCCCGACTCAGCTACGCCAACGCCGTGCTCCCCGACGCGTTGCTCGCCGCCGGCAGTCACCTCCGACGGCCCGACCTCGTCGACGCCGGGCTCGAGCTCCTGCGGTGGCTCCTGGCCCGGGAGACCGTCGCCGGCCACCTCTCACCCACGCCGGTCGGAGGTGCAGGCCCCGCCGATCTCGCGCCAGCGTTCGATCAGCAGCCGATCGAGATCTCGACGATGGCCGACGCGTGTCACCGGGCTGCGGTCGTAAGTGGGGACGACGAGTGGCTGTCGGGCATCGACATGGCCGCCCGCTGGTTCGATGGGCACAACGACGTCGGGGCCGAAATGTACGACCGTGAGTCCGGTGGGGGGTTCGATGGTCTCCACGCGTCCGGGCCGAACCTGAACCAGGGAGCCGAGTCCACGCTCGCGATGATCTCGGCCCTGCAGCTCAAGACGCACGTAGCTCGGAACTTGCGGTGACAAGTTCGGCGGCGACGCCGGATCGCCGGTTCCGGATCGGCGTGAACTACTGGCCAGCTCACACGGCGCTTCGGTGGTGGTCCTCGTTCGATGCCGGCGCGGTCGCCGACGACTTTCGACGTCTCAGCAGCGGTGGTTTCGACTCGGTGCGGATCTTCTTGACCTGGGAAGCGTTCCAACCCACGCCCGACCGGGTGAGCGTCGAGATGCTCGATCGCCTCGTCGTCGTCGCCGACCTGGCGGAGGCCAACCGGCTGACGATCATTCCCACGCTGTTCACCGGTCACATGAGCGGCGTGAATCTCGTCCCACCGTGGGCGCTCGGCTCAACCGTGCCGGATCAGCGGTTCCGGGTCGTCGCCGAGGGAGCTGTGGTCCAACGCGAGATCCGCAACTGGTATCACGACCCCGACATCGCCCCGGCCCAGGCACTGCTGGCCGGTAGGTGCGCGGCGGTCTTGGCCGAGCACCCCGCGATGTGGGCGTGGGACCTCGGCAACGAGAACTCGAACTGTGTCGTGCCCGGCAGCAATCGTTCTGCCCTCGACTGGCTCGAGCGTGTCAGCACGGCGATCCGAGCCGAGGACCCCACCGCCGCGGTAACGATCGGACTCCACATGGAGGACCTCGAGTCGGACCGGCATCTAGGCCCGGCCGAGGCCGCCCGGTGGTGCGACTTCGTCTCGATGCACGGATACCCGATCTACGCGCCTTGGGCGGCCGGCCCGACCGACGACGGTCTGCTCGGATTCCTGACCGAGGTGACCCGATGGTTGAGTGGCGGCGCCGAGGTGCTGTTCGGAGAATTCGGTCTGCCGACCGTGCCCGTCGGCGTCGAGATCGACGCCGACACCATGATGGTGACCGAGCAAGACGCGGCCCTGTACACGGATCGGGCGCTGCGCACCATCTTCCGGGCCGGTGCGTGCGGCGCCATGCTGTGGTGCGCCAACGACTACGAGCCGTCGATCTGGAATGAGCCGCCGTTCGATAGCGCCCACCACGAGCGGCACTTCGGACAGTGGCGTAGCGACGGGTCGCCCAAACCCTCAGTGGCGGCGATCGCGGGCCACGGACTGCGCGACACGGACCGCCCGACCGCCGGGTTCGACCACTCGTGGATCGACATCGAACCGGACGAGTTCTTCACACCCGGAGGCTCGCACCTGGCCCGCTTGTACGCCCGCCATCGCGCGACTCACGGGTAGCCGGCGTTAGGCGAACCCGCGGTCAGGGAACAAGTTGATCGAGCAGATCGCGCAGCGGGATCGTGGCGATCCGGGCACCGACATCGGCGTAGCCGTAGGGAAGCACCAGGTGGTCGCCATGGAGCATGCTCCCGCACGAGTAGACGACGTTGGGCACATACCCCTCGCGTTCGTCGGGCGCCGGCGTGAGCAGCGGTTCGGACAGGTGGCCGATGACCTTCGACGGGTCCTCGAGGTCCAACAGGAGCGCTCCGAGGCTGTAGCGACGCAGAGGCCCCACGCCGTGGGTGATCACCAGCCAACCGGCGGACGTTTCCAGCGGTGATCCGCAATTCCCGAGCTGCATCAGCTCCCAACTGTGTTCCGGTTCCTGGATACGTTCGGTTTCGTGCCAGACGCGCACATCGGACGAGGTCATCAGGAAGTTGTTGACGTTGTCGTGACGGCCGAGGGCGAGGAACCGCCCGTTGACCTTTCGCGGGAACAAGGCGATGCCCTTGTTCTGGGCGCAGGCGCCGGCGAGCGTCGACACGCGGAACGAGACGAAGTTCGCCGTCTCGATCAGCTGCGGCAGGATCTGGTGCCCGTCGAACGCCGTGTAGGTCCCGTAGTAGACGACCTGGCCGTCATCGTGGACGAAGCGCACCAGGCGAACGTCTTCCATGCCGTGGCTCTCGGTCGGTCCGCCCGGGAAGATCACCCGCTCCGAGAGGTCACTCACGTCGCCGAAGTTGATCCGGTAGCTCGACGAGGCCAACCAGTGCAGCATGTGCATGGCATCGGCCACGACCGAGTGTTCCCAGTCGCCGGTGTCGAGCGCCCGCATCGCGTCCTCGAGCTCCACCAGGTCAAAGGTCGCCCCGACGCCCAGAAGCACGGCTTCAGCCGCACCGTTGAGTGCCCCGAGCTCGGCGAGCTTGGTGACGAACAGACCCTTGTCGTAATCCGCGCCAGACCGCCGACCCGTCGTGGCGAAGCGGCTCGGCGGGTCGACCGTCACGCTGAGATCATGGGATATCACTCCTGTGCGGAACTCGATGCATGACACGTGGCCCTCGCCGATCGCCCGCAAGCTCATCACGAACCGGGTCTGGCCTGGGTCGAGCCCACCTTGATCGGGGCTCGCCACCACCGAGGGGTTGCCGAGCGCAGCCGCCTCGATCGAGAACTCGTGGGTGAAGTAGGCCCCGATCAGTTGGCGGCGAGACGCTGACAAGCCATGGGGTACGTGGGCCCGTCGAGCCACGGTCTCGACATGGCGTTCGAGCACGGCATCGAACGAGCGGTGGCGTCCACCGAACTCCGAGCGCGCCGCCGCAACGCTGGTGATCACGTCGCTCTCCGACATGGCGAGAATACGGCCGAGCACCGCCTCGATACGGGTTCTCCCGTCGAGAAGCGCGGCCTCGCCGGGTAGGAACGGCTTGACTATCACCCGCCGACGGTCGGGCTCGATTCGCACATCGGGACAGCGGGTGACCAGCGGCGAGGTCACTGACCGCGCTTCTCCTCGTCGCTGATCGATGCCCGGCCGTAGCGATCTTCGAGCCGGACGACGTCGTCGATCTCGGTCGTGCTCGCCTCGAGAATCACCGAATCGACGAGAGCGGTGATCCGGTGTCGGGTGCCCGGGGTCAGGTGCACCGCATCGCCGGGCACCAGTTCACGGGTCTCCATGGTTTCGGTTGTGAGGCCGACGTCGAGCCGCACCCGGCCGACCTGTACTGCGATCGTCTCCTCCTTGTGCTCGTGATATTGCAACGAGAGCGCGTGGCCCTGGCTGACATGCAGGGTCTTTCCGCAGTACTTGCCCGGTTCGAGGGCGAACAGCTCCTCGTGACCCCAGGGCTTGTCCGTCCGCTTCACGCGCACGATCCAGTCAGAACTTGTCATGTCGGAACCTCCAGTGGTGGTTCACCTGGCCCGGTCGGCGAGGACCGAGCGGTAGAGCGCGTCGTAGCGCTCGACCATGGTTGCAGCACTGAACCGCGCGACAGCTCTGGCGCGGATGCAGCGGCGATCGAGCGTCCCGGCGAGCTCGATGGCGCGATGGATGTCGGCTTCGCCCGAGACCAGAAATCCGGTGGTTCCGTGGTCGACCAGCTCGCCCATGGACCCGCGGTTGTGCGCGATGACCGGCGTGCCACATGCCATGGCCTCGACGACGCTGAAGCCGAAGGGCTCGTCGAAATCGATCAGATGTAAGAGCGCGTGCGCACGTCCGATCACCTCGGCTCGCTGTTCGGCCTCGACGGCACCGACGAACGTGACATTCGCACCGTCGATGAAGGGCGCGACCATCTCGGCGAAGTAACGCTCGTCCTGAACGATGCCAGCGATGACGAGCGGTCGGCCGGCGCGACGAGCAGCATCGATGGCGCGCGCCGTGCCCTTGTCGGGGTGGATTCGCCCGAAGAACAACAAGTGGTCGCCCACGTCGACCCGCACGCCGAAGCGGTCGACGTCGATGCCGTGGTGGATCGTGGCGGCGTAGTGCAAGCGCGGGTGGCGATCGGCTTCGCTGATGGCGACGTAGGTCGACGTCGGGTTGTAGCGCTCGTACACGGGCACGATCCGCTCCGAGGAGAAACCGTGGATGGTGGTCACCACTGGCGTGTCGACCAGCCGGCTGTAGGTCAGGGGGAGGAAGTCGAAGCCGTTGTGGATGATGTCGAACTCGTCGGCCCGCTCGAACACCTGAGCGATGTGAACACACTCCGCCGCCTTGGGGTCGATGGCGGGATCCTCGGACCAGCCCGTCGGGCTCGACGCCGCGAGGGTGGCGCTGGTGGACGAGTCGGCGGTGGCGAAGAGGGTGACGTCGTGACCGCGCTCGACGAGGCCTTCGGTCAAGAGCGAGGCGAACTGCTCCCAGGGGCCGTAGTGACGGGGGGGCGTGCGCCACGAGATCGGCGAAACGACGGCCACGCGCAACGACGAAGCCGCCATGGCCGATCGAAGATGTGATATGCGGTCGAGCGTACCGAGCCGAGAACGCCGGGCGACGGGGTACAATGGAAGCTCACTTCTTGGATAGGTGCGCCTCGCTTGGGCTGGACGACCGTTACGGTCTCGTCGCCCTCCGCAGGCCCGACGCGTTGACCGAGCCGGCCTGGAGTTCCGAATGCACGATTCCTATCTCGACGTTCGCGTCTGCCCCGCCAGCGATGTCGGGGGACTCCGCTTCGGGATGGTGTCGACGTTTCCCCCCACCGAGTGCGGTATCGCGACCTTCGCGGCCGCTCTCAGCGCGGGGATCATCGCGTGCGGCGGGACGGTCGACGTCGTCCGGATGGGCTCCGCTCCCGACATCGAGGACGCGTCGGTCGTCGGCTGCCTCGCCGACGACGCGCCTGGCGGGGTCGCCCCGGCCGTCGATGTGCTGAGGGGCGTCGATGTCGCCATCGTGCAACACGAGTACGGCATCTACCCGGGATCCGACGGGGCAACGGTTGTCGATGTGTTGGAGGGCCTGGCCGCGCCGACGATCGTGGTGGCCCACACCGTGCTCGCCACCCCGACTCGGGGGCAACGCAGGATCCTCCAACAGGTGTGCAACGAGGCCGACGCGGTCGTGGTCATGACCGAGACGGCGCGCGCCCGGTTGGTCGAACACTTCGCCGTCGACGCCACGAAGATTTCGGTCATCGCCCACGGTGCGGCGACACCGTCAGTAGGTCCGACCCACGAAACGCGTCGCGAAGATCGACCACCGCGACTGCTCACGTGGGGGCTGCTCGGACCGGGCAAGGGCATCGAGTGGGCCATCGACGCCATGAGCGAGCTCGTCGATCTCCTACCTCGCCCGCAGTACGTGATCGCCGGAGCAACCCACCCGAAGGTGGTGGCCCGATCGGGCGAGTCGTATCGGCGAATGCTCATCGAACGAGCATCGAGCTCCCCCGCCGCGTCCATGGTGTCCTTCGACGACACCTACCGGGACCTGGCCTCGCTGCACAACTTGATCCGATCCGCTGACCTCGTCGTCTTGCCCTACGACTCCAAGGATCAGGTGACCTCTGGAGTCCTCGTGGATGCGGTCGCCGCCGGTCGGCCCGTCGTGTCGACTGCGTTCCCTCACGCGGTCGAGCTCCTGGGCTCCGGGGCCGGGATCGTGGTGCCGCAACGCGATCCGGCCGCGCTGGCGCGGGCGATACGTTCGGTGCTCGTCGATCCCGAACTGGCGGCGACGATGGCCGCCGAGGCTCGCCGCCTGGCCCCCGACCTGTCGTGGACGGCAGTCGCACAGCAGTACGCCACACTCGCGACGAACCTGATCGCCGAGCGAACGGTGACGAGCGGACGCAGATGACGAGGGCGGTCGCCGCGCCAGGAAGATCTCGACCTGGCGTCAGCGGTCGATGCCGTAGAGGGCCATGGCACTACGGCTGGTGATCGCCTGTTGCTGGTCGAAGGACAGGCCCTCGAGCGCCTCCGCGAGCTCCTCGGTGACGCCGGGGAACTTGGCGTCGGGGTGCGGGTAGTCCGACGCCCAGATGATGCGGTCCGGGCCCACCAGCGGCGACCGAGCGGTGAACGCCAGCATCGACTCGTCGGGATCGAAGCTGATCCAGCACTGACGCTTCATGTAGTCAGACGGCAGCATCGAGAGGTCCTGCACCTCCCACTGGAACTTGCGGCAGTGGTGATCGAGGCGCTCGAGCCACGGGACCAACCATCCGCCGTTGGCCTCGAGGAAGATGAACTTCGCGTCGGGGAACCGTTCGCACACGCCCCCCGCGGTGAGGTACGCGATCGAGCTCATCACGTCGACCGGGTTGGCGATCGCTTGGGTGAACAGCACCGACGGACGCATGTCGGGCGTGAGAGTTGCCTGATCTCGCATCGACAGCGCCCGATCCGGGTCGAAGTTGTCGACGTAGCTGCCGTCGGGTTTGCGGGGCCGCCCGAGGCGCAGGCCGACGCACGCGCCGGGAAGGTCGGGGGACAAGAACGGGTGGAGAGCGATCGGGAGGCCGGTGTCCGACGCGGCCTGCCAGATGGGGTCATAGACCGGGTCGTTGAACGGCCGCCAGTCGACCGCAGGGTTGGGGCGCATGAACACCGACACCATGCCCGGGAGCTCGGCGACGCGCCGGATCTCTGCGGCGACGCGCGCCACGTCGTCGGCTTCGTGCATCGGCGGCACCGCCCCGGCGCCGAACAGGCGGCCTTCGCCCTCGAGGGTGTGATCGGAGCACCAGTCGTTGTACGCACGCGCCTGAGCCTCGGCGAAGTCGACGTCGCGCAGGCTTTGCAATCCCAACAGGTTCGTGGGGTACAGCACCGCGAGATCGATGCCGTCTTGGTCCATGTCCTTCAGGCGGGCGATGGCGTTCCACGCCGCCGGGCGCACTTCCGTGTAGCGCAGCTCGCCGCGGAAGGAGCGGGCGCGGTCCTCGTCGCTCATGCCGGCGGTACCAGCCGCGGCCAGCCCGTTCGCGTGCATGCGAATCCCGTCGTAGTGGAGCCACTCCTCGCCCTGGCCGTCGGTCTCGATGTGCCAGATGCGATCGCGGTACTGCGCCGGCGCATAGTCGGGCATCGCCGTCGGGTGCTCGAGGATGTGACCGTCGGAGTCGATGAAGCGGAGTCGCGCATCCGCGGCGGTGGTCGACATGGCGGTCCCCCTGATCGTCCTGACATTCCAGTCGGGACCCGAAGCTAGCAGCGTCGGGCTCGCGCCTCCGGTGGTGCAAGGGGCGCACAGGCGGCGATCAGGGGCGCGGGATACCCTCGAGCTTGTCGGCGAACTTGGCCTCGGCGGCGGCGCGCAGGCGCAGCAGGTGCTCGGACGGAAACAGGTCCGGAGCCGGCGTGTAGTGCTTCAGCACCTGACGGGCGAGGGTCACCTTGTGCACCTCGGTCGGGCCGTCGGCCAGCCCGAGCACGAACGACTCGACGAGGTAGTTCACGAACGGCATCTCGTGGGTCGTGCCGAGCGAGCCGTGGAGCTGCAAGGCGCGTGCCGACACGTCGTGGAGCACCTTCTGCATCATCGCCTTCACCGCGGAGATGTCGGCGCGCACCGCCTTGTAGTCGTTGAACTGGTCGATCTTCCACGCCGTCTGCATCGTCAGCAACCGGAACGCTTCGATCTCCATCCACGAGTCGGCGATCATCTCCTGGACCATCTGTTTGTGACCGAGCATCTCGCCCTGCGTGTAGCGCGACACGGCCCGCTCGCACAGCATGTCGAAGATCCGCCGCACGAGACCCACGGTTCGCATCGCGTGGTGGATACGGCCGCCACCGAGGCGGGTCTGGGCGACGACGAACGCGCCGCCGCGTGGGCCGAGCATGTGGTCCGCCGGCACGCGCACGTTGTCGTAGCTGACGTAGCCCTCCCTGCCGCCGCCCATCGGCTGGTAACCGAGGCCGACATCGCGCAGCACGTGTATGCCGGGCGTCTCCGCAGGCACCACGAACATCGTCTGCTGCTGGTAGGGAGGAGCGTCAGGATCGGTCACGGCCATCACGATCAGGAACGACGCCATCGACGCGAAGGACGTGAACCACTTCTCGCCGTTGATCACCCATTCGTCGGCGTCGAGCGTCGCCGACGTGGTGAAGATCTTGGGGTCGGCGCCGCCCTGCGGTTCGGTCATCGAGAACGCCGAGACGATCCGGTTGTCGAGCAGCGGCTCGAGATACCGGGCCTTCAGCTCCGGCGTGCCGTAGTGGGCCAGGATCTCGCTGTTGCCCGAGTCCGGTGCATGGGAACCGAACACGATCGGCGCGCACTCGGACCGGCCGAGGATCTCGTTGAGAAGCGCGAGCTTCACCTGACCGAGTCCGGGCCCGCCGAGGTGGGCCCCGAGGTGCGTCGCCCACAAGCCGCGCTCTTTCACGATCGCCTGCAACGGCGGGATCAGGGCCTGCCGAACGGGATCGTCGAGGTCGTGCGACTCCCGGACCACGAGGTCGATCGGCTCGCACTCCTCGCGCACGAACTGCTCGACCCAGGAGAGCTGCTCCGCGTAGTCCGGATCAGTCGAGAAATCCCACCCCATCGTCTCCCCCTTCGGCTGGCCGGCAGCTGATCGACCCTAGGCCGGGATCACCGGAAGCGTGATCGCCGACGGAGTCGCCGGCGAATGGTGGATGTACTGGTCGGCGACCCGCATGGTCGTGCCGGTGCCCAGCGACTCGCCGGTGCCGAGGTTGCGGGCCCAGCGGGGGAACGCGCCGCTCGAGACCTGAACCCTGATGCGATGGCCGGGCTTGAAGCGGTAGGCGGTGGGCCACAACTCGACCCGAATCGCCTGAGGTGCGCCGCTCGGCTCGACCGAGACGCGCTGCAAGCCGTCGCAGACGTTGCGAGACACGCCGGCCTCGTCCACGTCGCAGAGCCGGACAAAGAAGTCGGCGCTCGCCGCGGTCGACGCCACGTGCAGTGTCGCGACCGGAACGCCGACGACGTCGACGACCTGGGTGAGCGGCGGCGACGTGTAGCACACGACGTCGCCACGGGCCTCGAGCGACCGGTTGTCGACGCGCACCGAGCCCGACATCAGCGCCGGGCCACCGACCGACGGCGTCGGGTCGGCCGGGTCGTACCGGTATGTGTCGGGCGGAGACTCCGCCGGCGCCCCCTCAGCGAGACGACCCGCCGGATGCAGGTACCAGGTGGTGTCGACGGCCTCTGTTGGGGGCCACGCGTCATGGAACCGCCACTCGTCGGTCCCTTGCAGGTACAGCTTCACCGGCGCTTCGCCCGAGTCCGGTTGCTGCGCCAGGTGCACCGCGAACCAGTCGAGCGCTTCGCGCACCACGACGCTGGCCATGGCGCGATCGGTGTGGCACCACGGCCCGATGGTGATGCGCACCGGGGCGCCAGCGCGTTGGAGGGCGGCGAAGTCCCGAAGCGACCACGGCGTGAAGATGTCGTGCCATCCGGCCACGAACGTGATCGGGCGCCCGATGCCGGGAATGGTCCGGTGGAAGTTCATCGGCTCCCACCACGGATCGTCGGCCGAGGCGTGGGCCATCCAGTCCTGCCAGAACGCGACCCGCTCGCCGGTGGCGACCTCGTCGAGCGACGCGAGCGGCAACGTCCGCCACTTCTCGCCGCGAAGCGCCGGGCGTTTCGTGACTTGCTGCCACATCAGCGACACGGCCCCGAACCGTCTCCTCTGCGTGGTGACGAGGTGGGTCCAGCTGGCCGCGTTCTCGAGCATCAGCGAGTTGCCGGCGTAGGTCATCTGCGAGAAGTCCGACATCGTTACCTGCATGGCCATGGCCTTCACCTCGGGGCCCGCCGATGCCGCGACGGCCCACTGGGTGTAGCCGAGATAGCTCATGCCGTAGGTGACGATCGAGCCGTCGAACCACGGCTGACGGGTGATCCACGCGATCGTGGCCAGCCCGTCGGCGCGCTCGTCGTGGTGCGGGTCGAACACCCCACCCGAACCGGCGGTACCACGGCAGCTCTGGATGACCACCCGGTAGCCCTGCGACGCGAACGGAGCGCCGATCGACAAGCCGAACACACTGCGGCCATAGGGCGACCTCACCAGGACGGTCGGGCTCCGTTCGAGCCCCCGCGGTTCGTACAGGTTCGTGAGCAGCGTCACGCCATCGGGCATGTCGACGCGGATCTTGCGCCTGACGTCGACCTCATGAGTGGACGTCAGCCCCATCCTCGTTACGACCCGACGCGACACGATGCCCATCGGAGGAACCTACTCTGGCGTTCTGGCCGCGAACCTCGGCTGCTGA
Organism: uncultured Acidimicrobiales bacterium; assembly: GCA_964390555.1. Lineage (GTDB taxonomy): Bacteria > Actinomycetota > Acidimicrobiia > Acidimicrobiales > SHLQ01 > CAVTWS01. The sequence continues at coordinate 2,075 of CAYMJU010000070.1, read as the reverse complement.
CCGGCCACAACGGTCGGGTGGGGTCGGCGCGACGCGTAGGCTCCCGAGCGTGGCGTTCGTGACGGGTTCGACCGACGTCCCCGACGATCTCGACCCGGCGATCGTCGCGTGGGTCACCGATGTCACCGGAACCGATTCGCTGACGATCCGGCGTGAGACCGGCGGCGCTTCGCGCGCCGGCTACTCGGTCGACGCTCGGACGGCCCACGGGGTCACCGACGAGCTCTGGCTGCGCACCGATCCGGGCTTCGGCCCACAATCGGCGACGCTCTACAGCCTCCGGCGCGAAGCCGCCGTCTACCGTGCCCTGTCGCCCACGCCGGTGCGGGTGGCGGAGTTGGTCTCGGTGCATCCCGAGCTTCCCGCGTTCTTGATGCGACGGGTGCAGGGCCAGAGCCGGTTCGCTCAGATCGCCGACTCGGCCACGCAGGAATCGATCGCCCAGCAGTTCGTGGAGGAGCTCGCGGCCCTGCACCGCCTCGTACCGATCGAGCTCGATCTCCCCGAGCTCGGTGCGCCCGGCAAGATCTCGGGCCACGTGCTCGACGAGATCGCCGAGTGGGAGCGGCAGTACGCGGCAGCAGGTGGCGGCGTGCCGACCATCTCGCTGTCGATCGTCTGGTTGCGCGCCAACGTCCCCGACGACGACGGATGGCCTCTCGTGCTCGTGCAGGGCGACACCGGGCCGGGCAACTTCATGTTCGACGGTGACCGGCTCGTCGCCGTGACCGATTGGGAGCTCGCGCACTGGGGTGACCTCCACGACGATCTGGCCTGGGTGATGGTGCGCGACACCCTCGAGCGGTTCCCCGACCTCGAGGCGCGTTTCTCCGAGTACGAACGTACGACCGGCCGGTCGATCGACCCGACTCGGTTGCGCTACTTCCGCGTTCTCGCGCAGTTCCGCTCGACGATCGGCACGCTCGCGGGTCTCCGTTCGCTCGACGCGCGGGGCGAGATCGCATGGCAGTTGATCTACAACACGCTGCACACGCGGTTGCTCGGTGAGGCGCTCGGCGAGGCGACAGGGATACCGCTCGAGCCTCCAGTCGAGGTGGACCACCACGGCGCGACGAGCTCGTGGGCGTTCGACGTGGCGCTCGATGACCTTCGAGACGTCGTGCTGCCGGCGCTCACCGACGACTTCGCCGCGACCCGCGCCAAAGGCGTGGCGCGGCTGCTGAAGTACCTGCGCGAGGCCGATCGCCTCGGCCCGGCTTTCGCCAGCCTCGAGCGGGACGAGCTCGCGGCCCTCCTCAGGCGCCCGTTCGACGATGTCGCCGCCGGGCGTGGCGCGTTGTGCTCGGCGATCGCCGACGGGGCCCTGCACGCGCCAGACGTGCTCCCCTACTGCCTGCGCCAAGCGGCGAGAGACACCGCGCTCGCGAGCGGTGCCATGGGCTCGCTCGCCGCCCGCCATTTCACGCCGGTCCGCCAGCTCTACGACGAGACCCCCGACGGTTAATCGATTAAAGGGAACAGGGCCGCACCCGTTGTCTCGAACTGGGTGGGGCGCTGGGGCCGACAGGCCCCGCGCCCCCACCCAGTTCGATGGGTATCGAGGGGGTGCGCCGGCTTCACGCTCAGTTGAGCCCGGCCGGCCAAGGGACGCTACTGTCGCTGGCGTGACGCAACGGAGGTTCGCCTCATGAGACAGGTGATCGCCGAGGGCATCACTAACTGGCCGGCCGAGGACACCCAACTCGTCGGCAGCCAATGCGCCGGCTGCGGGGCGACGACGTTTCCGACCCAGGACCGATGTCCGAGCTGTTCGGGTCCGAACATGACCGAGCTGCTGCTGCCGCGGACGGGAACGTTGGTCGCCTGGACGACGCAGGGGTTCTACCCCGGTCCGGGCTACATCACCGACCCGGCCTCGTTCACTCCGTTCGCGATGGGGCTCGTCCAGCTCGACGACGTCATCCGAGTCGAGGGTCGACTCACCGAGAGCGACCCCGAGAAGCTGGCGTTCGGTATGAACGTCGAGATGACCATGGTGCCGATCGCGACCGACGGCGAAGGCAACGAGATCATGACCTTCGCCTTCGCGCCGGCCTGACGGCACGACCAGCGAA
>CAYMJU010000069.1:0-20521 GCA_964390555.1 uncultured Acidimicrobiales bacterium | reverse complement strand
CACGGACTGTGAACGTGAGCCGTCAACGTCGGCGGCGTCTACCCTGGTCCGCCGACCGGGCCCGTAGCTCAGTGGTCAGAGCAGGCGACTCATAATCGCTTGGTCGTGGGTTCGATACCCACCGGGCCCACTTTTCAACGGTCAAGGCGAAAGCCCCCTCGACGTCGAGCACAGCGCTCAGAAGGCAGGCGACTTGCAGATCCGGCCAGAGGCTCGATCGGTGTTGCTCACCGACCCTGTCGCCACACCCGCCCCCGATACTCAACCAGGATGTCGCTCAACAGTCGTCGGTCGCGCCGGCCCTTCTCCGGTCGAGGCGGTCACGCATGTGATTCGGGCGAGAACCATCCACAGGTCGCCGGGGGCGGTCCGGTCCGGGCAGCTGCTCGACAGCAGGCGATTGCCCTCGGTAGTTGTGGCGCTCTGATGGTTCAGCTGTTGCTGTACTATGTGACCCGTGCAGACGACTGCGGTAGATCTCGATGCACTCGGGCGCATTGGCACGGCGCTGGCCGATGAGACCCGGCGGCAGCTTCTGGTTCGGCTGCTCGACGGGCCCGGGTATCCCGCGGAGCTGGCCGAGCAACTCGGGCTCACCAGGGCGAACGTCTCGAACCATCTCGCCTGCTTGCGCGGCTGCGGACTGTTGACCACGACGGCCGAGGGACGGCGGGTTCGCTACGAGCTGGCCGATCCCCGTTTTGCTGCCGCGCTGGCCCAGCTCGCGGAGTTGGCGTTGCCCCGAGCACAGGGATGCGCTCACGAGCGCAGGTCCCGCTGATGGGGGTGGACCGGCCCATGCCAACCGCGGTCGCTGATCGGATCACCGCTGATCTCGGTGCGGCCCGCGGCGCCTCCCGAGCGGGAGATGTCGGGCTGGCGTGGGGTCTGCTCGAGGAAGCCCACGTGTTGTCGCAGCCGTGGGCGTGGCCTCACATCAAGGTCCACGCGGCGATGCTGGCCATGGGTTGGCGCACTCGGGATCGCCGTGAGGTCACCGGGCAGCTACTTCGGATCGTGGTGGCGGGACCGGGTTCGCTGACCGGTCGCTACCCCGAGGGAAACACCGGCCGCGCGTCGGTGCCGGCCACCCAACCGATGCCCGTACCCGACGAACTGCGCGCCCTGCTCGAGGCGAGTGTTGGCTGAGGTCGAGCTCGGCGTCCCGATCCGGTCGGCCGATCAGGACCGCTGGCGAGGCAAGGCGCTGGCGTTGGCGTGGGCGACCATCGCCTGGAACAGCGTTGAAGCGATCGTGGCGATCGCGTCGGGCGCCGAGGCCGGCTCGATCTCGCTCGTCGGGTTCGGGCTGAACTCCATCGTCGAGGTCGGTTCCGCGGTCGTCGTCGTATGGCAATTCTCCGGCGCGGGTGCCATACGTGAACAACGGGCACTGAAGCTCATCGCCGGGAGCTTCTTCGTGTTCGCGGCCTACGTCGCCGGCCAGGCCGCCTGGGATCTCTTCGCCCGTTCCCAACCCGACGAATCGATCCCCGGCATCGTCCTCGCCACGCTGTCCCTCGTCGTCATGCCGATGCTGGCGATCGCCAAACGCCGTCTCGGACGTCGCATGTCGAGCCGCACGGTGGTCGCTGACAGTGGCCAGACGATGTTGTGCAGTTACCTGTCTGCCGTCTTGCTCGTCGGGCTGGTCGCGAACGCGAAACTCGGCTGGTGGTGGGCCGACCCGATCGCGGCGGTCGTGATCGCCGGGCTCGCCACGCGCGAAGGCCGCGAGGCCTGGCGCGGTGAGGTCTGTTGTGACCCGTGCTGAGCGCGTGATGAACGGCCCCTCGTCGATCCCGCGCCGCGGCGTCGTGCGCTGCCTGGTCGCCGCGTTGCTCTTCGGGGCGTCCGCGCCGGCCGCGTCGATGCTCGCTGGGGACATGCCCACCCTGGTCCTCGCCGGGCTGCTCTATGTCGGGGCCGCCTTCGCCGTGCTGCCTTCCGTCGTCGGCCACCGTCCCACCGTCGCTGCGCTACGTTCCGGTGGGCGACCCCTCGCCATCGCGGTGGTGTTCGGCGGGGCGATAGGTCCGGCGCTGCTCGTCGCTGGCCTGGTGCGGATCCCAGCGGCAACGGCATCGCTGCTGTTGAACTTCGAGCTCGTTGCCACCGTCGCCCTCGCTGCGGTCGTGTTCCGCGAGCACCTCGGTCGCCGGCTTCTGGCTGCCGTTGGGCTCGTCGGCCTCGCCGGGATCCTCCTGGTGTGGGAACCGAGCACGGCGATCGACATCGGCGGAGTGTTCGTCGTCGGCGCGTGCATCGCCTGGGGGATCGACAACTGTGTCACGGCACGCATCGACCAACTCAGCCCCGAGCAGATCACCTTCACCAAGGGCGCCGTCGCCGGGACCGCCAACCTCGTCCTCGGTGCCGCGATCGCCACCGAATGGCAGATCGAGATCCGGCCGATCGCGGCGGCCCTCGTCATCGGAGCACTCGGCTATGGCGCCTCAATAACCTTGTGGGTCAAGGGCGCACGCGACCTCGGCGCGGCACGCGGCCAGATTATCTTCGCCACCGCCCCGTTCGTCGGCGCGGTCTTGTCCTGGACCCTGCTCGGCGAGACCGTCACCCTCGCCCAAGCCATCGCTGTTCCGCTCGCAGTCGCCGGTGTCGCGGTGTCGCTACGTACCGGCCACGAACACACCCACGGCCACGACGCGGTCGAGCACGAGCACGAGCACAGCCACGGCGACGCCCATCACAACCACGTGCACGTCGACGCCGAGAACGGTCGGCACACCCACCGCCATCGCCACGAGCCCCTCGAGCACGCCCACCCCCACGTACCCGACCTCCACCACGGCCACACCCACTGACCCGCCCGCCGCCGCAGTACGGTTGAGGCGACACTGGCCCGCGGCCAGGGCGGTGGGAGGTCACCGGGCGTGCCGCCACCGCCACCCAATGCCCCGGACCCGCCATCATGGAAACCCGACCCGACCGCCCGTCACCAGTACCGCTGGTGGGATGGCGCCCGGTGGACCGACCAAGTTGCGGACAGCGGCACCACCGGCGTCGATCCGGTTGGGCACTGAGCCGTGGCGTTGGGGCGTGATCCATCTCGGCGCACAATCGGCCAGGGCGGGGAGCCGGGAGTAGCGGACGCGCCAGATCCCGGCGCAGAGGATCACCTACGGGTGAGAACGCGCGAGCGAAAAGCGGAGGCGACGAGCGCGGGTGATTTCTGCCTCTTTGCTCGACAGCAGGCGATTGCCCTCGGTGCGCTCGGCGCCCCAACGCTGTGACCAGGGGAAACGCGCGAGCCGCACAGCGTTGGGGCCGACGCGACTCATAGTCGCTTGGTCGTGGGTTCGATACCCACCGGGCCCACTGATGGCGGGCGACAACGAGCCCGGGTCAGGTGGCCGGGCCTCGTCGGGTGCCGGGGTGGTTGCCTTGGCGGATCTCGCGGAACAGAGTCTCGAGCACCCAGGCGACGACGGGACCGGACTCGGCGCCGGGGACGCCGAACTCCTCGCGCATCCGGAGCCAGGCCTGGGCCGAGAGCAGGCAGCGGATCACCGCGGCCAGGCGCACGTGCTCACGCTCGTCGAGCTCGGGGAACGCGGCGGCCACCAGCTGGCGGAAGTGCTCGGTGTTCTCGCGGGTGGCGGCTGAAAACCGGCGCGGGTCGGCGTTGAGGAGCGCTTCGGCTCGGGCAGCGGCGTGGACCTGGTCGAGGCCGGCCATGAGTTGGACGGCTACCCGCGGGAAGTCGTCGACGGACTGGATCGCGCCGCCTGGGGGATCAGTTCCGGTGAGGCCGCGAAGGCGGTCGGAGAGTCCGCCGAGCAACGCTTCCCGATCGGGGAAGTGGCGGTACACGGTACGTTCGGAGACGCCGCCGGCCCTGGCGAGCTCGCGAGTGGTGATCTCGTCAGCTCGGTGGTCTTCGAGCAGGTCGGTCAGCGTGTCGAGAATGAGATCACGGGTCTGCTGGGCCTGCCGTTCCCGCAGCGGCGAGGAGTACGTGCGCGTGGACATCGTGTTGCCATCATACCTCAGGTCTGTTACGATGACAAGATTGCGTATTGACAGCAGATAGCTGTCACCAATATAGTCTGGTCGACAGTACCGAGCGAGGGAGACGACCATGGGTGACGTGATACAGGGTGACTTGACAGAGGCGCCGTGTGAGAACGAAGCCGTGGTGTTCCTGCCTCCTCGGCCTGGCATGTGGGAGCTCGAGACCACGCACCATGGGGTGCGCCCGCTGTCTCCCCTCATCCGTGACGCCTACACGCGCGGGGGCGAGGAGGGCTTCAAGGTTCTGGTCGAACGGTACGGGTTGCCGCTCGATGGCGTCGACGTCGAGTTGGTCCACGGTTGCGTCTACATGCGACCCCGCGGCCTCGGGGAGGGCGACAAGCCGTCGGCGGCACCGCCCAAGCTGGTGATGAAGCTCATCGCCCGGCTGCACCCGGGAATGAGGCGGCGCAACAAGGCGGCGGCACTGGCCTTTTCGACCAAGCTGTGGCGAGCCGAGGTCGACCGTTGGTTCGAGCAGGACCGAGACGCGCTGGTCGAGCGGAATCTTCAGTTGCAGGCCGTCGATCTCGGCTCGCTCGACGACGCCGCGCTCGCCGCCGAGATCACGGGCTTGCTCTCGCATTTCGAAGAACAGGCACACAGAAACCTGGCGACTCACGGCGGCGACCTCATCCCGGTCGGCGACCTTCTCGCTCACTGCCAGCAATGGGGCATCGCCGCCCACGAAGCCGCGACCCTGCTGGTCGGATGTTCGCCGGCCACGGTCGAGACGGCAAGGCTGCTCGGTCCCGTCGCTCGCGCGTTGGCCGGCTGCACGGCGCCGCCGGTCTCGATCGACGCAGTTCGAGCCCTCGGTCCTGACGTGAGCGACGCGGTCGACGCATGGGAGCGCCTCCACGCTTGGCGGCTGGTGACCAGCGACGAGGTGGATCGTCCGACGCTGGCCGAGCTGTCGTCGCTGCGGCTTGCCGCACTGCTGGCTGCGGTCGATCACGACGCGGTCGTGGCATCGCTGACCGAGCCCGACATCGCCGGGCTTCGAGGCCGGGTGCCCGCCGCCAGCCGAGCACTGTTCGACGAGTTGGTAGTCGAGGCCCGTTACGGCATGCGCCAGCGCGAGGACATCCGGGGGGTGTGCTGGAACTGGTCGGGCGGGCTGGTGCGCCGGGCGATGCTGGAGGCCGGGCGGCGCCTCGCCGATCGGGCGCAGTTGCACTCGCCGGAGCACGCGGCTGAGCTGTTCCCGCAGGAACTGACGGAGCTGCTCGTGCGGGGCCGCGGCCCGAGCGCCGCGGAACTGGCCGACCGCGCCGAACTTCGTGACCGCATCGAGGCCATGCCTCCTCCCCGCGTACTCGGCGAGCCGGAGGCCCCTCCGCCGATCGACGCCCTGCCGGCACCGATGGCCCGGGCCACCGCGGCACTCATGGCCAACCTGATGGCCGACGCGACCGCGCCGGACAAGGAGGCACTCTGCGGGGTGGGCATCGGCTCGGTGATCTACCGGGGCCGGGCCTGCGTCGTGAGCGACGCGGCCGATGCGCTCGACCGGCTGCAGCCCGGGGACGTGATGATCGCCGCGTTCACCGGACCATCGTTCAACTCGATCCTCCCGATCCTCGGCGCGCTGGTGGTGGAGGAGGGCGGCGTTCTGTGCCACGCCGCGATCGTGTCGCGTGAGTTCGGCCTGCCCGCCGTGATCGGCGCGCGGGGCGCGACGTCACTCGTCGTCAATGGAGCCCAGGTCGAGGTCGACCCGGTTCGAGGCGTCGTTCGGCCGCTCTGATCGTCCACACCGTGGTCGCGGCGGCAACGACGCTCCAGCCCGGGGCGTCAGGCCGACCAGCGAGCTTCGATGCGTTCGGTGCGGCGCAGCACGCCGCCGGTCGGGGGATCGGCGGCGACCACCTCGAGGCCGGGCAGGCGATCGAGCACGACCTCGAGGGCGGCGAGGATCTGTTGGCGGGCCAGGTGCATCCCCGGACAGAACTTGGCACCGAAGCCGAAAGTGAGGATCTCGGTTTCGGGCCGATGTGGGTCGAAGCGGTCAGGGTCCTCGAATGCGGCCGGATCGCGGTTGGCGGCGGCCAGCCCGCACAGGACGATCGATCCCGGCTCGACGTCGACGCCGGCGATGCCGCCGCCGAGCGCGCTGACGCGGGGCAGCGTCGAGACGGGCGGTTCGCACCGCAGCGATTCGTGCACGACGCGCGGAAGCAGTTCGGGCTGGTCGCTCACGAGATCGAGCAGGCCGGGCCGGGTGAGCAGCGTGTGGAGCGCGGTGCTCAAGCCATCCGACGTCGTGGTCGCGCCGACGGCGTAGAGCAGACGCACGTGCGCGAACACGTCGTCGTCGGTGAACCGCACGCCGTTGTGCTCGTGGGTCAACAGGCGCGAGATCACGTCGTCGCGCGGCTCGGCCCGACGCTCCTCGACGACGGGCCGCAGGAAGTCCGTCAGCTCGGCCGCGGCGGCGAGCGCGCCGTCGGGGTCGCGCGGGTAGCTGAGCAACGCCAGGGCCAAGGCGCGCTGGCGCTCCTCGGATCCGAACGGGAGCCCGAGCTTGCGGCTGATCGCCCAGAACGGCAACACCTGGGCGTACCCGCTAGCCAGGTCACCCTGCCCTGCGGGTGCGAGCCGGTCGAGCACCTCGTGGGCGAGCGGCGTCAGCTCGCGGTCGATGAAGCGAGCGGTGGCCCGGGAACGGAACGCCGGGGTGGCGAGCTGGCGATACGTGTCATGGTCCGGTCCATCCATGCTGATGAAGGTCCGGCCGACGTGCTGTTCGACTTGGAACTGGTAGATCACTCCGCCCGGGTGCCCGGCCTGATCGAGGAGGAACTCCTTCAGGGCCGAGAACCGGGTGAGCAGGTACGCCGGCTGGCCGTAGAAGGTGAGCCGCACGATCGGGCCGGCGGTCCGAGCCGCGGCCATGGCGAGGTGCAGGTCGTCACCGAGCAACGGCGCGAGCCCGAGGTCGAGGTCGAGGTGGGGAGCCAAGGGGGTCACCGTCGAAGTCTGTCACCCGCCGGGCGGGTGATCAGATCGACGTGCCGGGGCGGCCGGGGGTGCCGCCGGCGGCAGCTCGCTTCTTGGCCGCGAGAGCGGCCAGGGCCTCGACCACCAGGTGGTGGGCGGCGTTGACCGTCAGGTCGGAGTGGTCGTAAGGCGGCGAGACCTCGACGACGTCCATGGCCACGAGCTCGCAGCGGCGGGCGATCTGGCGGACGGCGCGGATCAAGTCGGCGAGGACGAGCCCGCCCGGCTCGGGGGTGCCGGTACCGGGGGCGAACGCCGGGTCGAGGCAATCGATGTCGATCGTGAGATAGATGCGATCGCAACCGTCGAGAGCCTCGGCGATGGCGGTGTCGACAACGGCGGGCAGGCCGCGCTCGCAGACCTCGTCCATGAGGTGCCAGCGCATGCCCTGGTCGGCCATCCAGTCCCACACGTCCTCGCCGGGCCAGTGCGAACGCAACCCGATCTGCACGAAGTTGCGGGGCGACACGTCGCCGGATTCGACCAGTCGCCGCATCGGGGTGCCGTGCCCGGCGAGGTTGCCTTCGATCTCGTTCGCGGTGTCGGCGTGGGCGTCGAAGTGGATCATGCCGATCCGACCCCGGCCGTGGACCGATGCCAGCGCCGACCCGACGGGCGCGGTGACGGAGTGGTCGCCGCCGATGATGACCGGGACGATCCCGAGCGCCGCGACCTCGGCAACCCGGGAGCGGATGTTGGCGTGGCACCGCTCCGGCTGGCCGTGGGGGCACCACACGTCGCCGGCGTCGACGACGTCGAGCCAGTCGAAGATCTCGATCCCGAACGACAAGTGGTAGCTGCCGCTGTAGTACGCCGCGGTGCGCACGCCGTGGGGACCGAAACGGGCACCTGGCCGGTTGGTGACCCCGAGGTCGTAGGGGGCGCCGATCACCGCGACGTCGGGGCGCCGCGCCGCGAGGGCTTCGATGTCGGCGATCATCGGCCGCCGGAAGAAGGTGCGCAGCGCGCCGAGCTCGATCTGCTCAGCCGTGGCGCCGTCGAGATCGTGCGGCCGGGAAGCACCCATGACCACGATGCTACGTTCCGGCGGTGCGACCCCAGATCATCCTCGACTGCGACCCGGGGCACGACGACGCCGTAGCCATCGTGGTTGCCGCGCAGTACTGCGACCTGGTCGGCATCACCGCCGTCGGGGGGAACGCGCCGCTCGACCGTACCGAGTACAACGCGAGGGTGATGCGCGAGCTGCTCGGCATCGACGTGCCCGTGCACTCGGGGGCCGCCGACCCGCTCGTCGGCGAGCTCCGCGACGCGACGTTCGTGCACGGGCCGAGCGGGCTGGACGGCGCCGACTTGCCCGTGCCGACCCGTCCTCTCGACGGCACCGACGCCGCCGGCTTCATCGTCGACACTTGCCGTGCGACCGAGGGTTTGTGGCTGGTCCCGGTCGGGCCGCTCACCAACATCGCTCTCGCGCTCGCCCGGGCCCCCGACCTGGCGCAGCGCGTCGCTGGCATCTCGCTCATGGGCGGAGGCACCTTCGGCAATCGGGCGGTGATGGCCGAGTTCAACATCTGGGCCGACCCCGAAGCGGCCGCCGCGGTCTTCGGCTGCGCCGCGCCGATCACCATGGCGGGGCTCGACGTGACCCACCAACTGATCGTGACCGAGACCCACGCCGACGAACTCGAAGCGATCGGGGGCCGGTTGGCGACGGTGCTCGCCGGGCTGTTCCGCTTCTTCGCCGACAACTACCGGAGCCGCCACGACGGCCTGGCCGGCGCGCCGCTCCACGACCCGCTGGCCGTGCTGGCCCTGACCCATCCGCACCTGTTCACGTCGACTCGCCGGTGGGTGGGCGTCGAGACGAAGGGCGAGCACACGCGCGGCATGACGGTGATCGACCACCGCATCATCAGGCCGAGGCCAGAGCCGAACACGACCGTCCTCGAGGCCGTCGATGCCGCCGGCGCCTGGACGGCGATCCTCGACGCCGTCCGCGCCTACTCGACTGGGTGACGCTGGGCTCAGGCCAGAAGGGCTGGGAGGTCGGCGAGGGTGGTGAGCTCGCAGGTCGGGATGACGTTGTCGACGTCGAGGCCGACCCAGCGGGTGCCGAGCACGCCCCGCCGGTGGTCGGCCATCGAGAGCCAGTTGACCCCGGCGACCCCCGGATCGCGGTTCGCCACGACGAACACGACCGACCCGTCGGGTTGATAGGTGGCGGTCGAGGAGTTGTAGACGACCGGGTGGTACCGGTAGTCGAGCGTCTCCATCCAGTGGTTGTGGGTGACGATCATCCAGTAGTCGCAGGCCGGCGGTGTGAACCGCACGATCAGGGCCTGTTCGGGGTCGAGCTCGAGGTACGCCATGTTCCAGCGGATCTGCGGATCCTGGAAGTTGCGCGTGTCGTCGGCTTGCGTGTTGGCGAACACGTTGGGGTAGGCGGCGTTGCGTTCAGCCCACTCGGCTCCGATCGAGGTGATCGCGCGCACGTAGTGGGCGGCACCGATCAGCGACCGGTGCAGGTGGAACGGGTCGAGCGGCGGGGGAGGGGTGCCGTCATCGTCGAAGCGTTCGATGTGCAGCTCGGCGTGCCGGTCGGTGCCTTTGTGCAGGAACGTCTGGCGGATCGTGAGCGAGTTGGTGTCGGGTTCGAGCGGCAACCAGTTGCCCGGATGCTCGCGGGTCGACAGGATCACCTCGAACGTGCCGTCGGGCTCGATGTGCATCTGGTGCTCGTGCAGCGTCGGTCCGGTGCCGCGGCCACCTGTGCCGAACCCGCCGCCGCCGAAGGTGTTGAAGCTCAGCCACTTTGCTTCACCTCGGGTACCCCACACCCGGTAGTCGTGGCGGCCCGAGATCGACGACCCGAGGTACAAGTTGTCGGGGTTCTCGGCCACGATCTTGATCGTCTCGTGACAGGCGCAGATCAGATGCGGGTGTTTGGGGTAGCCGTACTCGAGCGTGCTCTCGAGCTGGCCGCGCAGCAGCCGGGTGATCATGCGGTAGCCCTCGGCGATGTCGAGGGGATCACCGTGTATCCCCGGGCGTAGGACTTCGCGCCCGGCGTCCCTCAACAGGTCGCAGAACTCGTCCCAGGCCGCGCCCGACACGACCTTGGCGACGATCGCCTCTCTCTCGTCCATCAGAACCCCTCGGTGAAGAATCGGTCGGTGTAGGCGGCGAACCGCTCGTGGATCGCTCCGACGTCGAGACCCCAGTCGGCGGCGTCGGGTTGGTGGTCGCCGTGGCGACCCTGTTGGTTGGCCGCAGCCCACTGGGCGAGCGCCGACTCGAACCGGCCCGTGAACTCCCACCCGACTCCTTCGTAGGCGGCGGCGACCGTGGCGACGGGGTCGCGAACCAGGTCGCGCATGTGGACGTCGACGAAGCGGTCCTCGCCGACCTGGTCGCGAAACGCCATCGCCCGGTCGATACCGGTCGCCCACAGCTCCAGCAGGTACGGCCCGAGCTTGGAGCGGTCGAGATGGTCGGTCGACATGGCGGTGAACAACCCGACGATGCTCGACACCGATGGGATGACCCGGGCCGGGTCGCGGTGGGTCCAGATGAACACGGCGTCGGGGTACACGGTGTCGATGGCGTCGAGGCAGAAGACGTCGGGCGGGTTCTTCAGGTGCCAGCGGGTCGGCGGGCAGCGCCACTGGAGCAGCTGCAGGACCTTGCGATGGAGCTCGTACGCCTCGACCATGTCGCAGTCCATCCACCACGACTCGTACGACGGCACCATCGCCATGCCACCGAAGTGCTCGGTCTTGTAGCTCATGCCGAGCAAATCGAGCGCTTCGGCCGTGGACACGGCGGTGTCGTCGTGCATGGCCTTCACGCCCGGCACCATCTCGTGCATGAAGTCGATCCCGGCCTGGGTGGCGGCGATGCGCGGGTCGGTGCGAAACGTCGCCGCTTCCGGCGGTGGGCACGGCCGAGCCGACTCCCAGACCAGCAGCGACCGCGTGTCGGGGTCCTGGGCCATCATGTTCGAGAACGCGGTCGTGCCCGTTCGGGGTAGCCCGGTGATGATGACCGGCCGCTCGATCTGCTCATCGAGGATCTCGGGGTGGCGGCCGAGCCAGTCGACGACCTCGAGCCGCCGCTCCAGATACGAGCCGATCCGCCCGCCGAGTGACATCATCCCGATGTCGTTCAGTCGCGCTTCGGTGCGCAGGGCGTGGGTCAGCACATCGAGGCCCTCGCGCCAGCCGTCGCCTCCGAAGTCGTCGAGACCGGTGGCCGACACCGCCGCTCGGGCGACGGCCTCGGTGGTCAGGTCGTCGATGCTCATCAGCAGAAGTCGCTGCCGCCGTCGACGTTCACGTTGGCGCCGGTCATGTACGAGTTGACGCGGGATCCACAGAACACGATGGCGTGGCCGATCTCGTGCGCCAACCCGGCCCGCATCAGATGACACGGGTGGCCGTAGTCCTCGGCGATGAACTTCATGCAGTCCACGGGACTGCTCGGGTCGAAGCCCCGTTCGGGCGGCAGCGACTCGAGGACCGACCGGAGCCCGTCGGTGAGGAACGTGCCGGGCGAGACGGTGTTGACGAGGATCCCTTCGGGAGCGAGCGACAGCGAGAGGTTCTTGGTGATGCTGGTCATGGCCGACTTGCCCGCCGTGTAGGCGACGATCGACTCGGACTGGCGCTTGGTGGAGTGCGCCGACACGCTGACTATCCGGGCCCACGCCGCCTTGCGCAGCAGCGGGAGCGCGGCCCGGACGCACCGGACCATCGACACCGCGCCTTCGTCGAAGGCCGAGTGCCAGCCGTCGTCGTCGAGCGACTCGAAGGGGCCGATCCCGCTCGACGGTCCGGCGCACGACACGAGCGTGTTGAGCTCGCCCCATCGCTCGCCGATGGCGGCGAAAGCCGCGTCGACCGTCGCCCGGTCGCGCAGGTCGACCGAGTAGCCGACGGCGTCGGGGCTGCCCGCGGCGGCGAGCGCCTCGGCAGTGGCGTCGAGGTCGCGTTGGGTGCGGGCGAGCACCGCCACGCGCGCTCCGTCGGCGGCGAACAGCTCGGCGGTGGCTCGGCCCATGCCCTTGGTGCCGCCCTGCACGCACACGGCGGCTCCCGCGAGTCCTAGGTCCATGGTGATCCCCCTGCTCAGCTCGCACCGCGCCCCCGGCGCGGCTCCAATCGGCGATCGTAGCCGCGCCGGCTCATGGCGATCGCGGCCGTGCCGATGGGTACCGGTGACCCCGACGGTGACCGGCGACCGAACCGTCGTTCGTGCGATGCGCTACCGCTGCTCGCCGTGCGATGTGGCGTGGACCGACTCGCCCGGCGGTTCGCCGTGCTGGGTGTGCGGCACCGCCGGCCACGGCCACCGCGCCCTCGTCCGCCTCGACAGCTTCACCCCCGACGACGTGTTCGAGTGACGACCTGGTCGGAGCAACCGCGACTGCGCAAGCCAGAGCCCCAGGGTTCCGATGAGCGTTAGCGTGTGGCGAGTCTGCGCGACCGGTACATGGAAGCTGGGGGCACCGTGGGTTATGTGATCGGAATCGATCTCGGGACGACCTACACCGCCGCGGCCGTCTGGTCAGGCGACCGGGCCGAGGTCGTTCAACTCGGCAACCGGTCGGCCGCTGTCCCGTCGGTGGTTTTCGTCCACGATGACACGACTCTCGTCGGCGATGCCGCGGTGCGCCGCGGCATCGGCGAACCAGACCGGCTAGCGCGCGAATTCAAGCGCCGGCTGGGGGACCCGGTACCACTTCTCCTAGGCGGCGTGCCGCTATCAGCGGAGACGCTCGTCGCCCGCTTGCTTCGCTCCACCTTGGAGATCGTCATCCGACGTGAGGGCCGCCCCCCCGACCTCGTCGCCCTGTCTCACCCGGCCAACTGGGGCCCGTTCAAGCTCGAGCTCTTCGATCAGGTCATCCGGCTGGCCGACCTGTCGGCACCCCTCACGATCACCGAGCCCGAGGCCGCCGCGGTGCATTACGCGAGCCTCGAGCGCGTCGTTCCGGGCGACCGCGTCGCGGTGTACGACCTCGGCGGCGGAACGTTCGATGCCGCCGTGCTCGCCCGAACAGACGCCGGTTTCGCGATTCTCGGTACCCCCCAGGGCATCGAGCGGCTCGGCGGTATCGACATCGACCAGGCGGTGGTCGGCCACGTCGTTCGTGCCCTCGGACCGGCCCTCGATGCACTGGACAGAACCGATCCCGCCGTAGTCGCTGGTTTGGCCCATCTCCAGCAGGAATGCGTCGAAGCCAAGGAGGCGCTGTCATCGGACACCGAGACATCGATCCATGTGAGTCTCCCGGGCCTTCACCACTCGGTCCGGCTCACTCGCTCCGAGCTGGAGGGATTCATCGAACTCCCGCTCGCCGAGACGATCTCCTGTCTTCGCCGGGCGCTTCGGGCCGCAGCGGTTGAGCCCGGTGACCTCGCCGCCGTGCTCCTCGTCGGAGGCTCGTCGCGCATCCCCCTCGTCGCTGAGCTCGTGGGGGCCGAGCTGGGTCGTCCGGTCGCGGTCGACGCCGACCCCAAGCACGTCGTCGCTCTCGGTGCGGCTCGGGCCGGCGCCACTCACTTGTCGCAGGCCACACCCACACGTGCACCAACCCGTCCTGCACCGCCGGCGCCGGCGGTCGCGTCGCCGGCGTCATCACCGCCGAACCCCCCACCGCCACCGATCACACCGCCAGCTCCGCCCATGTCAATCCCGACTCCGGCGCCCCCGAGCGCAGCAGCGCCAGGTTCGCTTGCCCCGCCGGTTCCGGGCGCGTCGCCGTACCCAGCGCCGTCAGCGTTGTCGGCGCGAAGCGCGCCGTTGGTCGCGGCACCCTCGTCCGCGGCCCCCGGGCGCCGACGACGCCTGGCACTCGCCGGCGCCGCAGTCGTCGCTGCGGTCGCGGCTGGGGTTGTCGGCGTGGTGGCTCTGGGCGGAGACGGAGAGCCGAGCGCGAGAGGGTTCGTGACCGCGTGTCCGCCGCCGGGCGATCCGGCGATGTGCATCAGCTCGGTTAGCTTCGAGGGTGACGGGGTCGTCGCTGAGTTCTCGACCCAGAACCTCGATCCCGCGTTCGAGGCCTTTGGTGACGAGCTGGCGGCGGTGTTCTTCCTCGCGTCGGTGTCGAGGGACGACGCGGCGACGCTCGAAGGGCGCACGTCGGCTTGGCTTCCCTGGGGCGTGAATTCGCCCTTCGGGGGCACCAACGCCGCGGGACAACGGGGCTTCACCCAGGCCGAGATCCCCGCAGAGGCCACGGCGCTGTGCGTGCTCATCGGAGACACCGATGGTACGGTCGCCCTGAACACCGGTAACTGCGCCGAGCTGCCCGGTCACGGTTGACGCAAGGCCGCAAGCATGCCCTCGTAGCTACGGGTCACGATCGACGACGCGGCAGCCACGTCGAGGTCGACGAGCGGCATCTCGGCTCGGCGCCGCCATCGTTCGACCCGGATAAGCAACTCGTGGGCGATCTCGCCGGCCAGCACCTCCGACGGCAGACCGAGCCTGGCCGCCGGGTTGCATTGGCCCGCGCCCAGGAGCAGATCGACTTCCGCCACCTCCTCGTCGGTGAGGGCCACCGCTCCAGCTCGCAAGGCGACGACGAGCCGAAGCTCGGCCAGCTCGTGAGCACCAGCATGAGCACGCTCGATCCAGGCGGCCAGCACACCCCCGTCGTCGGGCGGAACCTCGGCGACCAGGCGACCAAGGGCCGTGAGCACGCTGCGGGCCTTGAGCAACGCGGCTCGCGCCGCGAACTGCTCGTTCAGCATTGTCCGGAGCTCGTCGAGGCCGCTGTAGCGTCGCAGCGCAACGGCCAGCTCGTCGGCCGCGAGAGCCTCGGCTCGCACCAGATGGCAGGCGAGTCGCAGCCCATACAGCCCGAGCAGGTGGAGCAGCTCGGTGCGGGCGCCGGGTGTCACGACCAGATCGGGCTGCGCCGCCACGACGTGGTCGACGCTTCGCAGCACCACTTGGAGCGTTGCGGCATCGAGCCCGGCAAGGTCGACGATCGTGCGGTGGTGGTCCTCGGTGAGCCGATTGGCGCCGCAGGCCAGTAGCCCGGAGATGGCGAGCACCTTTTGGCCCAGTCGCTTGACGACGGGGTCGGCCTGATAACGCGCCGCTGCCGCGCGGGCCAGGTCCATGGCGTCGGGGCGGGCCGACCCGATCTCGTCGGCGCGGCTCAGGACCACCAGCGAGCTCAAGGGGTTCGGTGGACCGACATCGTTGTCGTTGAGCGCCTCGAGGAACCTCACGTCGCTGGCATGGAGATGTCGCGTCACGTACACGATGGCGTCGACGACCGATGGCGCCTCCTCGCCCAGCAAGACCGACGTGGTTCGTTCCCCAGCGCTCGGGAGCACCGCACCCAGACCCGGCGTGTCGACGAAGGTCACGCGCTCCAGGGCACTCGCCGGCCACTCGATGATGATGCGTTCCACCTCGTCATCGGACCAGCCGCCCGGAGCGACATCGACGTGGTCGCGGTGACGAACCATCTCGACCGGCTCGAGGTTTTGACCCCGACGCTGAGCGAAGGCCCGATAGGTCCGGCCGTGCCGGTACCAGGTCACGAAGCGTGTGCACTCGCCCACATCGCTCGCCGCGAGAGGCTCGCCGACGAGGGCGTTCAGAAGTGTCGACTTGCCCGCCTTGACCCGGCCGGCAATGGCGACCCGTAGCGGTCCATCAAGGCGACTGCGCAGCTCGATCACCTCGGCAGTGGCCCGCGGGTGATCTAGATACGCCTTGGCGGCTCGGTCGAGCAGCCGGCCGACCTCTGCCGCCAGGGCCGATTGTGGGACCGCTGCGCCCCGCTCAGTCATGTCGAACCCCGGTCAGCGACCCCCGAGTTTGGCGAGCCGTCTCGACGAGCAGAGTCAAACGTTCAACCTCGGCCTCGGCGTCACGTCGCGCGCGGTTGCGTTCGTCTCGCGCCAGCGTGACAGCCCGAACAGCCGCCGCTTCGGCGGCCTTCGCCGTGCTCGTCATTTCCTCGACCCGTTCGGTAACCGTGTCTCGACAGATCCGCTGGATCCGCTTTACCCGGTCGCGGGTCTCCTTGGCCAAGACAAAGCTGACCTCGTCGAGGTACTGGCGTGTGGCCCCCTTCGCTTGGTGTTGGCGTTGCTGGAGCATGCGAGATGTCTCTTGTCGCAGGCCGCGGGCGCCCATGGCCACCCCGGCCGCCAGGATCGCCGGCGCAGCGATGGTCAGCCCGGCTACCGAGCCCACGAAGCCGAGCATCAACGCACTGCCGTAACTCGAGCGAAGCAAGGTGAACCCTCGGCTTCCCAGGCCGGGCTTCTTTTGAACCGGCAGAGCGACGCTGCGGTCGGCGGCGTCGGATAGCACATCACCTTCGGCGACCCGGCGTTCGATCAGTGCGACGAGATCGCTCGCCGTCCCGGCGTCGGGGGTCACGAACTGGGCCAGACGCTCGACCGCCTGAGCGACACGTGCGTCGAGCAGCTCGAAGTGCCGCGCCCCGACCTCGCCGGACTGCCTGCGGACGTGCGCTTCGAACTCGGTCCAAGACGACGCCGGGTCGACATCCTCGAGCTCCTGGTCGGTCGTTCGGGCCAGATCCCTCAACCGGTCGCGCAGGGCGTGATCGACATCGCTCGACACGTCGGTGAACGAGTCGGACAGCAACTGCGACCAACGCCCGGCGACCACCCGGAGCCGCTGGCTCTCGTCTCGCCATCGGGCGAGATGTCCATAATTCTCGCTGGGGGCTGCGCCCCCAGACCCCATCGGCATCCGGGTCGCTTCGCTCCCTCGGCTGCCACTCGGTCGCTGCGCTCCCTCATCGTTCTCGCTGGCGGCTGCGCCCCCAGACCCCATCGGCATCCGGGTCGCTTCGCTCCCTCGGCTGCCAGTCTCGTCGTCGGCGGCGGTCAAGGCGGCGAGCTCCGCTTCGAACGGTTCGCGCATCACCGCCGCGAGTCGTTGGACCGTATCGGCAACGAAGAGAGCGTCGTTCACGGTGGCCTCGTTCACCACCGAGCGGAGCCACGAACGGATCGCCGTCACGCCGTCGCCGAGGTCTTCCCCGTGCGCCAACACGAGCGCAGATGACGTGGGGACCACGAGCTCGACCGACGTTCCGACGAGGTCGGTGTCGAGGGCGACAACGGTGCGCCAGTTCGGGTGCAGGTCGATTCGGGTCTCGACCAGCATGACTCGGGCGCACCGCTCCCCGAGCGCGGACGTGAACGCAAGCTCGTCAGCGGTCAACGGCTGACCGCTGTCGGTGACCATGATGATGCCCTGGGCCTGTGCTGACGCGTCGAGGGCGACAACACCGGGCAGGGCGCTGACGCCACCGACACCGGGGAGGTCGACGATCACCATGCCGCCCCGCAACAGCCCGACCGGGCAACCGATCTCAACGACCAAGGCGTCGCTCGCCGGCGATGCGACCCCGGGCTCGGACTCGCTGACCCAGGCCGCCACCTCGTCGACCTCGATGTCGACGTCGGTTGGTTCTCCGTCGTCGCCACGAACGACCACTCGGGCCGCCGGAGCCGCGGCGTAACGCACGGCAGTGGGCACCGCGGTGGCGACGATCGCGTCGACGGGGCACACCACCTGGCCCAGGAGGGCGTTGACCAGAGAGCTCTTGCCGGTCTTGAACTCGCCCGCTACCAGCACGCGAACCGTCGGGTCCTCGAGCCGGTCGGTCAGGTCGTCGAGCTGCCGGGCCAGATCGGGACGGTCGTATGCCGTCGTCGCCCTCCGAGCCATGGCGATGAGGGCAGTGGCGAGCTGCTGTGCCGAGGCCACCGCGCCGGGCTCATTCTCCGACGACATGGGAGTGGGGTTGATGGGAGCTCTGGTTCGTGACGACGCCGCGCTCACCCGTCGTCATCGTCGGGGAAGTCGATCCGGTCCACGTCGAATCGACTGACCGGACCGTCGATGACACCGAACAGCGGTGGCACCACGACCGCGTCGGCCGAGCCGTCGGCTTCGTCGGGGTCGCCTGACCCGGTATCAGGCGCACTCTCGATCTGACCGCCGGTCGCCCGCTCAGACGGCCCACTCGTCTGTGGAGGTGACGTGCCGTCGTCGATGGGATCGGTGACGCCGTCGTCTCCCCCGAGCCCATCGGACGGGATCGCCCCTCCTGACCCGCCGAAGTCGGGATCGTTCGGGTCTACTACGTCCCCGCCGAGGAGACGCTCCCGCAGATCCGGGATTGGGCCCGATCCGGCCCCGAAGTCGATGCTGTCCTCGCTCGGATCAACATCGCCCCCCTCCTGGCTGCCGCGGTGCTGGCCCAACGCGGCGATGTCGCGGTCGAGGATGCCCTGCAAGGCCGGCGGGAGGGTGAACTGGGAGTCGTCGTCTGGAATGCTCGTCTCCGGGTCGTCGTCCGCGTCGTCAGGTGGTGGGTCGTCGGGCGGCGGATCGGTCGGCGGGGTCTCGGTCACCGTGCCGTCGGGGTGCACCGTCGATGTCGACCCGTCGGGATACTCCTCGGTATGGGTGCCGTCGGGAGATGTGGTCTCGATCGTGCCGTCGGGATGGTTGACCTCGACCGTGCCGTCGGGGGACGCGGTGACGATGGTCCCGTCGTCGTACACCGTGGTGGTCGAACCGTCGTCGTTCTGGATCTCGGTCGTACCGGCGGGTGACTCGCCACCGCCACCTGTTGACGATCCCGACCCCGACGCGCCCGCGCCCGAATCGGCGCCGCCAGCAGGAGGGGAGGAGTCCTCCTCCCCGCTAGCTTCCCTCTCGGCCATGACCCTGTTCATTTGCGCTTCGTTCGCCATTGCACTGACGTCGAAGCCGAGGAACAGCCCATCGTCGCCACCCTCCACGCCGCCGGAGACCTTCGTCACCGCACCATCACGGTCAAGGAACGCCACACCCTGCTCGGCGCGCGTCCCGGCCGGAGTCGCTTTGGCGATCTGCTCGCGGCCGAAGCCCGATCCGGCGTCGTCAGCTGAGTCTTCAGCATCTCCGAGGATCGACCCGATTCGGTCGGCGAGGGCCTCCCGCCCGCTACCGGCCCCACCGAGCGGCGTGCTGATCGCGAACTGGTCCGGTTCTGCAGCCCCGTCCCCGGTGACGCTTTCGAGGTCGACCGGGACCGAGGCCGCCACCTGCTCGAGTTGATCCTGCGCGATCTGGGCTGCGGGATCGTCGTCGGGCGGATCGTCAGCCGGCTCCGCCCGCCTTCGGCGCAGCGCGTTGGTAACGTCCGACGCGGTGGACCGAAGCCTCGACGTAATGTCCTTGGCCATCGCTTTTCCCTCCCTATCCATTGGACCGCTTGTCTCCATCGGTCCTGGTCACGCGATCATGCCACGATCGACCGGCCGCCCACTTGGCAGTGCTGCCCGGCTCCACTGGCGACCTCGATGAGTTCCATTACGACGAAGCGGCGTTCGCCGACTTTGCGCCCCCCAACGGGTGATGACCGCGCCGGACCGAGGGGCTGGTCGCGGGTCTGCCCGGGTCCCTGCCCGGACGGCCGGTCGACTTGCGCCGAGATCGCGCTGAGGCGTCCTCGGTGGTTGATGGGTCGGGCGGACCGAATCGGTGGGCCGGAGGGTCCTTTGAGGCCGTGAACCATGGCGGGGCCGGCGGCGAGGATGACAGTCTCGGCACATGTCGAGCCTCGCGCCGCCGCCCGGTCGTCCGCTGTGGGACCGGCGCGTCGTACGGGTCGGGCAGATCGGGCTGGGCGTGCTGATCGGTGCGGGCTCGGTGCTCGGCGTGATGCGCGCCGACGCCTCCGCCGACTCGTCCGCGGCACCGACGGATCTGGTCGACGCCGTGGTGGTCGAAGCGGCGTCGCCGGCGCCGGCTGACCTGGCCGCATCGGTCGTGATGGTGACCGGTCGATCCTGTGAGGGTCACACCGGAGGGTCGGGCTGGTACCTGGGCGACGGGCGCCTGGTCACCGCTTCACACGTGGTCGATTCGGCCGTCTCGCTCGGTGCCCAGGCGAACGGTCTGATCGCCCTCGGCGACCTGGAGCGGATGTCAGCACCCGTCGGCGACCTGACCGTGGCGACGATGAACTCGATGATCGCCGAGCCGCTTGCGCTCGGGCACCGAGCCGAGATCGGTGACCGGTTGACGATGGCCGGTATGGCGCGAGACGGGCGGGTCCACGTGGTCGGCGCGACGGTGACGGGTGTCGGCCGGGCCGGGGATTACGGCCTCGACGGGGCCGACGTGCTGATCCTCGACGAGATGGCAGCCCCCGGCATGTCCGGTGGGCCGGTCGTCGACGGGTCGGGCCGCGTGGTGGGTGTGGTCCGGGCCATCGAGCAGTCGACGGGCGTGACGCTGGTAACCCCCGTCGCCGAGCTGTGGGACCTCCTCGACGTCACCGCCGACCCCGCGGTCGACGTCGACTGCGAGTGACGTAGATCAGCCCGGTCATCGGGGGCGCAGCCCCCAGCGACAACTACGGGCGCAGCCCCCAGCGACAACTACGGGCGCAGCCCCCAGCGACAACTACGGGCGCAGCCCCCAGCGACAACTATCGTGCCGGTCGTGATCTCCT
>CAYMJU010000068.1:0-12471 GCA_964390555.1 uncultured Acidimicrobiales bacterium | reverse complement strand
GCATCGTGGGCCGCCGGCCACCTCGACCCCGCCGACATCGCGGCGCGTCAACATGACAACCGGTACTGCTCATGGCGCACCGACCCCGACGGCATGATCACCATCACCGCCAGATTGGAACCCGCCGTCGCCGGCACGGTGATCGCCGCCATCGACACCACCGTCATGACCTCACGCGACGCGCCCGCGGGCGCGTCCGCCGGCCAACAACGCGCCGACACGCTCGCCACGCTCGTGACCGGCGGCGGCGCCAACATCCACGCCGAAGTACTCCTCAACGTGTGCGAACGGCCCGACGGCACCATCTCCGCCTGCTTGACCGACGGCACACCGATCCCCGGACCCGGCTACAGCGACCTCTACAACCACGCGTACCTACGGCTGTTGATCCGCGACGCCCACGGCCACCCGATCGACGCCACGAACCGGCGCCGGCACCCGACGACACGCCAGAAACGCGTAGTCCAGGCCCGGGCCGGCTGGACCTGCGACCAACCCGGCTGCGGCGCCCGAACCTTCCTCCAAACCCACCACACCACCCCCTACCAGGACAGCGGCCACACCGTCACCGACGAACTCCGACTCAAATGCGCACTCCACCACCGCGCGCATCACCAGAGAGCGGCGTGACCGCGGAAGGTGGCGGCCAACCCGTCGTTCCGCCGCGGCTGGCGATCCGTGGTGCTGCGAACCATGCCTCATCCCCCGTCGGGCGACCTCGATGGTCGGGGGCGCCGGTGATCGCCGACTACTTCTCGATCAACGACCTCGACGGACTCCACCACATCGCCATCGACAAGGCGGAGGCGGCGCGGATGGCGCTGGTGGCGGGGATCGACGTAGAGCTCCCGGGTTACGACTACTACCGCCCGCTCCCGGCCGAGGTGCGATCAGGACGCCTCGATGCGGCGATGGTCGACCGAGCCTGCCGGCGTGTGCTCACGGAGAAGGCCGCGTTGGGGCTCCTCGACACCAGCGCGGCGGTCGACGGGCGCACGGCTGAGATCGAGTCCCCCGCCGACCTGGCGCTGGCGCGTCGGGTGGCCGCACGATCGGTCGTGTTGCTGACCAACGACGGCACGCTGCCGTTGCGGTCCGGAACCCAACTGGCCGTGCTCGGTCCCTCGGCCACCGACGCGCGACTGCTGTACCACCACTACTCGTTCCCGGGGCGCTCCATCCACCTGGGCGTCGATCAGGTGGTCGACGCGGTGGTCGCGCCCGGCGACCCACGCTGGATCGCCCGTCGGGTGCCGACTCCCAGGGATGCACTCGCCGAGCGGTTCGAGATCGCCGACGACCTTCACCACGCCGATGTCGCGGTGGTAATGGTCGGCGGGCGGAGCGGGATGTCCACCGACGACACGTCCGGCGAGTTCCGCGACGCCAGCGACCTTCGCCTACCTAAGGACCAGTTGTCCCTCATCGAGAGCACCGCCGCCACGGGTGTTCCGACGGTGGTTGTCGTGATCGGGGGCCGGGCGCACTCCCTCACCGAGGTCGTCCCCCACGCCGCGGCTCTGGTCATGGCGTGGGTGCCGGGCGACGAGGGCGGCCGAGGTCTCGTCGATGTCCTCGCCGGCGACGTCGATGCCGGCGGGCGCCTTCCTGGGTCACGAGGGGCGCCAGCCCCGTGCTCATCTCGTCGATGAGCAAGATCGGTATCAGTCATCGACGGCAGCCGCCGCGAACTGGGCGTCGTAGAGGCGGTGATAGGCGCCCCGGCGAGCCAGTAGCTCGGCGTGCGAGCCCTGCTCGACGATCCGGCCGGCTTCCATCACCAGAATGGTGTCCGCGCCGCGGATGGTCGAGAGGCGGTGGGCGATCACGAAGCTCGTCCGGTTGGCTCGCAGCCGGTTCATGGCGACCTGGACCAACACCTCGGTGCGGGTGTCGACCGAGCTCGTGGCCTCGTCGAGGATCAGGATCGACCGGTCGGCGAGGAACGCCCGGGCGATGGTCAGCAGCTGCTTCTCGCCGGCGCTGATGTTGTCGCCTTCCTCGTTGATCATCGTGTCGTAGCCGTGGGGCAGCGAGTGCACGAACCGGTCGACGTAGCACGCCTTGGCGGCGGCGAGGATCTCAGCGTCGGTGGCCTCGGGCCGCCCGTAGGCGATGTTCTCGCGGATCGTTCCGCCGAACAGCCACGTGTCCTGGAGCACCATGCCGATGCTCGAGCGCAGCTCGGCCCGAGGGATCGTGGCGATGTCGCGCCCGTCGAGAACGATGGCGCCGCCGTCGAGCTCGTAGAAGCGCATGAGCAGGTTCACGAGGGTGGTCTTGCCGGCGCCGGTCGGCCCCACGATCGCGATCGTCTGCCCGGGCTCGGCCGCCAGCGACAACGACTCGATCAGCGGCCGGGCCGGATCGTACGAGAACGAGACGTCACGAAATTCGACCCGCCCCGCGCCGGTCGCGATCGGGGCTGCCGCTGGGACCGAGATCTCCTCGTCGGCGTCGAGCAGCTCCAGGATCCGCTCGAGCGAGGCGATGCCGGACTGGAAGAGGTTGACGAGGGACCCCAGCTGGGTGAGCGGCATCGAGAAGGTGCGCGAGTACTGGATGAACGCCTGCACGTCGCCGATCGTGATCGCACCGCTGGCCACCCTCATACCCCCGACGACGGCGACGATGACGTACTGGACGTTGCCGAGGAACATCGTCGCCGGCTGCATGAGGCTCGACGCGAACTGGGCGCCGAACGACGCCTCGTACAGTTCGTCGTTGGTGCGCCGGAACCGCTCCTCGGCGTCGTGTTGGCGCCCGAACGCCTTCACGATGGCGTGGCCGGTGAACGTCTCCTCGATCTGCGCGTTCACCGCGCCGGTGTGGCGCCACTGGGCGATGAACCTCGGCCGGGACCGGGTCGCGATCTGGCGCATCACCACGATCGAGACCGGCACGACTGTGAGCGCCACCGCGCCCAGCAACGGTGAGATCACGAACATCATGGCGCCCGAGCCGACGAGCATCAGCACCGACGTCAGCATCTGGCTGAGGGTCTGCTGGAGGGTCTGGCCGAGGTTGTCGAGATCGTTCGTGACCCGGCTCAACAAGTCGCCCCGGGCCTGCGCATCGACGTAGCGCAACGGGACGGCGTGGAGCTTGGCCTCGGCGGCGTCGCGCAAGCGGAACATCAGACGCTGCACGACACCGACCAGAAGATGAGCGATGAGCACGCCCAACACCGCCGACGCAGCGTAGACGAGCGCGACGAACAGGAGCGTGCGATGAAGCTCACCGAGGTCGATGCCGTCGTCGCTCAGCACGCCGGTGACGATCACATCGGTGGCCCGGCCGAGGATCCGCGGCCCGGCCGCCGCGAGGGCGGTGCTAGCGATCGCCATGACCACCACGAGCACGAGCATCGGTCGTTCGGGGCCGAGCAGATGCACGAGGCGTCGCACGGCCCCACCGAAGTTCCGGGACCGCTCGGTCGGCTGCCCAGCCGAACGCCATCCGCCGCCCGATGCCTGCCGGGCCTGGTTCGAGAGCTCGCGGAGCTCTTCTGCGCTCGCCTCCTCGCCGGCGGGATCGGGTCGGTCGTCGTCGGTCATGCCGCCCGCTCCCCGACCTGGGACTCGACGATCTCGGCGTACGTCGGGCAGTCGACGAGGAGTTGCTCGTGCGTGCCGACACCCACGATCTCGCCGTCGTCGAGCACGACGATCTGGTCGGCGCCGGCGATGGTCGAGACGCGCTGCGCCACAATGACCACCGCCGAGTCGCGGGTGTACGGCACCAACTCGGCCCGGAGCCGGGCATCGGTCGCGAGATCGAGGGCGGAGAAGGCGTCGTCGAACACGTAGATGCCGGGTTGACGCACGAGCGCTCGGGCGATCGACAAGCGCTGCCGCTGACCGCCCGACACGTTGCTCCCGCCCTGCTCGACCGGCGCGTCGAGCCCGCCCGGCATCGCAGCGACGAACTCGTCGGCCTGAGCGATGCGAAGCGCCTCCCACAGCTCGTCGTCGGTGGCGTCGGGACGGCCGTAGCGAAGGTTCGACGCCACCGTGCCCGAGAACAGGTATGCCCGCTGCGGCACGATGGCGACGGTCCTCGCCAGAAGCGCCGGGTCGACCTCGCGCACGTCGATGCCCCCGACCATCACGGCGCCCGTCGTCGCGTCGAACAATCGAGGGACAAGGTTCACGAGCGTCGTCTTGCCCGCCCCGGTGCTTCCGACGATGGCCGTCGTGGTGCCCGGCGGGGTAGAGAACGTGATGCCGCTCAGGACCGCGTGCTCGGCGCCGGGGTAATGGAAGCCGACGTCGCGCAGATCGAGATGACCGGGGCTGGTGAGCGCTACCACCGGATCGGTCGGCGGCGCCACGCTGGGCTCGGTGGCGAGCACCTCCTCGATCCGGCTCGCAGCGACCGCCGCCCGCGGGATCATCGACACCGTGAACGTCGCCATGACCACCGACCACAGGATCAGCACCAGATAGGTCAAGTACGCCACGAGCGTGCCCAGCTGCACGTCGCCGTCGATGAGCCGGTCGGCGCCGAGCCAGAGCACGGCGACGCCGGACAGGTTGACGAGCAGGTTGACGATCGGGAACATCGCGGCCATCTGCCGGCCGGCGCGCCCGCCGACCTCGTAGAGCTCGGCGTTGGCCTCGACGAAGCGCTCCGTCTCCTGCGGCTCGCGCACGAACGCGCGGATGACCCGTAGACCGCTGAGCTGCTCGCGCAGCACGCGGTTCATGTTGTCGATGCGCTCCTGCATCTGCTGGAACGCCGGAACCATCCGGGCCACGATGACCCCGAGAACCAGCGATGTGAGCGGGATGGCAACGGCCAGGATGACCGACAGGCCGAGGTCCTGCCGCATCGCCAGCACGGTGCCGACGACGATCGTCATCGGTGCCGCGGTGGCCATCGTCGTCGTCATGACCACCAGCATCTGGATCTGCTGGACGTCGTTGGTCACCCGGGTGATCAGCGACGGCGCACCGAACGCGCCCATCTCCCGCGCCGAGAAGCTGGTGACCCGGTGGAAGATCGCCGCCCGCAGGTCACGCCCGAACCCCATGGCGACCCGCGCCCCCACCCACATCGCGCCAGCAGCGAACAGACCCTGGAGCAGCGCGAACGCGAGCATCAGCGCACCCTGGCGCCGGATGTAGCCGACGTCGCCGGTGAGAACGCCCTGGTCGATGATCCGGGCGTTGATCGACGGCAGCACGAGCGACGCGGTGGCCTGTACCGCCTGCAGCCCGACCACGAGGGTGATCAGGCGCGCGTAGGGGCCCAGATCACGGCGAAGAAGGGTCGAGAGGGCCACGGGTTCAGATGGGTGCGATCGTCATGGCGTCGGCGTCCGAAGTCCGCGGCCGAGCGCGTCGCATCCTAACGGTCGCTCCGACACGGTCAGCGGGACTTGACGCCCGTCACGGCCGCTCCGACCCGACGCGACCCGGATCGCTAGGCTCGGCGCGCCCGGCGGCGACGCGTCGGTTTCAATCGCATCGGAGCCCGTCATGCCCGAACCGACCGTGACCGTTCTTCACGCACGCGGCGTCCTCGACATCGACACCGGCAACGTGATCGCGTCGGGGTACGTGCGCGTCGAAGGAAACAAGATCACCGACGTGTCGGCCTCTCGCCTCGCCGCCAGCGACGCCGACCACGTGATCGAACTGCCCGAGCTCACGCTCATCCCGGGCCTCATGGACATGGAGGTCGACCTGGTGCTCGGCGGTCCCGGCGCCGGGCTCACCGACACCGTCACCTCGGACCCGGTGAAGATGACGTTGCGGGCCACCGTCAATGCCAAGCGCACCCTGCTGGCCGGGTTCACCACGGTCCGCAACCTCGGTCTGTTCGTGAAGACGGGCGGCTACCTGCTCGACGTCGCCCTGTCCGAGGCTGTGGAAGCTGGGTGGATCGACGGGCCCCGGATCGTGCCCGCCGGCCACGCCATCGTGCCGACCGGCGGCCACCTCGACCCGAGCGCGCAAGCCGGCGTGGCGCCCCACATCATGCCGCTGTCGGTCGAAGAAGGCGTCGCCGACGGAATCGACCAGGTCCGGCGTGCCGTCCGCTATCAGATCAAGCACGGCGCCAAGTTGATCAAGTGTTGCGCCTCCGGCGGCGTGATGTCCGACACCGGCCCCGGCGGCGCCCAGCAGTACTCATTCGAGGAGATGGCGGCCATCGCGGATGAGGCCCACCGCCGCGGCCTCAAGGTCGCGGCCCACTGCCACGGCGACGTGGCCGTGCGAGCCGCGATCGAGGCCGGGATCGACTGCATCGAGCACGGCTTCATGATCACCGACGACGTGATCCAGCTGATGGTCGACACCGGCACCTTTCTGGTGTCCACGAACGGGCTCACCGAGAACTGGGACGTCTCGCGGCACCCGCCCGAGCTCCAAGCCAAGGCCAACGACATCTTCCCGAAGGCCAAGGAGTCGCTCACCAAAGCCATCGCCGCCGGGGTCAAGATCGCCTGCGGCAGTGACGCGCCGGCGATCTGGCACGGCAAGAACGCCGAGGAGATCGTCACCCTCGTCAAGCGGGGCATGACCCCCCTGCAAGCCCTACAGGCCGCCACGATCGTGGGCGCCGAGCTGATCGAACGCCCACTCCTCGGCCGCATCGCCCCCGAGATGCTCGCCGACATCGTCGGCGTCCCCGGCGACCCGCTCACCGACATCACCGTCACCCAGAAGGTCGCCTTCGTGATGAAGGACGGCAAGGTCTACAAACAGCCGAGTCGCTAGCACCCGCTAGTGCCCTGGCTTCTGGCCGAGAAGCTCGACATCGGCGCGCGCAGTGCGCGGCCAGAAATGTCACGAGCGATCGATGAGAGGCACCAGATGTCAGATCCGACGATCACCGCCGGCCCCGCCCGCTACGCCGGGGCCCGGGTCGCCCGCACCGAAGATGCCCGACTGCTGACCGGTCGGGGCACGTTCGTCGATGACATCGTCCGCCCCGGGATGCTCCACGCCTGCTTCGTGCGGAGCCCTTACGCCCGCGCTCGGATCGTCGGCGTCGACGCGTCGGCGGCGCTCGCCCTCCCCGGCGTCCAGGCCGTGTTCACCGCCACCGACCTGAACCCCGACGTGCGCGAGGCGTGGTACTCCCAGGTCGGCAGGAACGTCCCCGACACCCCTCGCCCACCGCTCGCCGAGGGCCAGGCCCGGTTCGTCGGCGACCCGGTCGCTCTCGTCGTGGCCGTCGACCGTTACGTCGCCGAGGACGCGGCCGAGCTGGTCGACATCGACTACGAGCCACTGCCCGCGGTCGTCGACTACGCCTCGGCCAGCGATTCCGAGCACCTCGTCCACGAGGGGTGGGCGAACAACGTGGCCGGAGTGATGAGTGGCCGCCCGTTCGAGAAGGTGGCGGCCGCCTTCGATACTCCGGTGCTCGTCGACGAGACGATCTACCAGCAGGCCTACGTGGCGGCACCGATGGAGACGCGCGGCATGGTCGTCGAGTGGTCCGGCGCCGGCGGCGAGCTCACCGTCTGGGCCGCGACGCAGGCGCCCCACGACCTGCGGCTGTTCGCGTCGCGGCTGCTCGGGCTCACCGAGAGCCGCGTCCGGGTCATCGCCCGCGACACCGGCGGCGCGTTCGGGCAGAAGATCAACGCGCACCGCGAAGACATCTGCCTACTGCTCGCGGCCCGCAAGGTGCCCGCCGCCATCAAGTGGATCGAAGACCGTCGCGAGAACCTGATGTCGAGCTCGTCGCGCCACGAGCACGGTCGGGTCCGCATGGCGTTCGAGCCCGACGGCACGCTCGCGGCCACCACCATCGACCACGTGCAAGACGTCGGGGCGTACCCGGTTCCGTGGCCGGTCGGTGTGGCCGCCGCCGTCGGCATGCTCTTCCCCGGCCCATACCGGGTCGGGACAGCCACGTACACCACGGCGTCGATGTTCTCGAACACCCCGGGGCGAACCGCCTATCGAGGGCCGTGGCAGTTCGAGACCGTGGCCCGCGAGATCACCCTCGACATCGCCGCCCGGCGGCTCGGCATCGATCCGGCCGACCTGCGCCGGCGCAACATGTTGCACCGCGACGAGTTGCCCTACGCCAACCCCAACCGCATGACCTATACCGACATGACCCCGCTCGAGACGTTCGAGATGGCACTCGACATCCTCGACTACGACGCCTTCCGGCGCGAGCAGGCGGCGGCGCGCACCGAGGGCCGCTACCTCGGCGTGGGCACGGGGAGCTACGTCGAGCCGACGGCCAGCGGCATGCCGCACCACGGCAGCGAAGGCGCCACGATCCGGGTCGAGCCGTCCGGTACGGTGAGCGTGTACCTGGCCGGCGGGTCGGCTGGGAACAGCCTCGAGACCACGGCCCTGCAGCTCACCGCCGATGCCCTGGGC
The DNA here is from genome assembly GCA_964390555.1 of uncultured Acidimicrobiales bacterium. Lineage (GTDB taxonomy): Bacteria > Actinomycetota > Acidimicrobiia > Acidimicrobiales > SHLQ01 > CAVTWS01. Next base: position 4,114 of record CAYMJU010000068.1, on the reverse strand, counting down.
GTCGACATCGGCCTCGTCAACACGATTCAGGGCGACACCGCGCTCACCCCGTTCGGCAGCGGCACCGGCGGCAGCCGCAGCGGCTCGATGGTCGCCGGTGCCATCCGCGAGACGGCGTCGATCCTGCGCCAGCGGATCGCCGCCATCGCCGCCCATGTCCTCGAAGCGGCGCCCGACGACATCGTCCTGGCCGACAACCGGGCCACCGTCGCCGGCTCGCCGACCGTCGGGCTCACCCTGGCCGAGATCGCCGAGATCGCGTATTTCGGCCCCGGCAAGCTCCCCCGCGAGATCCCGCTCGGGCTCGAAGCGAGCGCCCGCTACCGGTCCGAGAGCTTCAACGTGTGGGCCAACGCCACGCACCTGTCCACGTGCGAGGTCGACATCGAGACCGGGCAGGTGAAGCTGCTCCGTTACATCGTGGCCGAAGACTGCGGGCCGATGATCAACCCCAACGTCGTCGAGGGCCAGATCGCCGGCGGTACGGTCCAGGGCATCGGCGGCGCCCTGTACGAGGACTTCCCCTGGGACGAAGCCGGCAACCCACTCGCCACCACGTTCGTCGACTACCTCATCCCCACCGCGGTCGAGGTCCCGATCATCGAGTACGGCCACGTCGAGGGCTCGCCCGGGCCGGGGCCCGGCGGCTACAAGGGTGTCGGCGAAGGCGGGGCGATCGCCGCACCGGCCGCCGTCGCCAACGCGGTGGCCGACGCTCTGGCACCGCTCGGCGTCACGGTCACCCGCCTGCCGGTCACCCCCTCGGCCATCCTCACCCTCATCGACGACGCGGCCGCACGGAATCGGAGGTGACGACATGACCGAGCCGACCGACGACGTGTGGGTGGCGATGTCGACCGCTCGCTCGATCCGCCGGTTTGCCGACGAGCCGGTAGACGACGCCACCCTCGCCCGGTGTCTCGAAGCCGCCCGGTGGGCCCCGTCGGGCGCTAACGCCCAGGGGTGGCGCTTCGTCGTGTTGCGCTCGCCCGCGATGCGATCGGTGGTGGCCGAGGCCGCGACGCTCGCGCTCGGGGTGATCGAGACCGCGTATCGCATGGAGCGGCCGGCGATGGGCGACGACGACCTCCGGTCGCGAAACAATCGCGCCACCTACGAGCTGCACGACCGCGCCGGCGAGTACACCTCGGTGCTGTTCACGCAACTGCGGCTTCCGCACGCGTCGGACCTGCTGCTCGGCGGCTCGATCTATCCGGCCATGCAGAACTTCCTCCTGGCCGCCCGCGCTCAGGGACTCGGGGCGTGCATGACCAGCTGGGCGTCCTACGCCGGCGAGGCGTTGCTCCGGGCGGCGGTGGGCGTGCCCGACGATTGGATGCTCGCCGGCCACATCGTCGTCGGCTGGCCGCGCGGCAGGCATGGCCCGGTCCGTCGGAGGTCACTCGCCACGGTCACCAACCTCGACAGCTGGGACAACCCGGCAAGCGGCATCGGCGGCGACACCGAGGAGAGGAAGTCCCGATGAGATCGTCGTTCGACGCCGGGTGGCCCGTCCGGCCGAAGCAGAACTTCTTCCTCGAGATGACGGGAGATATGGTCGAGTGGGCCGACGTCACGTCGCCCCACGATGCGGTCATCGGCACGCCTCGCGACCCGTCGGGGTCGCAGATGACCGGCTACTTCAACGGCTGCGTCTGGGAGTACACCAAGCTGGCCCAGTCCTGCGTGAGCGGGTAGGAGGTCAGGGTGCGCATCGGTTTGACGGGCGGGGCCGCCACCGTCGACAAGATCGTCGAGCAGGCCCAGAGGGCCGAGACCGACGGCTTCTCGGCGCTGTGGTACGCCAGCGGGGTCACCGGAGATCCGCTCGTCCCGATCGCCATCGCCGGGCGAGAAACGAACCGCATCGAGCTCGGCACCGCGGTGCTCCAGACCTACCCGTGCCACCCGCTCCTCCAGGCCAACCGGCTGGCTTCGGTCACCAACGCCATGGGGCGCCCCGGACTCACTGTCGGCATCGGGCCCTCGCACGAGGCGGTCGTGCGCGACGTCTACGGCTTGTCCTATGCCGGCGCCGGAAGCAACACCGAGGAGTACGTGCGCATCCTCGCCGGTCTGATGCGAGGCGAAACGGTCGACACCGACGGGGAGCACTGGTCGGTACACAGCGAAGGCCGGATGGCCCGCCCCGACCACCCTGTTCCGCTCCTGCTGTCCGCGCTCGGTCCCCGGATGTTGCGCGTGGCCGGCGAGGTCGCCGACGGCACGGTTCTCTGGTTGGCGTCGGCTCGGGCCGTCGAGTCACACATCGCTCCACGTATCAACGAAGCGGCCGCGGCCTCCGGGCGGCCCGCACCACGAATCGTCGCCGGATTGCCGGTCGCCGTCCACGACGACGTGGCCGAAGCGAGGGCCGCGCAGGCCGGGGCGAACGCCCTCTACGCGAGCCGACCGAGCTACCAACGCGTCGTCGAGCTCGGCGGTGCGGCGTCGGCGTCCGAGACCGCTGTCGTCGGCGACGAGGCGTCGGTCACCGCGCAGCTCCTAGGCTTGCTCGATGCCGGCGCCACCGACATCTGGGCCGCCATCTTCCCCGTCGGCGACGACCGGGCCGGGTCCATCCGCCGGACCCGAGAGCATCTGGCCAGCCTCTGCGGCTGACGGGCTAGCACCGCAAGCCTGGCGCCCCGGGCCCGGCGTTCAGGCGCGCCCGCGGTCGGCACGACCGGATGGTTCGGCCGCGTTGGCGTCGACGTGATCACCGGCCAGGGATCATCGAGCTGTCGCTTTGGGCGGCGCGGCTGCGTGCAACGTCGGCAGGCGCGGCGGGCGTTGAACGATCACCCCCGAGCTGCTAAACACCCGATCAGCATGCCCATCATCACCGCGCCGGAGGCGCCACCGGGTGCTCCCTCGATCAACACATGTCAGAAAGTTGAACCCATGAGCGCCGTCCCGGCATGGTCCGAACCCCGAACCGCCATCGTGACCGGCGGTGGCTCCGGCATCGGCACGGCAATCAGCAAGCGGCTCGCGCTCGACGGAGCCGCGGTCGCGATCTTCGACCAGAACGGCGATACGGCCGCTGCGGTCGCCGACGAGATAACCGCGGCCGGAGGTGTGGCGATCGCGGTGGCCGTCGATGTCAGCGATCGCGCTGCCATCGACCACGGCGTCGCGGTGGTGCGCGAGCGGCTCGGCGCAGCGACGATCCTCGTCAACAACGCCGGCATCACACCCTTCGAGAAGTTCCTCGAGATCGGGCGCGAGTCCTACGAACGGGTCATGGCGGTAAACCTGCGCGGGCCGTTCGAGATGTGCCAGGCCGTGATCCCCGACATGATCGCGGTCCGATGGGGCCGCATCGTGAACATCTCGTCGTCGAGCGCCCAGACCGGCAACGCGCGCCAGGTTCACTACGCGTCGTCCAAAGCCGGCGTGATCGGTCTCACCCGGTCGTTGGCCAAGGAGTTCGGCCCCAAGGGCGTCACCGTGAACGCCGTCCCTCCGGGGTTCGTCGAGACGCCGTCGTTGCATGCCGCCGTCGACTCGGGCGAGATCGGCACCGGCATCGACCAGCACATCCCGTCCACGCCCGTGCGTCGGGTCGGCCAGCCCGAGGACATCGCGGCCGCCTGCGCGTACCTGGTTCGCGACGAGGCCAGCTACATCACCGGCCAGGTGATCGGCGTCAACGGCGGCCGGACCATCGTCTGATCCGATGTCTCGGATTCACCACAAGCGACAGGGACGATCCAATGCGCCGCATCCCAGCGATTCCGCCGAAGCAGTGGCCGCGCGAGCTGATCGAGGCCGGACGAGCCCTCACGCCTCCCGAGGGACACCCAACGGCCACCAACATGGCGAATCGGCCCAAGGCCTTCGCCACCATGGAGTCCTTCGCCCATCATCCGCGGCTCGTCGAGGCGTTCTTCCCGTTCAACGGCCACATCCTGTATGGGACGACGCTGACACCGCGGCTGCGCCAGTTCCTCATCCTGCGCGTCGCGACCGACTGCGTCATGAACCAGTCCCGTGGTCACGACCGCCACGACGTCGAGCTGATGACCAGCGTCTACCACGACGACGGCGTCGACGAACACGGTTCGGTGGTGAAGCTCGGGCCGGAGTATGGCGAGTGGGCCAACGAGAC
>CAYMJU010000067.1:0-64008 GCA_964390555.1 uncultured Acidimicrobiales bacterium | reverse complement strand
CAGCCGCTTGGTGATGTTCGGGCGGTCCTCGTAGGGGATGTAGCGGTTGACGCCGTCGGGGCCGTAGCCCCAACCGTGATAGGGGCACTCGACGCAGTCGCCGTTCACCTTGCCGCCATGGCCGATGTGCGCGCCCATGTGAGGGCAGTGTGCATCGGCGACGACGACCTGGCCGGCATGGGTGCGGTAGGCGACTAGCTCGCGGCCGAAGTACTTCAATGGCTTGACAGTGCCGGTCGGGATCTCGGCCGACCAGCCGATCATGAACCATCCGGTGGGGCGCCATGTGAAGGGGAACCGCATCAGCACAACCTCAAGGGCCGGGTGGAAACCTCTAGAGTTTAGAACACGAGCCAGGAGGTGTCGTCGAGGTTGCCCACTGCGCGCGATTCGGGTTGAGTGGGGCGGGAGCGTCAGCCCGAGGCGTCGGTGAGCTCGAACCAGTCGAAGCGGGCGACTCCGCGCACCGCGTAGATCCCGATGACGCGGCCGATGAAACCTCCGGTGACCTCGGTCGAGAGGTACCGACCGTCGAGCTCGGCGAGCACCTCGAGGGTTCCATCGGCGTGCTCGAACCCGAGCCGGACGGCATCGGGTGCCGTGGGCACCAGCGACGCGGCACCGTCGACCATATCGATCCGCAGGGTCACGGGTCCGGTGGGTGCCGTGACCTCGGCGAGGGTGTTGGCCAGATCACCGACGCGGGCGCGCACGACGACCTCGGAACCGGCCACCGTTACCTCGTAGTGATGGCGTTCGTCCATCCGCACGACCAAACCGGCCTCGGCCGCGCCGGGTCCCGCGCCGACTTCGGCGAGGGTCCGAGCCCGGCACTGCTGGAGTTGCTGGCGGCACCCGACGAGCACGGGACGCGGGTCGTCGAGCCCCCGGTCGTCACCACGCAGCGTGAGCCATCCGGGCCGCTCGGTGGGCGAGACGGCATCGCCGAGGGGCGCCCGGACCGACACCCATCGCGGCGCCAGGGTCGCGTCGTCGAAGTCGTCGCGGACCGTCCACGTGGGAGAGGGGCTGCCGGGGATCGAACCGGGCGGCACGGCGTCCATCTCCAGGGTGAGCTCGCGGGGAACCGGCCAATCGTCGACCCAGTCGACGGGGGTGAGGAAGGTCTCGCGGCCGAGCACATGGTACGCCGGCGTCACGCCCCGGGGCCGGGTGCCGAGCAGCACCATCCACCACGAGCCGTCCGGCGCCTCGACCAGATCGGCGTGACCGGTGTTCTGGATCGGCCGATCGGTGCTGCGATGCGACAGGATCGGGTTCGCCGGGCACGACTCCCAGGGGCCCGTCGGCGACGGCCCGCGGGCGATCGACACCGCGTGGCCGCGCTCGGTCCCACCCTCGGCGATCAGCAGGTACCACCACGGGCCGCGCCGGAGTAGGTGCGGCGCCTCGGGATACTGCATGCCGGTACCCGACCAGGTCGGCTCGGGGCCGTCGAGGACCTCGCCGGTCGCGTCGTCGATGCGGTACCGCATGACACCTGCCGGCCCGGCGCTGCTGTGGACCCAGCAGTTCCCGTCGTCGTCCCACGCCAGGTCGGGGTCGATGCCGGCCACCGTGAGCATCACCGGTTCGGACCACGGTCCGGCCGGATCGGTCGCCGTCACGAAGAACGATGGGGTGTTGGCGCCGTTGAAGACGGTCGTGATCATCCAGAGCCGCCCGTCGTGGTAGCGGATCGTCGGGGCGAAGATCCCGGCCGAGGACCACCCTTCGGTACCGGCCAGATCGAGCTGGGACACGCGGTCGAGCGCATGGCCGACCTGGGTCCAGTCCACGAGATCGTCGGACACGAACACCGGAACGCCGGGAAAGTACGTGAACGACGAGGTGACCAGCACGAAGCGGTCGCCGAACCGGGACACGCTCGGATCTGGATGGAAACCCGGAATGACGGGATTGCGGTAGCTCACGAAGGATCGCCTCGGGGTCGTAGCGCTCAGTGCATCGCGTAGCGGACGGGGACGTGCTTGGCACCGCTCACGAAGTTGGCCCGGTGAGCATGACGATCGGCATCTCGCGGCGCAAGCGGGCCGCCTTCTCATGCCGGCTCACGAGGTCGGTGTAGGCGGACGGATCGGCGAAGGTGTGTCCCAGGTCGTCGGGGATCACGGGATCAGACATCGTGATGGCTCCAGGCTCGCGTGACGCGTCGCGACTCTACTGGACCGAGATGATCTAGATGTTTCCGGGCGGCGCGGGGCCCGGCGCCAGCGATGCACCGCGCTGGTCGTCGTGCGCCGGTGAGGCGAACTGCTCACCACCCGGTCACCCGCGAGAAGATGGCCCGGTGACCAGCGCATCGAGTGACACCATCGCCGTTCCCCATGACGTGCTGCACCGCAATCTGCTCGCGATCCTCGTTGGACTGGGCGTGCCCGACGATCGAGCCGGCCTGGTCGCGACGACGCTGGTCGATGCCGACCTGAAGGGCGTCCACTCCCACGGGTCGCACCTGATAGCGCTCTACGTCGGGCGGATCCGCTCCGGGCACATCCTGCCCGACGCGCCGATCGCCGTGGTCGACGACGCCGGATCGACTGTGCAGCTCGACTCCGGGCTGGGGATGGGTCAGGTCGCGGGCGTGCAGGCCATCGACCTCGCGGTCGAGCGGGCGCGGGCGTACGGCCTCGCCGCGGTGACCGTTCGTGAGCTGACGCACCTCGGTGCCCTGGGCTACTACACCGAGCGGGCCGCCCGAGCCGGTCTCATGGCGATGGTCGTGCAGAACGGCCCGGCGTTCGTGCCACCGTTCGGCGGCATCACCCCGATGTTCTCTACGAACCCCTTCTCCTACGCGCTGCCGACGTGCCAGGAACCACCGGTCGTGTTCGACATCGCGACGACCGCGGCGGCCGGGAACAAGATCCTGCTCGCCGTCAAACGCGGCGACGAGACGATCCCGGAGGGCTGGGCCATCGATCGACTCGGTGTCGCGACCACCGATCCGGCCGAAGCGGCCGGCGGGTACCTGCAGTGGTTCGGCGGCCACAAGGGCTACGGAATAGCGTTCTTCGTCGAGGTCATGGCCGGGGTGCTGGCGAACAGCTCGTTCGGTCTCCGCGAGCACACGGCATCACCGGTCCACGGAAAGGACCGAGTCGCCAAGGGCTCCCTGTTCCTGGCCCTCGACGTCACACGGTTCCTCCCTGGTGACGAGTTCGGCCGCCGCGTCGACGAGCTGATCCGCGATGTCCGGGCCTCGGAGCCCGCGGTCGGTCAGGACCGGGTGTACTCACCCGGCGAGATCGAGCACCGCAACCGTGCGACCCGGCTCGAGTCCGGCATTCCGCTCGCCGCGGCGCTCGTGACCGAGCTCGAGCAGTTCGCGCGCGACCTCGGGATCGCGAGCACGCTCCGGGGCCGACCAGAACTCCCGAGATCGTGACCTTGTGCGCGAGCCGGCCGGTCTCGGGGTAGCGCGGGAGCACGCCGGTCGCCGGCGCGTCGGCCACTCGGGTCAGACGTAATGCCAGGCCGGCTCGGGTGCAGAGCCCACGGTGTAGTTGATGTACTGCACGTCGAACCAGATCGGCAACAGGTACTTCACGTAGAACGCGTGCACTGTGCTGGTGGGGTTGACGAGTGGTTCGTACTCCTTGATCAGCAGGCGTGGGTCACGGGCCTGGTACGCCTTGCATCGGGCGAGAAGTTCGGCCACCTCAGACGCCGACTCCTGAAGCAGCCCGAGGTGGTCGTAGCCCGGTGAGCTGAGCGGCTTGTTGCTCTCGGCCAGCAGGATGAACTGCTGGGCCCGGTCGTCGACCTTGAGCAGATGGCAGAGCTGGCCCACGATCTCGGTGTCCATGGCGCCCCACCCGAACACCGAGCCGTAGAAGTCGTCGATCTCGGCCCGCGTCTTCGCCGTCAGGGTGCCGTGGGGAAACGTGAGCTCCATGTGATTGAAGCGCATCATGGTCGTCACCCTAGCCATCCTCGGGGGCTGCGGCCCCGCCGGCCTACCGCCCGGGGACTGTCAGGCCACGAGCGAGATCGGCAGGCTGGACAAGCCCCGCACGTTGCTCGAGTAGGCGCGAACGATCGGACCGCCCAGCTCGTAGTTCGGGAAGCGGGTCAGCAGCTCCTCGAAGGCGATCCGGGTCTCCAGGCGCGCCAGCGCGGCGCCGACGCACAGGTGGATGCCGAACCCAAACGCCACATGACGGTCGATCTTGCGGTGGATGTCGAAGAGCTCGGGTGCGTCGAAGACGCGCTCGTCGTGGTTGGCCGAACCGGTGATCAGGATCACCCGCGACTCGGCGGGGATGGTGACTCCGTGCAGGGTGACGTCGCGCTCGACCCAGCGACCTTGGTAGTGCGACGGCGGGTCCCAGCGCAACATCTCCTCGACCGCCTGGGCGATGAGCGAAGGATCAGCCACGAGCGTGGCGCGCTGGACGGGATACCACGCCAGCGCGACCACGCCGCTGGCCACGAGCTTGGCGGTGGTCTCGTGGCCCGCAGCGACCAGCTCGAGCAGGCGGGCGACGACCTGCTGGCGAGACAGCTTCCGCTCGACCCCGTCGTGGTCGGGCACGGTGCCGGTGAGCAACAACGTAGCGATGTCGTCGCCGGGACTCTTCGCCTTCTCGTCGACGATCTCGCCGAGTAGCGCATGGGCTTCGCCGATCGCCGACGAGGCGGCGTCGGACACCTGGCCCTCCTCGCTGGCGTCGGAGCGGTCGAGCATCCGATCGGAGAGCTCGCGAAGGCGAGCCCGGGGCTCGGTGGGCAGTCCCAGCATCTCGGCGATGACCATCATCGGCAGATGGCCCGAGTACTCGGGCACGATGTCGATCTCGCCCCGCGCGGTCGCTTCGTCGAGGATGTCGGCCGCGATCTTGCGCACCCGATGTTCGAGGTCACCGATGGCGCGGGGCGTGAACAGGCGTGAGACGAGCTTGCGCTGCCAGGTGTGATCGGGTGGGTCGGTGCCGATGAGAGTGTCCATCGTGCCGTCGAACTTCTCGATCGTCGGCCCGTACTTGGAGATGAACGTGCCATAGTCGAGATGGGCATCGACGACATCGGCGAAGCGGGACAGCGCCCAGAACCCGACCTTGGGGTTGTGGTACACGGGTGCTTCGTCGCGGAGCCACCGGTACGCGGGGTACGGGTTGGTCTGGATCTCGCGTGTGAACGGGTTGTACTCCATCGCCGATGTCCTCCTTGGCGTCGACGGTACGGCGCGGATCGAGTCTGGGACCGGCGCCGAGCCGGTGTCAACCGATCGCGACCGGGTGTCGCGCCTGACGAGTCCGATCGCGACCTCGCGTGATCTGATCGGGCGACGGGGACCTTCGACCCTTGGTGCCGCTTGGGGAGCAGCCCCCGACGCTGGGTTCTCGGGCCGCGGTCAGTCGGTCGTGAAGATCTCGACGGCGTCGAAGTCGAGGCCGAGAGCGACCAACATCTTGTCGCTGCTGAAGCCGGTGAGCTTGAGGACGAGCTCGACGACCTGGGACGGGTTCATATGGGCCGCCACCTCCTGTCTGGCCTGATCGGTCATCGCGGCGGGCGAGACGAGATAGGCGTCGGCAAGGGTCAACGCGGCCCGCTGGGCCGGGGCCAGGTCGCTCGATGGATGATCGTCGACGGCGGCCAGCATGTCCTCGGTGGCACCGTGCTGCTGCGCAACTGCGCTGCGTGCGCTCATTCAGAGGAAGCACTCCTGGAACCGGGCGTTGCGGATTCGCACCAGTTCGGTGGTGACCGGGTCGACCGTGCTCATGTGGTGGGCGGTACGGCGGACCTGCCGGCGGGCGGCGTCGATCGCCGGCGTGAGGCCCGACGTGTCGGGCAGTCCCCAACGGTTCACCTTGCCGGTCGAGACTGCGATCCTCGGTTTCACGTCGATCCTCCTGATCGGCTCGATGGCGAGACTCCGTGGAGCTCGGGCATCGTCGCGATGCCCATTGTGAGACAGGCGCGCTGAAAGCCCTCGAGCGCCGATACCGCCTGCACGAACGCGTAGCAGCCTTCGGGGCCGAGGTGCTCGGTCACGTCGGCCACCATGTTGTCCGTGACACCGTTGGCGTCGATGATGAACTGCTCGGTCAGGGCGAGGCAGGCTCGTTCGCGGGGCGTGAACAGCGGCGATGTCGGCCAGGCGGGCAAGGCTGCGATCTTCTCCTGGGGCACGCTCGTGATCGGTCCGAGCCGAGACAGCTCGGCCGGGTTGCGGAGCAACGTCGCGATGCGTAGCCGCACCAGTTCGAGCAGGTCGGCGTCGATGGTCTCCCGCGCGGCTCGTTCGAGCCCGGCCAGCGCCTCGAAGGCCTCTGGGCAGAGGCTGGCCAGTCGCTCCCAGTCGGTTTCGCCATCGGGCACATCGGCGAGCCACGTCACGGTCGTACCTCCGATGGCAAGGGTACTCGCGACAAGGGCGCACGTGGAGGCTTGCCCGGAACGACGTTCTCACATAGAGTCCACGTCGTTCCAGCCCGGCGTCGACCACGCGCGCGCCGCGAGGCGACGACCGGTGACCAGAGGAGAAACGATGGAGCTGGCGTTCCGACCGATCGATGCCGATCATCACTACTACGAGTCGCTCGACGCGTTCACCCGTCACCAGGACCCGAAGATGCGCAATCGTGGCGTGCAGGTCCTGCACGAGGGCAAGCGCGCCTATGTCGTGATCGGCGGCCGGGTCAACCGGTTCATCGCCAACCCGACGTTCGATCCCGTGATCGTGCCCGGGTGCACCGAATTGCTGTTCCGCGGCCAGATCCCCGAAGGGGTGGACCCGGCGTCGTTGGCCAAGATCGAGCCGATCCACCCGGAGTACCGCGACCGCGAGCAGCGGCTGAAGGTCGCCGACGAGCAGCGGCTGGCCGCGATCTTCTTGTTCCCCACGCTCGGGTGTGGGGTCGAGCAGGCGCTGCGCGACGACGCAGAGGCGGCGTGCGCGAGCCTGGCGGCGTTCAACCGGTGGCTCGAGGAGGACTGGGGCTTCGCGTTCGACGATCGGATCTTCGCGGCGCCGATGCTGTCGCTGGCCGATCCGGTGTTGGCCGAGGCTGAGTTGACCTCACTGCTCGACCGGGGCGCCCGCTTCGTTCACATCCGCCCGGCGCCGGTGCCGGCGGCGGGCGGCCCCCGCTCGTTCGGCCACCCCGACCACGACCGGGTGTGGGCGATGCTGGCCGAGGCCGGAGTGCCGGTGGCGTTCCACCTGGGCGACAGCGGCTATCTGCGCTACGCGGCCGCGTGGGGCATGAACGAGAATTTCGAGCCGTTCGCCCGCAAGGCCGACCCGCTCGAGGGGGTGCTCGTCGATGATCGGGCGATCTACGACACGATGGCGTCGATGATCGTGCACGGGGTGTTCGACCGTCACCCGACGCTGAGGGTGGCGAGCATCGAGAACGGTTCGGATTGGGTGGCGATCCTCGCCAAGCGACTCCGGAAGAAGGCCAACCAGATGCCATCGGCCTTCCCGGCGGATCCGCTCGACGTGCTTCGCACCAACGTGTGGGTGAGCCCCTATTACGAGGAGGATCTCGCGGCGCTGGCCGACACGATCGGCGTCGGGCACGTCTTGTTCGGGTCCGACTGGCCCCACGGAGAGGGGTTGGCCGAGCCCCTTTCGTTCCTGAAGCAGCTGCATGGATTCGACGACGGCGACGTGCGGCGCATCATGCGCGACAACGCCCTCGACTACCTCGGCACGACCGTCGCCGACTAACCCCCACGATTCCGGGAAAGGACCGCCATGGCAACTGCTCGCCGTGCCCACGATTGCCTCATCAACGTCCACTTCGGTGACTCGGACCAGCCCGAGTGGATGTTCCGGGTCAAAGACGACTACTTCAAAAAGGACGACTCGATCTTCGGCAAGTGGGAGTTGTCGAAGGTGATCGACGAGATGGACGCCAACGGCGTCGAGCGTGCGGTCATCACCGCGAACCTGTCCAAGGCGAAGGGTTCCCCGTTCGACTTCGTCGAGGCCCGACCCGATCGGTTCGCCCTCACCGCTGGTGGGCTCGACCTGCTGCGCCCGATGCCCACCCTGCGCAAGCTCGAGTCGTTCGTGAAGGACTACCCGGTCGCGTTCGCGTCGATCGGACCGTCGTTCTGGGGAGACGGCATGTATCCGGCGAGCGACGCCGTGTACTACCCGCTCTACACGAAGTGCTGCGAGCTCGATCTGCCGCTCACCCTCAACACCGGGCTACCGGGACCCCCCATTCCCGGCGAGGCGCAGAACCCGATCCACCTCGACCGGGTGTGCGTGCGGTTCCCCGAACTGAAGCTGTGCATGATGCACGGTGCCGACCCGTGGTGGGACACCGCGATCCGGCTGATGATCAAGTACAAGAACCTGCACCTGATGACCTCGGCGTGGGCGCCGAAGTACCTGCCCGAGAGCCTGCTGCACTTCATGCGCACGCGTGGCAAGACCAAGGTCATCTTCGCGTCCGACGCGCCGGTGCTCTCGATCACCCGCACCATCGCTGAGGCCTTGCAGCTCGACTTGTCCGACGACGTGCGCGACAACTACCTCTACGCGAACGCGCAACGGTTCTTCTTCGACCGGATCGACCAACCCGAGGCGTCGTGAGCGACGCGGCGCTGGCGACGGCACTTGCGTCGCCCCCTCCGGGTGACTGGCGAGCGCGCGTCGTGCAACGCTCGGTCGGCCCGGCCGCGGATCGCGCCGTCGAGCGCGGCCAGGCGATCGTGTCGGCCGCGGCGCAGCTCATCCGCCGATCGGGCGGCGATGCGCTCACCATGCACAACGTCGCCCACGAGGTCGGGCTGTCGCTGCGCGCGCTGTACCAGCACTTCGCGGGCAAAGACGATCTCCTCGTGGCGCTCATCGAGGACTCGCAGATCGTGTTCGCCCGGTTGCTCGAATGGCAGGCCGAGGGATGGGCCGATCCGCTCGACAAGCTTGGTGCCGCGCTCACGTTTGCCACCGACGCGCGCCAGCACACCGACCACGACTACAACGTGGCGATGACCCGGTTCGTCGCCGAAGCCTCGGTGAGCACGCCTGAACAGGTGAGTCGGGCGCGCGAACCGGTGGTCGAGGTGTTGGCCAGGCTGATCGCGGACGCCATGGCCGCCGGCGAGCTTGCGCCCGGCGACCCCCGTGATGCGGCGGCATCGGTCCAACTCGCCTATGTCGCCTTCCAGATGAACGCGAACCTCGGAAGCTCCATCGGAGCACCTCTACCCGAGCGGGAGCAGCTGATCCGGTTCTGTCTCGCCGGGCTGGGTGCCGAACTCGAGCCGGGCTGGGAGTCGAAGTTCCGGGTCGACGACGCCGCGGCATCGAAACTGCGGCGCCAGGCGATGCGCATCGTCGCCGCCCGGAACCAGGTCGCGTGACCGACCAGCGTCCCCTATCGACGAGGGCGTCGCCGGGCTCGCTGTGACCGCCGCGTCGCCGTTTCCGAGATTCGCCCGACTGACTTCGTGAGGGCCCAGTAGACGAGCGGGCTGTACGGCCACTGGGTGACGATCCGGCCGTTGGCGGACTTGAAGTAGTTCTTGCTCACGGACCACGCGGTGTTGCGCACCGTCCATTGAAGCCAACGGTCGTAGGCGCGGGCGAACCGAGGGCGTACCTCGACGGCGCTCACGTTCGATCGGGCAAGTCGCTTCACGACTCGAACGGCGTACTCGGCTTGGCGTTCGAGCATCCACACGATCTCGCCACCGTTGGTCCCGGGGCCGTACATGATGAAGAAGTTCGGGAACGTCGGTACGGTGATGCCGAGGTATGCGCTGGGCTCACCCGCCCAATGGTCGTGAAGCGACCGGCCCCCGCGGCCGATGACCTGAAGGTGGGCGAGGTAGTTGCTGGGTTGGAAACCGGTGGCGAGCACGAGCACGTCGACCGGGTACTCGACCCCGTCGGCATCGACGACCCCCGTCTCGGTGACCCGGCTCACCGCACGTGGGATGAGATCGACGTTGTCGCGTTTGAGCGCCGGGTAGAACGTCGAGGCGAAGATCACCCGCTTGCCCCAGTACGGATACGAGGGCGTGACCGCTTGCTTGATGTCCGGCCGATCCGCGAACTCACGTTCGATGTAGGACCGGCAGAAGTTCTCGCCGGCGGTATTGGACTTGGCCCCGGGCCGGTACGCGCCGGCCCGCCAGAGGCTCTTCTCGATCACCCGCAACTGCTTCAGCCGGGCTCGTCGCCACGTCCGCTTCTCCCGCCGGTCCGCCCGTTCCTCAGGGGTGAGATCACGCTCGCCTTTGGGCATGACCCATCCGGCCTCGCGCTGGAACAGCACGACCCGGTCGGCGATCTCGGCCACCTCGGGGACGAGCTGGATGGCGCTCGATCCGGTCCCGACCACCGCGACCCGCTTGCCGGTGAGGTCGTGCTCGTGCTCCCACCGCGCCGTGTGGAACGCCGGACCGGCGAAGGTGTCGAGCCCGGGGAGATCGGGAACAGAGGGGACGTTGAGGAACCCGACGGCGCTGATCAGAACGTGACACGTCGTCGTCGTCCCGTCACCGAGCTCGAGCACGTAGGCATGGGTCCGCTCGTCCCACTCGGCACGGTCGACGCCGACACCGGTCCGGATGTGAGGGCGGAGCCCGAAGTCGTCGATCACCTTCTCCAGGTAGGCGCGCAGTTCGGCCTGGCGGACATGGGTTCGGGTCCAGTCCGGGTGCGTGAACGAATACGAGTAGAGGACCGATCCGGTGTCGACCTCGCAACCCGGGTACGTGTTGTCGCGCCAGGTTCCGCCGATCTCGGACGACTTCTCGTAGATGGTGAAGGTCTCGACACCTGCTCGGCGAAGCTTCACGCCCGCCGCAATGCCGGCGAATCCACTCCCCACGATCGCGACCTGCGGCGTTGACTTCTTCGTCGGCATCGTTGTCCCTTGGTGGCCCGCGATCAGCTGACGAGGTAGCCGCCGTCGACCACGATCTCCTGGCCGGTGATGTAGTTGGCCTCGTCGCTGGCCAGGAACACGATCGCATCGGCGATGTCGCGAGTCGAGCCGCACCGGCGCATGGGAACCCGCTCGGCCATGCCGGCGATCCGGGCGTCCTGCTCCGCTGCGGTCAAGCCGTCGCGCTCGCCCGTCGACATCGGTGTGCGCATGAAGCCCGGTGACACGCAGTTCAACCGGACACCTTTGGCCGCCAGTTCCCGGGCGACCTGTCGCGTGTAGCTCAATATCCCGCCCTTGGCCGCCGCGTAGGCGGCACCGCCGACGGGGCGCACGGCGGCGATCGACGCCACGCTGACGATCGACCCGCTTCCTCGTTCGAGCATCACCGGTATTGCAGCCCTCGAGCAGACGTACACGCTCTTGAGGTTGACGCGGATGACGCGATCCCATTTCTCCTCACTCATGTCCCAGGTGAAGTGCGGTTCGTTCTGCGAGATGCCCGCGTTGTTCACGAGCACGTCGAGGGCGCCGAACGCCTCGCACGCCCGGGCCACGAGCGCCGACGCTCCTTCGGCGGTCGCGACGTCACCGATCACGAGCTCGGCGTGCCCGCCGGTCGATCGGATGGCCGCGACGACGTCGCGCCCGCGTGCCTCATCGAGGTCGCCGACGACAACCGACGCGCCGTGCTCTCCAAAGCGCAGCGCGGTCTCGCGGCCGAAGCCGGATGCCGCGCCGGTGATGATGGCGACCTTGTCGGCCAGTCGCATGAGTCCTCCCCGGACATCGTGGGCGTGTCATCTTCTCGCGCTCCGCCCCCGGTGTGTGAACATGTAGATCGATTCGGGCCGATTGGATACACGGAGTTCACGCGATGGTCGTCTACAACAACGACGAGCACCTTCCGCTCGTGGTCGCCTGACCGGAAATCGCGTGTCCAGCCCGTTCATCGGCGAGATCGAACCGATCGTCGCGTCCGACGACGAGCTGTGGGACGTCCTCCAGCACGCCGACGTGCAGGCGCTGCTGCCGGCCCTCGCCTATGCGACCGGCGATCTTGCCCTGTTGCGCGAAGAGTTGCGGCCGGATCCGCTGGCCCTGCTGATGCCGGGGGGTGGGTTCACCGACGACCAGGCCGAAGCCATCCGCCGGCTCGCCCTCGACGCACTGATCCGATTCCGTGATGCCGGTAGCCGCCCCGCGCCGCCGCCACCCGACGAGGTCGTGCTGCGCATCATGGAGTTCGCGGTCGGTGGTAGCGGCATGGATGCGTACCTGCCGTTGCTCGAGGAGGAGTTGGGACATCGGGGCGAGGATCGGCGGGGGCCGACCTGGCACAGCTCGGACTTCGGTTCAGGCGCCCGGGTTCGGGTCGCGGTCGTGGGCGCCGGCTTCTCGGGCCTCCTCGCCGGCCACCGCCTCCGCCAAGCCGGAGTGGACTGCGTGATCTTCGAGAAGAACGACGATGTCGGCGGTACGTGGTTCGAGAACCGGTACCCCGGCTGTCGGGTCGACAACCCGAGCCACATGTACAGCTACTCGTTCGCCCAGCGCCACGACTGGCCACTGCACTACTCGACCCAGCCGGTGCTCCACGAGTACCTGCGCAACTGCGCGTCGGCCTTCGAGTTGACCGATTCGCTCCGCCTGCGCACCGAGGTCGTGTCGGCGGTCTGGTCCGACGACGACGTCGAGTGGACGGTGACCGTTCGCGGCCCCGATGGCATCGAGGAGTCGCACCGATTCGACGCCGTGGTGAGCGCCGTCGGTCAGCTCAACCGGCCGAAGTACCCCACGACGGTCCCCGGTTTCGGATCTTTCGAGGGTCCCGCCTTCCACTCGGCCCGGTGGGACCACAGCGTCGACCTCGCGGGCAAGCGGGTCGCGGTCATCGGCACGGGAGCCAGCGCGGTCCAATTCGTCCCCGAGATCGCGCCGGTCGTGGGCGAGTTGCTCGTGTTCCAGCGCACACCCCCGTGGACCGGTCAGACGCTCGACTACCACAATCCGGTCTCCGAGGAGCTGCGTTGGCTGTACGGGCACCTTCCGTCCTACGCCGAATGGAAGCGGTTCTGCATCTTCTGGCGCATGGGCGACGGCTCGCTCGCCGCGGTGGCCGTCGATCCCGATTGGGAAGGTCATCCCGAATCGGTCGGTGCCTTCAACGAGTTCTTGCGCCAGACCCTGTCGGCGTCCATGCAGGCCCAGTTCGAGGGCCGGCCCGATCTCCTCGAGGTCTGCACGCCCCACTACCCGCCGGGCGCGAAGCGAATCGTCCTCGACACCGGTGGCTGGGCGCAGACGTTGAGGCGGGACAACGTGAGGGTCCTCGACGGCGGTGCGATCCGAGCGATCACGCCGACGGGGATCGTCACCGACCACGGCACCGAAGCGGTCGACGTGATCATCTACGGCACCGGGTTCACGGCGTCGAGCTTCCTGGCACCGATGACCGTGAGAGGGCGTGACGGCATCGATCTGCACGAGCACTGGGCGGGCGACGCCCGGGCGTACCTCGGTGTCACCGTGCCCGGCTTCCCGAACCTGTTCTGCCTCTACGGTCCCAACACGAACATCGTGATCAACGGGAGCATCGTGTACTTCTCGGAGTGTGGTGTGCGCTACATCCTCGGATTGCTGGGGCTCGCCCTTTGCGGGGGACGCCGTGCCATCGAGGTTCGGCGCGACGTCCACGATGCGTTCAACCGGCGGGTCGACGATGGGAACCGTCGGATGGCCTGGGGCGCGTCGGACGTAAACAGTTGGTACAAGAACGACCACGGACGGGTGGCGCAGAACTGGCCGTTCACGCTGCTCGAGTACTGGCAGCAGACCTTGACTCCCGAGGCCGCCGACTACGAGCTCCTCGGCTGAGCCGCGTTCGGTCTTTCTTGGAGGCGAGCGGTCAGCGGAGCGAGGTCGCGGGTTCGGGGGTGAGGACGGGAAGGGACTCCCAGCCGCGCACGGTCGAGGTGCGGGCCTGGACTGCGTTGTCCCAGTCGATCTCCCACTCGGGCCACCGCCGCAGCACCTCTTCGAGGGCGATGCGGCCCTCGAGCCGGGCCAGCGCGGCGCCGAGGCAAAAGTGCAGCCCGAACCCGAACGTGAGGTGCTTGCCGATCCTTCGACGGATATCGAAGCGGTCCGGATCTTCGAACGCCCGGTGGTCGCGGTTCGCCGAGGCGTTCAGCATGAGCATGACGCTGCCCTCGGGAACCGTCGTGCCGTAGTGCTCGACATCCTTCGTCACGTAGCGAGCCTGGACCGGCGACGGCGGCTCGTAGCGAAGCAGCTCCTCGATGGCGTTCGGGATGAGCGATGGGTCCTCGACGAGGTCGCGGCGCTGGTCGGGGTGTTCCGCGAGCAGCTTGCCGGTCCAGCCGATCAGGCGGGCCGTGGTCTCGTTGCCGGCGCCGTTGAGCAGGCTGATGTAGAGCAGGATCTCCTGGCGGGAGAGCTTTCGGACGGTGCCGGTCTCGTCTTCGAACTCGGCGTTGAGGAGCTCGGTCATGAGGTCGTCGGACGGGTTCTGGGCCCGCCAGTCGATGTAGTCGCCGTACACGTCGCCGGCATGTTCGGACGTGGAAGGTGCCGGTGGCATCTCGCCCGCCTTCAGACGGAGGCCCTCGTCGGTGGTGTCGCGGAGCGCTTCCTGGTCACCTTCGGGGATTCCGAGCAGCAGGCCGATGGTGCGCATCGGCATCTGCGTGCCGAGGTCGTGGAT
Organism: uncultured Acidimicrobiales bacterium; assembly: GCA_964390555.1. Classification (GTDB taxonomy): domain Bacteria; phylum Actinomycetota; class Acidimicrobiia; order Acidimicrobiales; family SHLQ01; genus CAVTWS01. Next base: position 49,392 of record CAYMJU010000067.1, on the reverse strand, counting down.
GAAATCGAAGCGACCGGTGCCCACCTTGGGATCGAGGGTGCGGGCACAGAACTCGCGGATCATGGGCTCGATCTCGTTGACCCGGCGGGGAGTGAACACCCGCGACAGCAGCGCCCGATGGGCGTCGTGCAGCGGCGGGTCCTCGAAGATGAACATGCCGGGCGGCATCGAGATGTTGGCCTTGATCATCTCGAGCACGGTGCCCTTGCCGGAGACGTAGGTCGGCCAGTCGACGAGACCCTTCTCGACGTCGTGGAAGCGGCTGAGGGCGTAGAAGTCGTACTTGTCGTTGTGATAGAGCGGCTGCTCCTCGCGGAGCCGCTTCCAGACCGGGTAGGGGTCGCTGTCGATCCCGAAGTCGTAGGGGTCGTAGTAGGGCTCGTCACCCATGTCGGCTCTCCTGTTCTTGGCTCGGCCCGTCGAGCTCGATCGTCAGTTGGCCCACTCGGCGCGACGCTGAGTCCTTCGTGACTCGACCAGGTCGCGTGGGACGCATCCGTGGCGCTGGGACCTACCGGACGAGAGTACTCAACGCACCAGGTCGAGCGCTCGAGCGAGCAGGTCGGGCAACACGGTGGCGATCTCCGTCGCAACCGGGTCGGGGTCGGCGCGGCGGGCGTTGTGCTTGAGGATCAGCGCCCAGATGGCCACCGACTTGAAACACGCGAGCGCCCGGAACCACGCAAGATCGTCGACGGCCCGGCCGAGCCGTTCGGAGTAGATATCAGCGAGTTCGGTCGGGTCCGGCAACCGCCCGATGTAGGGAGACGGCCGGCGGTAGGTGCGCGGGTCGGCGTTGGCGAGGAACCATCCGAGGTCGGTGCGTGGGTCGCCCACCGACCAGATCTCCCAATCGATCACCGCGGTCACGCGACCGCCCCGTGCCAACGTGTTGCCGAGGCGGTAGTCGCCGTGCACGACGCTCGGTCGCATCGGCGTCGGAGCAGTCGCGTGCAGCGTGTCGGCGACACGTTCCCACCCCGCGACCGCGCTCTGGTCGACGGTCTGCAGCGACCGCACCCAGCGATCGATCTCGTGTGCGATCCCGACGACGGGTTCTTCTCCGAGCTCGATCGCGCCCGGATCGACGGCGTGCAGCGATGCCAGCACGTCGGTGGCGTGGCGGAGCCGCTCGCTCACGACCGTGGCCGGTTCGGCCGAACCGTCGGTCGGTGCCGGGTCGAACAGGGGCTCGAACGAGGTGCCCTCGACGAGGGACATCACGAACAGCGGCGGCACGTCGGGCGGGTCTCCGCCGTCCTGCCACAACACCTCGGGCACCGGCGCACCCGCCCGGTGCAGAGCGTCGATGATCCGGGCCTGCCGGAGCACGTCTCGATTCCGCACCGGTTCGAGACCGGCCGGTGCCACCTTGACGACGACTCGACGCTCCACGCCGTCGACCGTCACCGACGCTGCGTACGTGAGGCTCGATTGGCCGCCGGTGAGGCGCGAGAGGTCGGTCGCAGTGAGGGCGGCCAGCCGCTCTCGAAGTACGTTTGGCCCGATCTCGATGTCGACCATCGGTTCTTTCTACTGGACCGCGGAAGGGGCAGGAATGCCGGGTTCGTGCCAGGGCAAGGTCGCGCTCGTCACCGGCGCCAGCCGGGGCCTCGGCAAGGCCATCGCGCAACGTCTGGCGGCCGAGGGAGCCACGGTCGCGCTCACGGCGCGCACGGTCGACGTCGAGCCGGGCGTGTTCGGTTCGCTCGCGGAGACGGTGGCCGAGATCCACGCCGCCGGCGGTTCGGCGGTCGCGGTGAAGGCCGACCTCTCTCGCGCCGAGGAGCGCGAGCAGATGTTCGCCGAAGTCGTCGAGCGGGTCGGTTCGCCCGACATATTGGTGAACAACGCCGCGGTCACGTTCCTCCGACCTCTCGACGGATTCCCCGAGAAGCGGGTCAAGCTCATGTTCGAGATGCACGTGTTCGGGCCGATGCACCTCACCCAGCTCGCCATTCCCGCCATGCGCGAGCGCAGGCAGGGATGGATCGTGAACCTCACGTCGGTCGCGGGCGCCCATCCGGAGGGGCCGCCGTTCTCGGACTTCGATGTCGCCGCCGGATTCGGTATCTACGGATCGGCCAAGGCGGCGCTCGGGCGTCTAACCGGGTCGTTCGCCGCCGAGCTGTTCGCCGACGGGATCGCCGTGAACGCCGCGGCACCATTCAAACCCGTCGCCACTCCCGGCGCCGGAACCCTCGACCTGGCCAAGGAGGACACCGAGGACATCGAGCTGATCGTCGAGACCGCGCACATCTTGTGCACCGCCGACCCCGCCACCATGACCGGGCGGGTCGTGTGGACCCAGCCGTTCCTCCGCGAGCTCGGGCGCTTGCCCGCCGAGGCGTGACATCGTGACCGAACCGGTGGTGATACTCGGCCGGCGCGTCGGGCCATTCGACGGGTGCCTCGATGCCGACCTGATCCGGCGCTACGCCGCCGCGACGAACGACCCCTCGCCGGCCGTGCTGGCGGGTCGTGCGGTTCCCCCGGCGGCGATCGTCACCCAGATCTGGGACGCCCAGAACGGGGGTCGCCCCATCCTGGTGTCCGACGCGTTCCAGCTGTCGGCCGCCGGCGGCGTGCACGGCGAGCACGACGTGGTGCTGCATCGGCCGATCGTCCCCGGCGAGCCGCTGCGGATCTGGGTCGAGGGCCACGGCGCCCGCCCTGCCGGTCGCAACACCGCCGTGACGCTGCACTACCTGGTGCTCGACGCGTCCGACGCCGCGGTGGCCGAGCAGTGGTGGACCACCGTGTTCCTCGGGGTCGACTGCGACCCGGTCGGCCAGCCCGCGCCCGAGCACGCCTTTCCCGCCGAGGCCCGCGACCGCCCGGTCGGTACGTACTCGGTCGAGGTCGACGCCGAGATGGCCCGCCGCTACGCCGAGGTGTCCGGCGACTGGTCGGCGCACCACTTCGACCTCGACTCGGCCCGCCGGAGCGGTTTCGACCGGCTGTTCCTGCACGGTCTGTGCACCCTCGGGTTGTGCGCCCAGGGAATCGTCGAGCTGGTGGCCGGGGGCGACCCGACCAGGGTGAAGCGTCTGGGCGTGCGGTTCTCGTCGCCCACGTTCCTCGGCGAGCAGCTGAACGTGCACGTCTTCGATGCCGGCCCATGCGGGTATGCCTTCGAGGCCGACAGCGGCGGCGCGCCGGTGATCGCCCACGGTCGGGCCGAGCTCCGATGAGCGGTTTCGCCGCCGACGACGATGCCGAGCCGGTGTTCCACTCCGACGGCCGGCTGCTGGTGCCGACGCACAAGGCGACCGGACCATGGTCGCCCGACAATCAGCACGGCGGCGCCGTGTTGGCGATCGTCGCCCGGGCCGTCGAGCAGCTGCCGAGCGCCCAACCCATGCAGCTGGCCCGACTCACCGTCGACATGTCGAGGCGCGTGCCAATGGCGCCGGTGCGCGTCGACGCCGAGATCGTGCGCGACGGCCTGCGCCTCCAGTCGGTCGCGGTGACGGTTCGCCACGACGGCGAGCCGGTGGCTCGCGCGACGGCACTTCGCCTTCGGGTGAACGACGATGTGGTGCCGGCCGCCGACGTCCCCGAGCCGTGGCCGGAGGACGCGGCTCCGCCGCCACCTGAAGCGGGCGAGCCGTGGGATGTGCAGCTCCGGGGCCCCGACTTCCTGCGGTGCTTCGAAACCCGTCGCATCGGCGCGGTCGAAGGCGGTCGGGGCACGACGTGGTTGAACTTCCGGCCGTCGCTCGTCGATGACGAGCCGGTGACACCGACCGTGCGATCGGCGGCGTCGTCGGACTTCGTGTTGAGCGCAGCCATGCTTCTCGGGCCCGGATACATCACGTCGAACCCCGACCTCACGATCCACCTGCTACGCCTGCCCGACGGCCCGTGGATCGCTATCCAGGCCGTGGCCCGCGCCGGCGGGCAGGGGATCGGCCAGTCCGAAGGCGTGATGTCGGACCGATCGGGGCGCTTCGCCCGGTCGCTCAAGACGGTGCTCATCGACCGGCGTTGAGACCGGACCGGACCGAAGGAGGGACATGACAGGGACGGGCCGAGTGCCCTCGCCGGCGGGTCGATCGGTGTCGTTCCCGGATCACGAGCCGACCGCGGGCGCGTTCGTCCGGTCGCTGGCCGAGCGCTTCGGCGACCGGGAGGTAGCGGTTCGCGGCGACGTTCGACTCACCTATGCCCAGCTCGAGCGCTCGTCGGCCGAGCTCGCACGTGGGTTGCTGGCCGCCGGTGTCACCAAGGGCACCCACGTGGGTTTGCTGTTCCCGGGGTCACCCGACTTCTTGATCCATCTGTTCGGAATCGGGCGCATCGGCGGGGTCGCCGTGCTGCTCAACACGTTCAGCAAGGCGCGCGAGCTGGGCGCGACGCTGAGGATCGCCGACGTCGCCCATCTCCACACCGTCGACCGTCTGCTCGGCAACGACTACATCGAGCGCCTCGCCACCGCGGTCGACGGTCTGGCCGACCAGCCCGATCCCGAGGTGTGGTCTGTCAGCCATCCGTTCCTGCGTCGAATCCGCGTCTGGGGTGACGACGTCCCCCGCTGGGCCGAGGCCGGCGACGACGCGTTGCGCTCAGCCCGGGCGTCGACCCCGGCTCTCGGCGAGGACCTGCTCCGCTCGGCCGAGGCGTCGGTGACGCCGGCGGATCCCGTCGTGATGATCTTCTCGTCGGGCACCACCGCGGCACCCAAGGCGGTGGTGCACGCCCACCGGACGCTCATCAGCCATTCCCACAACCTGCACCAGTTCTTCGAGGTCCTCGACGACGACGTGGTGTACGCGGCCCAACCGCTGTTCTGGGTGGGAGGGTTGTCGCACACCGCCATCAGCGCCATGCACGTCGGGGCCCGGCTGGTCTTCGAGGAGCGCTTCGATCCCGGACCGACCCTTGACCTCATCGAACGAGAGGGCGTCACCCAGATCATCTGCTGGCCCGACCTGGCCAAGTCGCTTGCCGACCATCCGACGTTCTGGGACCGGCCACTGAAGCTCCGCTCGAAGATGTCCGAGTTGTTGCCCGTCGAGCAACGCCCTGCCCGCCCCGACCTGCTCGCGGGCTCGCTCGGGATGAGCGAGACGCTCGGTCCGCACCTGGCCGAGGTGTCTCGCAGCGAGCTCCCGGAGGGGAAGAGGGGATCGTTCGGGCGCTCGGTGCCCGGCATGGAGCACAAGCTCGTCGATCCCGATACGGGCGACGGTGTCGGCCCGGGTGAGCACGGTGAGATCTGCGTGCGCGGGTACAGCCTGATGCTCGGCCTTCACGGCCGCGACCGCTCAGAGATCTTCGACGCTGACGGTTGGTACCACACCGGCGACGGCGGCTGGTATGACGCCGACGGTCACGTGTACTTCACCGGCCGGATCGGCGACACGATCAAGACCAAAGGTGCGAACGTGTCGCCGCGCGAGGTCGAGGTCGTCGCGGTCACTTTCCCCGAGATACTCCACATCGCCGTCGTCGGCATCTCGCACCCCGAGCGTGGCCAGGACGTCGCGGCCGCGGTCGTGTGCCGGCCGGGTTACTCGATCGAACCCCACGAGGTCACGGCCCGGCTCACCGCCGAGCTGTCCTCGTACAAGGTGCCGAAATACGTTGCCGTGCTCGCTGAGGACGAGATGCCGTGGCTCGACAGCCAGAAGATCGACCGGCGAGGGGTGGCCGAGATGCTGGCGGCCCGGTTCGACCAGCGCTGACCGTGGCGTCGATCGCCCCTGGGGCGACGTTGGTCAGGGGCCGATGCGGCGCTGGCCGGCCATGATTTGGAAGCGTTGGCGGATGTCGGCCACCGAAGCTCCCAACTCCACCTGGTAGGAGCCAGCGTCGATCCACCAGCCCGGATCGGTGCGGAGGTCCGCCGGCCGGGTGAGCATCGGGTTACCGCCGGCACGGGCCGCGAGGGTGTCGATGTCGGGGCTGGTGGGGTCCCAGTGGGCGAAGGCCCGCTCGCTCAACTCGATGTGGGCGGTCGCGGTCTCTCCCGGTTCGAGCCAGACCTTGGTCCAGCCGGCGAGCTCCCGGTCGGGCCTCGACAGCCGTCCGCGGGGCGGGGCGACGTAGCACTGCACGACCTCGGCGCCGCGGCGGGTGCCGGTGTTGGTGACCGGGATGGAGACGGTGATCGCTCCGCCGGGGTCGAGTCGCTCGGCCGAGACGCTGGCCGCCCCCCAGGAGAACGTGGTGTAGCTGCCGCCGTGGCCGAACGGGAAGCGGACGGGGAGCCGGCGCGTGTCGTACCAGCGGTACCCCATGAGCAGTCCCTCGCCGTAGACGTGGTGGTCGTTCGCGCCTGGGAACGTGTTGTGGGTCGGGTTGTGCTCGAGGCGGAGCGGGATGGTGGTGGGCAACCGACCCGACGGCTCGGCCTCGCCGAAGAGCACGCCATCGACGGCCGGCGCCATCTCCTGGCCGCCGAGCCAGATCTGCACGATCGCGGCCACGTCGTCGGCCCACGGCATCGTGACGGGCGCGCCCGAGTTCACGAGCACGACGGTGCGCGGGTTGGCAGCAGCAACTCTCCGCACCAGTTCATCTTGGGCACCGGGCAGGTCCATCGACGCCCGGTCGTGGCCTTCGGTCTCCCACTCGTCGCTCGTGCCGACGATCACCACGGCCACGTCGGCTGCGGCCGCGACGGCGACCGCATCGTCGATCTCGCGGCCGGTCGCGGCGGGGCGCAGCCCGATCTTGGCGAGATAGAGGAACATCGTGCCTTCGGATGAGTACTCGACCACCAAGTGGATAGGCGTACCCGCGGTCAACTCGATCGGTGCCTCGCGCTCGGTGCTGGCCATGCCGAACGCTTCGGCACCGCGCGGCTGATCGGCATCGGCGTAATCGAGCGCGACGGCGCCGTCGATGAACAGCCGGGCGCGGCCGAGATCGACGAGGGTGATCACGTGGGGGCCGCTGCGATCGGGGGTGAAGATGGTGGTGGCCCGGAACGAGAACTCGGGGCCGACGCCCGGCGCCGGCGTCTCGACGAAGAACAGGCGGGTCTCGGGCCGGACCACAGTCGCCACCGGATCGCCCTGGAGTTGGTGACCCTCGAAGATGTCCACCCGCACGCCGTGCTCGCCGTCGGGAGTCGCGAGCGAAGGTCCGCCGATCGGGCGGGTCGACAGGTCGATGCGACAGCCGGGCTCGACCGCCAGCCGGTCACCCAACCTCTCGGCCAGCACCTGGTGCAGCGACACCTTGTAGTGCGGGGAGAGGTTCGCCGAGCCGCCACCCATCATGTGGACGTGAGAGGCCATCGGGCCGATCAGGGCGACGCGCAGACCGGCGTTGGGGTCGAGCGGCAGGACGCCGTCGTTGGCCAGCAGCACGCACGCGTCGGCCGCGGCGCGCCGGGCCAGCACCCGGTCCTCGGGCCGGTCGATCGACTCTTCGGTCGGGGGGACGTCGTTCCACGCGGCCAGACGGTCGAGGACGGTGAGCCAGCGGCGGACCATGGTGTCGAGCTGCAACTCGTGGACCTGGCCCCCGCGTACGGCGTCGGCGAGATGTTGCCCAAAGAACCGGCTCGGTCCGGGCATCTCGAGGTCGAGACCGGCGGCCGAGGAAACGACGGTGTCGCCCAGGCCGAACCAGTCGGTCATCACGATCCCCTCGAACCCCCACTCGTCGCGCAGGATCGCGGTGAGCATCTCGGCGTGCTCGGTCATGAAGGTGCCGTGGAGCCGGTTGTAGCCGGTCATCAGGGCCAGGGCGCCGCCTTCGGTGACCGCCAACTCGAACGGGCGGAGGTACAGCTCGCGCAGGGTCCGCTCGTCGATGTCCGAGCTCATGGTGGACCGTTCGAACTCGGCGTCGTTTCCGACGTAGTGCTTGGGCGTGGCCGCGACGCCCTGGGATTGCACGCCGCGCACGAACCCGGCCGCGGTCTTCCCCGACAGCAACGGGTCCTCCGAGTAGCACTCGAAGTTCCGTCCGGCGATGGGGGAACGGTGCAGGTTGATCGTCGGGGCGAGGAGGAAGCGGCACGACTTGGTGCGCGCCTCGCGGCCGATCAGCGCACCCACCTCTTCCACGAGGGACGGGTCCCATGTGGCGCCGAGCGCGGCCCCGCACGGAACGCACGCCGCCGTCACGCTGCCCGCGCCGAGCAGGGCCGAGCCCCGCGCGCCATTCGGGCCGTCGGTGACGCGGACCTGGGGGATCCCGAGGCGCTCCACACCCGGGATGTTCCACAGGTCGAACCCGGCGGTGAGCGCCGCCTTCTCGTCCAGCGTCAGGCCGGCGATCAGCTGCTCGATGTCCACGTTTGTTCCCCTCGCATGTCGTCTGCTGTTGGAGACGGGCGCCCTGAAGGCACCCGAAGACCATCCACGCCCGGTGGATGTAGGCGTTGCGACCGAGGCCCTCGTACCAGGCGACGCTCCGGAGCTCGAGCTCACCCAGCGGGGGACCACGCTGTGGTCGGCTGCCCGCTGACCGGGAGCTCGATCATGAACAGGCCACCGCACAGCGAGGTCGGTGCCGTGCCGTCGACTGGTTTGCCGGCGGTGGTTATGAGGAGTGTCCGCAGGTCCGGGCCGACGAACGCGCAGCTGGTGGTGTGGGGCGCACCGACGGCGATCACGTCGACCTGCTGGCCCGTCGGGGTGTAGGCCCGGACCTCACCGCGACCCCAGATGGCGACCCACAGGGTGCCCTCGGAATCGACGGTCATTCCATCGGGAGTGCCATCGACGATGTCGAGCAGCCGGCGGCGGGAGCCGATCCGGTCGGAGCCGGCGTCGTAGTCGCGGAACCAGATCGTGCCGGGCACGCTGTCGACGCTGTACAAGATGGTGCCGTCGGGGGACCAGCCGAGACCATTGGAGAGCGTGAGATCGTCGTCGAGGGCCGTGGCGGTGCCATCGGGCTCGAGCCGCCACAGCCGCTCCTCGCCCCGGCGCCCATCCTGGGCCAGGCTCCCCACGAGATAGCGGCCGGCCGGATCGGTGGCGCCGTCGTTCAGCCGGCTCGCCACCGAATCGGGCACGAGCGGGAACTCACGCACGGTCAGCCCGCCCTCGTCGACGTGGCGCAGGACCTTGCCGGCGGCGAGGAGGAAGCCGCCGCCCACAGCGGGCGCGGCCGCTCCGAGCGTCGTGCCACAACGAAGAAGCTCGGTCGCCACCGAAGCCGACCCCAACGTGAGCTGCCACAGTGTGCCGGGGTCGATGTCGACGACGAGGGCCACCCCGCGTTCGGCGTCCCACACGGGGCCCTCTCCGAGCTCACAGCGCAGCTCGATGGGAAGGGGGGTCGCCGACACCATCAGTACGCAGCCTCGGTATCGTCGCCGTCGAACGTCGCTTGCATAGTCGATCGCCATGGTGTCATGTAGCCGGGTTGAACACATGCGCGGACCACCGAGCCGGGCTTGACCGGCGCCTCACACTGAAGGACCACCATGGGCTACTCCGCCGCCGACGAGCGATTCACCCATCAGCTCCCGCGGCCGTTCGACCAGATGCACCACCCCGACGGCAGCTGGTCGGACCGCTGTTACTTCTTCGTTCACTCGAGCGACGCATCGATGCTCGTGACCAGCGGCTACGGGAACAACCCCAACCAAGGGCGTTCGAACTCCTACGGCAAGGTTGCGCTGGCCGATGGTCGGCACTGGGACTTTACGGGTGGGCGCAGGATCACAGCGTCGGACCAGGACGAGCTCCGCTCCGGGCCGATGCGGTGGACCTGCCTCGAGCCGCTGAAGCGTTGGCGGCTCGAACTGGACCCCAACGACTCCGGGATCGAGTGGGACATGGAGTACGTGCCCCGCGCCCCGATGTGGGAGCTGCTCCCCATGCACATCGTCGTCGATGGTCGAGTCCTGGTGGACATGTATCACATGAAGGAATCGGGGCTCTGGAGCGGCTGGGTGCAGATAGACGGCGAACGGATCTCCGTCGATGGCTTCCCGGGGGGCCGCGACCGCACCTTCGGCGTCCGCATCGCCGATGAGCTGGACTTCTGGCTCTGGCTCGACATCGGCTTCGAAGACCGCGCCATTCAGGCCTGGGTCATCGAGTCGCACGACGGCACGGTGCTCTATGTCGATGGTGGCATCACCCACGTCGATGGCACGCTGTCGAAGCGCTTCGTGAAGATCGACCACGAGACCGAGTTCGACGGCGACCGGAAGCGACCGGCGAGGACCGTGCTGGCGTTCACCGACGAGGACGGCATCGAGCACCGGGTGACCGGCGACTCGCGCCAGCAGGACGTCAACGTCTACTACGGCCGGCCGTTGCCGAAGGTGAGCGTCGAGGATCGTGGTGCCGGCGAGTACTTCCTCCATTTCCCCTGGGACAGCACCGATCGCGACGAGCTCGTCGAGCTCGAGGGCAACGCGATGTCGATCGACCAGCTGATGCGCTTCGAGTACGAGGGCATCTCCGGCCACGGCATCTTCGAGATCCTCACCGGCGGCAAGGGTCCGGCGCGATACCCGAACTGGCCGCCCATGGACATGACACGATTCCGGCAGCGCGCCCGGACCGAGGAAGCACGTCCTCAGTCGAAGACGATGACCTAGCGCAACCCGTGAGCTGGGTACGCGCTATTCCGGACGGCACCGGTCTGTGGGGCGAGGTGGGATCCAGCCGGCGTGGTTGGCTCGGGTCACCGCCGCGAGCTGGGACGGCACACCGAGCTTTTGCCGGATCGCCTTGATCTGGCTGCGAACGGTCTCGATCGAGACGTACTCGACGTCGGCGATCTCGGCTGCGGCCATGCCGGTCATCAGTCGGGCGAGGACGGCCTGTTCGCGCGGGGTGAGCCGATCGAAGTCGGCGCGCTGGTTCTTCTGCTCGAGGCGGCTCGCCGCCAACTCCGCCTCCCATCGGGCTCGCTCGGACGCCGGTGGTGCGATCGGTCCTCCGTTCAGGGCACCCTCGACCTCGGCCAGCAACACGTCGAGATCGACAGACTTGCCGATCACGCCCCGCGCGCCGGCCTCGAGCACCTCGGCCAACTCGATGGGGTCGGTGACCCCGGTGAGCACGACCACCTCGCGGCCCGCTTCGACGAGCGCCCGCACGGTCGGTTGCGCCGAACCCCGGTCGCCGAGATGCAAGTCGACGAGCACGAGGTCGCAGTCGGCCTCGCGGCACGCGAGGACGATCCGGTCGGGGTCGGTGAGATCGATCACGGTTGCATCATGGCCGCCGCGGTTCAATGCGCCGGCCAGCGACTCGGCCAGCAGGGCGTGATCGTCGATGATCGCTACCCGGGCCACGTTCGACCGCCCGCCTCGGCCACAGTCAGGGCCACAGCGCGGGCCACAGTCCCGGCCACAGTCCCGCTCGCCGCCAGCGGCAACTCGACGTCGCACCGCAACCCACCCAGCGGCCGGTTCGCCAACGTGAGCTCGCCCCCTTGCTGTTCCATCAGGCGCAGGGCCACGAACAGCCCGAGACCGGATCCGGTCGCGGCGTCGGGATCGCCCTGGTAGCCCCATTCGACGACACGATCGAGCTTGGTCGGGTCGATCCCCGGACCACCATCGCTCACCGACACGTGGGCGTGGCCGTCGCGAACCGCGACCCCCACATGGACGGGGGTGCCGGCGGCGTGCCGCAACGCGTTGTCGATCAGGTTCTGCACGACCTCGCCGGTGTCGCCGGGCCGGCCGACCGCTACGACTTCGGGTCGGCTGACCGCAACACTCACCGGCTGGCCGCTCGCCTGGTAGCAGACCACCATCGGCTCGACCAGCGCGACCAGATCGAACGGCACCAGGCGGACCGGTTCGGGTTGGGTCGTGACCAGCGACCGGAGGCGGGCGACCTCGCCTTGGAGCGCGGCGATCACGCGGGCCTGGTGGGCCTCGTCATGGGCGTCGTGCTCGAGGCCGCCGATCGCGCCCTGGATGGCCAGCAGCGCGGACGAGGCGTCGTGGATCACCTCGCTGTGACGCTGACTCTGCTGGACCAGCCGATCGATTGTCCGGGCGAGCACATGTCGGGCCTCGAGCCGGAGGCTCGTGTGTACCACGAGCATCTGCCGGAGCTCGACCGCTAGAGCGTGCAGCGCGGCGATGATGCCACCGAGCCGCACGGCGCGGCCGAAGGTCTGGCCCGTGGCGTCTGAGTAGGTGAAAAGGGCGATGTCTGACAAGGCGAGCGCGAGCATGGCCACGCCAATCCACGTGTGGATCGGCGACCGCCGCAGCATGCCGGCGCGCCCGGATCGGGCGGCGAGCGCGAGCCAGCCCAGCACGATCGCAGCTATCAGGGCGGCGACCCAGGCCGAGCCCGGCGCGAAGGCGTGCTCGCGCACCACGGGGACCGACAACACGACCGCAATCGCAGCCGCGAGTGCGCCGTAGCCGAGCAGCGACGTCGAGAACCGAGCCCGCGAACGCACCTCGGGACCGACGAGTGCGTGGCCGACAACCGCCATGATGGCGAGCCGCCCGCCGGCGGCGAGCGGCGACGGTTGAGGAATCGCGAGCGCGTAACCTTCGACGAGCGGTTCGAGCACGACCAGTGCGCCCACAAGCGAGAGGGCGGTGCCGACCGCGATCGACAAGACGTCGCGGCGGACCTTCCAGCGCTGCCGGGCCACGATGGCCGCGGCAACGGCGCAGGCGATGGCCATGCCGTCGAGCACCGCGTCGGCGAGCCGGGGGGCGAGCTCGGTGGCGGCGGTCTGGTCGCCGCGGTGCCCCAACACGGTCGAAAGCGCGATGGTGGCAACGATCAGCCCACCGGCAAGGCCGCACGCGGTGGGTGATGGTCCGAGGCCGGCTGCGAGGTGTTCGGTGCGCCGGTCGGGCCCGTTGTAGGAGGTGGTCGCGGTTCCACGGCGTTCGACGAGCCCGTAGCTCGGTTCGCGTGCGGGCCTGGGAACCAGCCGGAATCTCAGGTTTGGCGCTCCGCTCGCCATATCCGCTCCACTCTCAGAACGAGCGCCACTTGGCGAACGTTCGACGTGCGATCGGTCTCGCTCGCCTGCTAGCGCAGTCGAGAAATGCCACTATCACATTCGAGGGCTCGCCTATCGGCTCGCCCTCCTGGTCACCCTCGGCGCTCGTTGCGAGCAAGATGCCTTCGGGTTGTGGTTTGACACTACTGCCATCGATGGGTTGAGGTCCGACGAAACACCATGGTTATCGATGCCGATTCCGTTGCTGCTGTCATGCAACCGTAGTGGGTGGTTTCACCATCGTTGGGGATGACGCGGAGTGTTCACGTGTCGGACTCTCATGCCCACGGCACGTGGTCGAGGTACGGCCAACCCGTCAAGGAGGAATCGTCGTGGTCCTACGCATGTGGGTGGCCCTCCAGGCCCGGATCCAAACGAGCGAGCGGGGCGCCGTCGCATCGGAGTACGCCATCTTGCTCGCCCTGATCGCCGTCGTTCTCGTCACGGCGATTACCGGACTGCGCAATGCGATCGCGGGCGCGATCGACGACGCGGCCGACGCGATCACGGGGTGATCGACTCGTGTCAGCGGCCTTCGGCAAACAGAGGCTGCCGCCACGGGTGAGCGCCAACAGGCAGGTGATGTCAGATGTTTCACCGACCGACCCAGGACCGCGGTGCGGTGGCGGCTGAGTTCGCGCTCGTGTTGCCGGTGCTGGTGTTGTTGATCTTCGCCATCATCCAGTTCGGTATCGCGTACAACCGTCAGCAGGCCGTACACGCCGCCGCGCGTGAGGGCGCGCGCCTGGCCTCGTTGCCGACGACATCGGAGGACGAGGCCTGCGCGCGGGTGACCGACGCGCTCGCCGGCATCGCCTTCGAGGAGACACCCGACTGCAACGTCGATGGTTCCTGCGAGAGCGCCACCGCCACGAGCGTGGTGGTGACCGTCGAGGGCGTCACGCTCCTGCAGATCCCGTTCTGGGGGTCCCAGTCCTTGACCCTCACCGGCCGGGGGTCGTTCCGGTGCGAGTGACACCGGTGCGAGTGACACCACCTCGAACACCCGGACGAAGCGACCGGGGCGTCGCGGTGGCGTTCGTCGCGGTCGGCATGATCGCTCTCCTCGCCGTGGCCGCGTTCGTGGTCGACATGGGACGGGCATGGGCGACGCGGCGCCAGCTCATCACGTCGACCGACGCCGCCGCGCTCGCCGCGGCCCAGGACTACGCCTTCGGCGACATCGGCTGCGGCGCCACCGCCGAGGCCTATCTGGCCGACAACTACGACGCCGCCGAGATGACGGCGTGCGATGTCGAGGAGTCATCGACTCGTTCCGGCCACGTCACCGTCGATGCCGAGATCACGATCGACAGCCTGTTCGCCGGCGCGGTCGGGATCACCGAGACCGAGGTCGGATCGACGACCACGGCTCATTGGGGGCAGCCGGCCTCGGTGACCGGCCTGCGCCCCGTTGCACTGTGCATCGATGTCGTGCTCGAAGGACTCGACCCGCCGATGGAACCAGGGAACGGTGTGACCTACCGGATCGAGTACGGCAAGGACGATCAACCCGACGCGTGCGCGGGCGCGGATGACGTGCCCGGCAACTGGGGGCTGCTCGACTTGAACGGTGGCGCCAACTCGAACAGCGAACTCTCTGACTGGATGATGGACGGCTATTCCGGCGAGGTCTCGACCGAGAACTGGTACGAGGGTGATACCGGCGCGTTCAGCAACACGCTGAACAGCGAGCTAGCTCACCTGGTCACCCTCGACTCGTTCGACCTCCCGATCTTCGAGGCGGTCACCGGGGTGGGTGGCAACGCCGAGTTCCTCGTCGTCGCGTTCGCCAAGGTCCGGCTGATGAGCTACCGGGCCACCGGGAGTGCCGACAATCGATACCTCGACATCCAGTTCGTCGAGGGGTTCTCGCAGGGAACGGTCGGTGGTGGTGACGGCGGTCCGGACTTCGGCGTGCGGGTCGTCGAGATCTGCGCGGTGTTGGCCGGCGAGACCGCCGGGTGTGTCTAACGGTTTCGAGAGCAGGAGTGACCGATGAAGCGGAAAGCAGTGGCTGTTGCGGTGGCGATCGCCATGGCGGTGGCCGGCACGGCGGTGCTGGTGGCGTTCGTGCAGGGCGCCGAGGATCGGGCGCTCGAGGGCGAGCAGACCGTCGAGGTGCTCGTGGTCGAGGACCGGATCGCGGCCGGCACGCCGGTCGACGAGATCGCTGATCGCGTGACCACCGAACTGATACCGGACAAGGTCTTGGTCGACAACGCGGTTGCCGATCTCGAGGAGCTCGCCGGTCTCGTGGCTGCCATCGATCTGCTCCCGGGCGAGCAGATCACGACCACCCGGTTCGTCGATGCCGATGCCTACACGTCAGATTTCGTGGCCGCCGACTTCAGCGTGCCCGACGACCTGCTCCAGATCACCGTGGCCCTGTCGCCCGAGCGGGCGCTCGGCGGCGCGATCCAGCCCGGCGACAGTGTGGCGGTGTTCGCGTCGTTCGATCCCTTCGGCCTACAAGTGCCGGTGTTGCCCGACGGCTCCCAGCCCGTCGTCGAGCTCGACGGCTACCTCGTCGGTGCCGACGGTGAAACGCCGAACACGACGCACATCATCTTGCACAAGGTGCTGGTCACCAACGTGCAGCTCGACGACCCATCAGCCAGCGACAACAACGATGACGACGACTCAGACGACGCGGCGACGGGCCCCGCCGACGCCCCGGGGGGCGACCTGCTCGTGACCCTGGCCATCGATGCGCCGTCCGCGGAACGGATCATCTTCGCCGCGGAGCACGGTCGGGTGTGGCTCGCCCTCGACCCTCCGGGTGCGCCGACCGATGGCACCAAGGTGTGGACCCGGGGATCGATATACGCCATCGACGGCAGCAACGAGCTGTTCGCGGAGGTGGTCGGACCGTGAAACTCGGACAGCGTGCCGTGCGGAGCGCCGCCGAGCCGTCGGCGTCGGCGAACCGCGTGGTCGTGGTCAGCGCCGACGATCGGGTCGTCGATTGGCTTCGGGCGTCGCTCGCGGGGTTCGATGTCGAACCGTCGATCGTCGCCGCCGATGCGGTCGTGCGTCGCTGGCCGGTGAGCGGGCCGGTTTACGTGCCGGCCTTCGCCCGTGAGATCGCCGAGCTCGCCCCCGAGCTCGTCCTGATGGGTGACGATCTCGTGCTCGACGACGCCATCGCCCTCGCCCAGCTCATCGACCGCGAGCACCCCGAGATCACGGCGGTACTGATATCTCCCCGAACGGCGAACACCCTCGACCTGGCGTTGCGGGCCGGCACCCGGGGCGTCATCGACCCCGGAACCGACGTCGCCGGTCTCCGTCGCGTGGTGGCCGACGTGCTCGAGGTTGCGGGGGCCCGTCGCCGCCGGATCGCTGGGCCCGTCGATGCGGGCGGGGCCACGACCACGCGCGTCGTCACCGTGCTCGCGGCGAAAGGCGGTGTGGGCAAGACCATGCTCGCCACGAACTTGGCGGTGGCGTTGGCCCGTCTCGCTCCCAACGAGACCGCGATCCTCGACCTCGATCTCCAATTCGGCGACGTGGCGACCGGTCTCGGGCTCGAGCCGGCGCGCACGATCACCGACACGGTGAGCCTCGGCCCGAAGCTCGACGCCACCTCGCTCAAGGCCTATCTAACGACCCGAGCATCGGTCGACCTCCACGCTCTGTGTGCCCCGCTCATGCCGAGCGAGGCCGACGAGCTCAACGCCGAGCACGTCGGTCGCGTGATCGACCTGCTGGCCCAGCAGTTCCGCTACCTCGTGATCGACACGACGGCCGGCGTCGACGAGTTCGCCCTCCAGGCCATGGACCGCTCGACGGACCTCGTGGTGATGACCAGCACCGACGTGCCGAGCATCCGGGCCGCGGCCAAGGAGCTTCACGTGCTGGAGATGCTCGGCATGAACCAGATCCGGCGCCACATCGTGTTGAACCGGGCCGATTTGCGGGTCGGCCTGACCGTCGAGGACATCGAGGCGACCCTCGGCTGTCGCATCGCCCACCGCATTCCCAACACGAGCGCGTTCACGTTGTCGCTCAACCACGGCGTACCGCTCGTCGAGAGCGATCCCAAGGCCGCGGCGAGCCGAGTACTCATCGAACTGGCGAATGACATCGCCGACGTTCGCGCCGACCGGGGGGCGACGGCGCGCCGCAGGGAGCGGGGATGAAGCTTGGTGACCGCCTCAAGCAGACCGGGGGCTCGGTCGACCTGGCGCGGTTGCAGGGTCACCCACCATCGGATCCGTTTGCCGCGCCGGGCCACTTGCCGCCCGCCGGACCCGCCGCATTCGATCCCTTCGCGGCGCTGAAGGAAAGGGTGCAAGACGCGCTGTACGTGCGTCTCGGCGCGCGGATCAACGATCCCGACCTGACCGAGGTCGAGCTCCGCAAGCTCGTGGTCGCCGAGCTGAGCGCGGCCCTCGAAGCCGAGCCCATCCCGCTCACCAGCGACGAGCGCGAGTCGCTCGTGCACGAGTTGAGCGACGACGTGATCGGCTACGGTCCCATCGAGCCGTACCTCGCCGATCCGAGCGTGACCGAGATCATGGTCAACTCCGATGCGGCGATCTACATCGAACGCGACGGCATGTTGACCCTTGCCGCCAGCCGGTACTCGTCTCAGGCTCACCTGCGACGAGTGATCGAGAAGATCGTCGGCGCGGTCGGTCGGCGTATCGACGAGTCGTCGCCCACCTGCGACGCGCGGCTGCCCGACGGATCGCGCGTCAACGCCGTCATCCCTCCGCTGGCGGTGGATGGACCGCAGCTCACGATCCGCAAGTTCACCAAGCGGGTCCTGCGGGTCGAGGACCTGATCGGGTTGGGCACGCTCAGCCCCCAGGTCGCCGAGTTCCTGCGCACCTGCGTTTCGGGCCGGCTGAACATCTTGATCAGTGGCGGAACCGGGACCGGCAAGACCACGCTGCTGAACGTGCTGTCGAACTTCATTCCAGCGCACGAACGGCTCGTGACCATCGAGGATGCCGTCGAGCTCAAGCTCGCCCAGCCTCACGTGATCCGGTTGGAGAGCCGCCCGCCGAACATCGAGGGCCGCGGCGAGGTCACGATTCGAGACCTCGTGCGCAACAGCCTCCGGATGCGGCCTGATCGGATCATCGTCGGCGAGGTCAGGGGCGGCGAGGCGCTCGACATGTTGCAGGCCATGAACACCGGCCACGAGGGATCGCTGTCGACGTTGCACTCGAATTCGCCGCGCGACGCGTTGTCGCGACTCGAGACGATGGTGTTGATGGCCGGCTTCGACCTCCCGGTGCGGGCGATTCGCGAGCAGATCGCGTCGGCGCTCGATCTGATCCTCCAGATCAGTCGAATGCGGGACGGCTCGCGACGGATCACCAAGGTCTCCGAGGTCACCGGGACCGAGGGTGACACCATCACCATGTCTGACATCTTCGACCTGTCCCACGACGGTCCGGCCGCCGAGTTGAAGGCAACGGGACTCCGACCCACGTTCTCGGACCGGTTGGCCTACGACGGGCTCGTTCTTCCAGCCGAGCTGTTCGACACCGACATTCTGCCGAGCTTGCGGAGGAACGGCCGGTGACGGCCCGGGTGCGTGCCCGTGCCGCGGTGGCGCTCGCCGTCGTCGGCGTCTCCGGCCTTGTGACCTGGGGTGCGCCGGCCGCGGCCCAGGAGACGCCGCCGCCCGCCCCGGCGACGATCGATGTCCTCGCCACTCAGACGCTCGACACCGGCCTCGTTCAGTACCTGGTCTCGCTACCGCCCGAGGTTGGAGCCCGCGACGTTCCGACCAGCGCGTTCACGGTGCTCCAGGGTGCTAGTTCCCGCCCGGTGAGCGTGACCCGACTTCCCAACGAGGACCTCGACGTGGTGCTCGTGATCGATGTGTCGGGCAGCATGGCCGGCGCGGCGATGGAGGCGGCCCGCCAGGCCGCGCTCACGTTCGTGCGCGAGATCCCCGCCGACGCCCGTATCGGGGTGGTCGCGTTCGGCGATACCGCGCAATCGGTGGCGCCGCTCGGGTCCGACCCCGACTCGCTGGCCGCGGCTATCTCCCAACTCGAGCCCGCGGGCGAGACGGCGCTGTTCGATGCGCTCGCCCTCGCCGGGTCGGTGCTCGGCGAGGGAGGGGCCATCGACGCTCGGCGCACGATCGTGATCCTGTCCGACGGCGACGACACGGTCAGCACGATCGACAGCGCGGCGGCGATCGACGCGGTCAACAACGTCGACGCTCGGGTGTTCGCCGTGGCGCTTCGCACGAACGACTTCGATCCTGCGGTACTAGCCGACGTCGCGGCGGCAACCGAGGGGCGGCTGATCCAGGCCGACGACGCCGACGCGCTCGGGCAGCTGTACTCGGGCATCGCATCGACGCTCTCCAACGAGTACGTGATCGCGTTCGAGCCGCTGTCGAGCGGACCGACCGAAGTGAGCCTCGTGGTGTCACACCTCGGTGTGATCGCGACGGCGACGGCGAGCTTTGAGCCGCCGGCCGCAGTTCCGCAGGCGACGCCCAGGCAGCTCGCCGCGCCGACCGTACGCGACGCCGCCCCGTCGCCGCTCACTGCGACGGTCGGTACTGAGGTGCCGTTCGTCCAAACGACCGCGGGCCGCACGCTCGGCGTGGCGCTCATGGCCGGGGCGGTTGCGATCATCGGCTACCTGCTCGTCGCGCCGGAACGGCGACGAAGCCAGCTCGCCCGATCCGCCGCGTCTCGCCACATGGAGCGACCTACCATCAGCGGTCTACGCTCCGGGGCCGAGCGGCTTGCCGACCGGGTGCTGGCGCGCGGCGGTCGCGGTCGCCTGGTCGCCAACGCGCTCGAGCGCGCCGGCCTTGCCATGCGCCCGGCTGAGTTCGTGATGATGGCGGGCCTGGCCGGGATCGCTGCCGCGTTGATCGGCTTCCTTCTCGGTGGTGCGGTGGTGGCCGTCGTGTTGTTCGCACTAGTCGTGATGGGTGCCCGAGCCTGGGTGTCGCGAACGGCGGCGATCCGGCGCGACCGTTTCGCCACCCAGTTGCCGGGCACGCTGCAGCTCATGGCCGGCTCGCTGCGGACCGGTTACGCGCTGCCCCAGGTGATCGAGACGATCGCCCGCGAGACCGAATCGCCGACCGCGGACGAGTTCCACCGCATCATGACCGAGAGCCGGCTCGGCCGCGACGTCGCCTTGTCGCTGCGCGCCGCGGCCGAGCGGATGCGCTGCCCCGACTTCGACTGGGTGGTACGGGCCGTCGAGATCCACCGCGAGGTGGGCGGCGATCTGGCCGAAGTCCTCGGGAACGTCGCCGCGACGATCCGCGATCGCAACTCGCTGCGCCGTACGGTTCAAGCGTTGAGCGCCGATGGCCGGATGTCGGCCGCCGTCATCATCGCTCTGCCGGTCGTCGCTCTCGTGGTGTTGCCGATCGTCAATCCCGAGTACGTGGATGTGTTGTTCGAGGAGACAGTCGGTCGAGCGCTCCTCGGGTTGGCTGTCGGATTGATCATCGTCGGTTGGCTCTGGGTCCGCCGGCTGATCCGGCTCGAGTTCTAGGTGCCGGGGCACGGGGAGGGTTGACATGCCGATCAGCGTGTACGTGGCGGCGCTCGGGGTGGCGTCTGCGCTTCCGTTGCTGTGGTGGGGTGTTTCGGGAACGCGCGTGAGCAAGATCGGGCGGTCTCGACTCGGCGACCGGGTCACCGACCTGCGCGCGCTCACCCTCGAGCGCTCGGCCTCGCAACGGATCGGTCGTCCGATGCTCGATGGTGTGGCGGCCGGGCTCCGGCGGCTGACCCCGCAGGGCGTCGTCGAGCGGGTCGAGAAGCGGGTTGGCTTGGCCGGCCTCGGCGATGCCTGGCCGGTCGAGCGGGTGCTCGGGCTGAAGCTCGGCCTCACGGTGGTGCTCGGCATCATCGGTGCGCTCCGGGCCGCCGCCAACCCGACGCCGAGCTCGTTGGTCGTCGCGATCGTGCTCGCCATGGTCGGCTACATCGCGCCCGACGTGTGGTTGTCCGGACGGGCCGACCGCGCCCAGACCGAGATTCGCACGAGCCTCCCCGACTTGCTCGACCAGATCACGATCTGCGTCGATGCCGGCCTCGGCTTCGAGGCCGCGATGGCGCGGGTCGCCGAGGTGAACGAGGGCCGGTTGGCGAGCGAGTTCCGTCGCATGCTCCAGGAGGTCCGCGTGGGCGTGTCGCGCCAGCACGCGTTCGAAAGCCTGGTCGCCCGCACCGACGTCGATGACCTCCGCTATTTCATCTCGGCGGTGAGCCAGGCCGAGCGCCTCGGGGTGCCGATCGCCGACGTGCTCAGGGTCCAGGCGGCGGAGATGCGGCTCAAGCGCCGCCAGTGGGCCGAGGAAGCTGCGCAGAAGTTGCCCGTCAAGCTGCTGTTCCCGCTTATCTTCGTGATCCTGCCGGCGTTGTTCATCGTGATGCTCGGCCCGGCGGTGATCGATCTGATCGACACGTTCAGCGAGATCGACGGCTAGCGGGCCTCCGCTGTATCACTGGGTCGCATCCGCTCATCATCACTGGGTCGCATCCGCTCATCGGCGCAGGCCTGCGGCCGGGCCAGCTCGGACCGGCAGCAAATCTGACTCGTTGTAAGGTCGCGACATGACCGACGCACCCCACTGGGATCCGTACAACGCGGCGCAGCGCCGCAGTCCATACGAGGCGTGGCGCCGACTCCGCGACGAAGCGCCGGTGTACCACAACGAGGAGTTCGGCTTCTTCGCGCTCAGCCGCTTCGACGACGTGTACGAGGTGTCGCTCGACACCGAACGGTTCTCCTCGACCGGTGGCACCGCGATCGACATGATCGGCCATCCCCTCGACCCAGTGGCCGCGGCCATGATGATCCACATGGATCCGCCGCGCCACGACGCGTTCCGTCGCGTCGTGAACCGCGCCTACACGCCCCGCCGGATCGCCGACCTCGAACAACGAATCCGTGACCTGTGCGCCGAGTACCTGGATCCCTTCATCGGTACTGGCGGCTTCGACTACGTCGAGGAGTTCTCGATGAAGCTGCCGGTCATGGTCATCTCGACCTTGCTCGGCTTCCCGAAGGAGGATCACGACCAACTTCGCGAGTGGAGCGATCTTCAGCTATTTCGCGAGGAGGGGAAGGCGGGCACGCCGGAAGTGACCCGAGCCGCCCAGGCCGCCCAGTTCCAGTACATGTTCGAGTTCGTGGGGTCCAAGCGCGCCCACCCCGACGACGGGATGGTGTCGGCGCTCGTCGATGCCGACCTCGACGATCCCGTCGATGGGAAGCGCAAGCTGAGCGACCTCGAGATCATGGGCATGATGGGGCTCATCTCGAGCGCGGGCAACGAGACCGTGGCCCGGCTGCTCGGATGGGCCGCGATGGTGCTCGCCGAGCATCCCGGGCAACGGGCGGTACTGGTGGCTGACCAGTCGCTCGTGCCCAATGCCGTCGAGGAACTCCTGCGCTACGAGGCGCCGTCGCCGACCCAGGGTCGCGTCACCCTCACCGACGTCACGCTCCATGACGTAACGATCCCCGCCGGGTCGCCGGTCGCGCTGCTGACCGGGTCGGCTGGTCGCGATCCCCGCAAGTACGACGATCCCGATTCCTTCGACGTGCGACGCCAGTTCGACCGCCACGTCAGCCTCGGGTACGGCGCCCACTACTGCCTCGGCGCGGCGCTCGCCCGGATGGAGGGCCGCGTCAGCATCGAGGAGACCCTGCGGCGCTTTCCGACATGGGAGGTCGACCCTGACGCCGTGCGGTTCGTCGAGACCAACACCGTCCGCGGCCCCGCCCGCTGCCCGATCACTCTGTAGGTTGCTCTGCAGCCTTAGAGGGCGAGCCGATAGGCGAGCCCTCCAATGTGACAGTGGCATTTCTCGACTGCGCTAGCAGGCGAGCGAGACCGATCAGACGTCGAACGTTCACCTAATGGCGCGCGTTCTTCGCGGTGTCGGGGCGCAAACCTTCAGCGAACTTCTGTTCAGCGAGAGTCACGGCGTCGGCGTGGGTCCAAGCGACGAGCTGAACGAGGGCCAGCCGTTGGCGTCCCAGTGCAGTTGGTGCGCGGCGAGACGCCGGCTGAACTCAGGCCAGTCGTCGCGACCGTCGATCGGCGCCGAGCTCCACGCCCGCTCGGCCACACCGGCCAGTCGGGGGAGGAGCAAGAAGAAGAGGTCGTCGGCGTCGGTCACGGTCTCACACCAGACGGCCGCCTCGATACCGGCGACGAGGTGCGGGGCCACGGCGGTCGCGTCCTCGGGGCGCCACGCAAAGGATTCGGCGATGGTCAGCGCCGGGTAGAACGCGAGCCCGACACGGCCTCGACGCTCCTCCTGATCGGGGTCGCTCGACGGTTCGGCGTAGGGGCGGTCGAGGTACAGGTGCGAGGCCGGGGACAACACGATGCGGGCGCCGTTCGTGGTGGCGCGATCGAGAGCGGACCGTCCCGCCTGCAACATGTCGGCGATGGCCGGCAAGAGCTCGGCGGGAAGGTCGAACCCGTCAGGCACGGCGATGGCGCTCGTGTCGCCCGACCCCAGCGCACCGTCGAGCGGCTCGCCGAAGCTGATCCAATGTTGGAAGACGTCGTTGGGCCCGACCTCGGCTCGACCGGCCTCTTGCCACATGACCGTTCGCATGCCGAGAGACCTCGCCGACGCGCGGGCGGCATCGACGAAGCGATCGTACGCGTCGGGGTCCATGCCGAACGCCTCGTCACCGCCGAGATGCACGAACGGCCCCGGTGCCAGCTCGGCCAGCGCGGCGAGGACGTCGGCGACGAGCTCGGCTACGCCCGGCTGGTCGGGGTGCAACACGTTGTCGGGTAGCCAGCTCGGCTCCGCGCCCGGTGGACGGCTCGACAACTCGGGGTAGGACCGGATGACCGCCGCGGCGTGGCCCGGCATGTCGATCTCGGGCACGATCATCACGCCACGCTCGGCGGCGTAGGCCACGAGCTCCGCCCAGTCGCTCCGGGAGTAGTAGCCACCTGGTCGATCTCCCACTGCGCCCGTCGCACCGATCGCGGTGAGCTCCGGACGGGTGTCGATCTCGAGCCGCCACCCCTGGTCGTCGCTGAGGTGGAGATGCAAGACGTTGAGCTTGTAGTACGCCAGCAGGTCAATGACCCGCTTCACCGTTGCCCGCGGGTGGAAACAGCGCACCACGTCGAGGGACAACCCCCTCCAGGCGAATCGGGGTGCGTCGATGATCTCGATGGCCGGGATCGACCGCGCCCTGCCGCTCGCGGCAGCGTTCGTCAGCAGTTGGCGCAATGTGATCGCGGCCCGCCAGGCGCCGGCGGGTTCTGACGCCCCGATCACCACGCCGTCGGGACTCACGACGAGGCGGTAGGACTCGTCGACCGGTTCGCCGGTCGGAGACACGCCTGCGATGGCGGCAACATGAGGCTCGGTACGAACGAACGATACGTCAGGCGCTCGTCCCTCTTTGGCATCGACGAGGCGCGGCTGGCCGGGCAGGTCGAGGATCGGGCGGCGCACGGGTCCGAGCAGCGCCTCGTCGCCGCCCACCGTGAGGTCATCGACGACCTCGAACCGCCCGGCGCGCTCGTGAACCTCGGTGGGCGAGGGGATCACGACCGTAGGCGGCTCGGGGTTCACGCCAACAGGCCGAACAGCGCGGCGCAGTTCCTCCAGAGGATCTTGTCGCTGTCGTCGGCGTTGAGCCCGGCCGCCCACTCGTCGGTGAGGGTCTTGGAGTTCGGCCAGGTCGTCTCGGAATGCGGGTAGTCGCTCGCCCACATGATGTTGTCGATCCCGATCTCGTGGCGCTCGCGCAGGCCGACCGGGTCCTCCATGAACGTGGCCCACACCTGGCGGCGGAAGTAGAAGCTGGGCGGTTCCTCCAGCTCGCTCCTGGTCCAGTACCGGTGCTTCTCCCAGATGTGGTCGGCGTAGTAGTGGAAGAACGAGATCCAGCCGATCTGGCCCTCGACCGAGATGAACTTCAGTTCGGGGTACCGCTGCATGACCAGGCCGTGGATGAGCTCGGAGACCGACTCGGCCATGGTGAGCTTGCTCATCACCAAACCGGTCATGAACCGCGGCGCGCTCTCGTAGAGGTTCGCGGTCGGGGTGCCGGGTCGGCGGCCACCGACGTGGAGCCCGATCGGCAGGCCGGTGTCGACGAATGCCTCCCACAGCGGGTTCCAGCGGTGGTCGCCGTAGTCACCTTCGGGCGGGAACAGCGGGACGTAACCGCCGGCGAGACCGGTCTGGGACGCCGCGTAACGGACCTCCTCGGCTCCTCGCTCGGGAGTGTCGATCGGGATCGCCGCCATGCCCAACAACCGATCGGGGGCGTGTGAGGCGAAGTCGGACAACCAACGGTTGTAGCCCCGCACGCTGTTGAGACGGAGAGCATCGTCTCGTGACGCGAGCGGTCCGCCGACGTAGAGGACCTCGGCATCGACGCCGTCGAGGTCCATGTCCTTGATCCGCTCGGTCGCGTCCCACGCGCCGGGGCGTTGCTCGTCGAGCTTGCGGACGTTGAGCTTGAACTCCTCGGGCTTCTTCCCGGCGAGGTTGTCGAGGGTCATGATCGGCGTGCGCTGGCCCTCGAAGAGGCGGAAGTCGCCCTCGTCGGTGCGTTCGACCCGCGGCGCCCGATCGCGGAATTCGGGGTCGAGGTAGTCCTGCCACGCGTCGATGGGCATCGTCACGTGCGAGTCCGAGGAGATGAGTCGGTAGTCGGTCAAGGGTCGTCCCTCCAGCTCGTGCCGGCCGGAGACTACGGGCGGGCGCGGGGGCGCCGCCTGGTCCCACGATGATCGAGAGGCACGCTCCGAGCAGCAGTACAGCGCAGCCGCGGACCCGCTGGCAAGATCGCCGCGGCCGGGCGCGCCAGTTCGCGTCCGCAGCTCGCGACCGAGCCCACGGTACCGGAGCCCACCGCCTGGCCGCCCGCCGCCGCGCTCTCGCCAGCGGGTGAACCTCCGTAGCATGGCTCGCTGACGGCCGTCACGAATGGCGGTGTGCATGCCCGGAGGACAGACATGACCGTGCGCCATGACCATTGGATCGACGGGCGAGCGGTGCCACCGGCGGGTGGCGCCTATCTCGGCACGCTCGACTCACGGACCCGCCAGCCCGGTGACGAGATCGCCGCCGGCTCCGCGCCCGACGTCGAACTGGCGGTGGCGGCGGCGTCGGCCGCGCAGCGCGAGTGGGGGCGCCGTAGCGGAGCAGAACGGTCGGCCGTGTTGCACCGGGTGGCCGACGCGATCGGCCAGCAGGTCGAGGAGCTCGTCGCCCTCGAGCAGGGCTCGACCGGCAAGATCTACTCGCAGGCCCGGGCCGAGGTCGACATGTCCGCTGCCTACTTCCGCTATTACGCCGGGATCATCCGAGCCCACCACGGTCGAACCATCGATCAGGGGGCCGGAAACCACACCTACACCCGCTACGAGCCCTATGGCGTGGTCGCGATCATCACGCCGTGGAACTTCCCGATCAACCAGGCGTGCCGGGGCTCGGCCCCCGCGCTGGCCGCGGGCAATGCCGTGGTGCTCAAGCCATCGGAGTTCACGTCGACGGCGTCGGTGCGCCTCGCCCGCCTCGCGACCGAAGCCGGCCTCCCCGATGGTCTGCTCAACGTGGTCACCGGCACCGGTCCCGAGGTCGGGGCCGCGCTCGCGGTTCATCCGGTCGTCCGGAGGATCGCGTTCACGGGCTCGGTCGCGACCGGTCGCTACCTGGGCGGAATCGCGGCCGAGCGGCTCATCCCGATGACCCTCGAGCTCGGCGGCAAGTCCCCGCTCGTCGTGTTCGCCGATGCCGACCTGGATCGCGCCGCGGCCGCCGCGGTCGCGGTCGTCTCGGCCAACGCCGGCCAGGTCTGCTCGGCGACGACCCGCCTCATCGCCGAGGAGTCGATCCACGACGAGCTCGTCACGCGCATCGTCGACAAGGTGGCGGGGCTGAAGCCCGGTGTCGACTTCGGCCCGATCATCACCGAGGCCCAGTACGCCAAGGTGCTCGACTATTTCTCGGTCGCTTCGGCCGAGGGTGCCGTACCGCTCGTCGGAGGATCGGCCTACGACGATGATCCCGCGGTCGAGGGCATGTACATCAGGCCCACGGTGTACCCGCGCGTGTCGCCGACGTGGAGGATCGCCAGCGAGGAGATCTTCGGTCCGGTGCTCGTGACGATGCCGTTCACCGACGAGGCGCAGGCGCTGGCACTCGCCAACGACACCGAGTACGGCCTGATCGCCAGCGTGTGGAGCGGAGATCTCGCCCGCGGCCTGCGCCTGGCCGAGCAGATCGACGCCGGCCAGGTCGCCGTGAACGGTGGCGCCCTCACGATCGAGACGCCCCTGGGCGGCTACAAGAACAGCGGCTACGGCCGGGAGAAGGGCATCGAGGCCCTCCACGACTACGCCCAGATCAAGGCCATCAGTGTCGCCTTCGGCTGACGCTCGCTGAACGTCTCCGACCAGGAGCAACCGATGACCGACCGATGCTCCGGTGGGGCGCCGCCCTCGACCAGGTGGTCGCGTACACGACGAGGTGACCTCGTTCAGGGCTTCCCTGCTGGTGTCTGACCAGGCCGCGGTGGCTGGTCGGCCAGGCGCAGGAGCCAGATCAGCGGAGGGACGACGATGACCGCCGCCGCGGCTGACACCACGAGCAAGGCGCGGAGGGTGGGCTCGGCGCCCGCGGCCTCGTCGATGGTCGCAGCGCCGATGAGGATGTCGGGATACTGGGCGACGCCCCAGCCGACGACCATCGAAGCAACCGCGGTTGCCGCCGCGAGGCGGGCGAGGACGAACCGCCGTTGCCTGAGCGCCAGGAGCGCCGTGGTGCCACCGACCGTCGACAGCGCGATCAACGGTGCACCGGGGCCGTGCAGGCCGTCGGCCAGGGCGGGGGCGCTGGATTCGATCGTGACCGCGGCAGCGAGCGCAGCGGCCCCGGTGACCGCGCCGGCGACGATCGCCCGGCACCGGAAGTAGTCGGCCAGGTCGTCGTCGCCCCCGCGGTGCGCGGCGGTGGCGAGCAGGGTGGCGGCGAGAAACGCCGTGACGAGGACGGCGAGCGTTCCACCGACGAGCGACAGGGGTCCGGTCCAGGCGTACAAGGGATCGTCGGATGCCTCGAGATCGACGCGACCCGAGGCGATGGCCCCCGCGATGGCGCCGAGGAAGAAGGGCGTGATGATCGACGCCGTTGCGAACACGATGCCGTGCATCCGGGCCTGGGTGAATGTCGGTGAGGACTTGCGGAACACGAACGCGCCGCCGCGCAGGATGATGCCGAGGCCGGCCAGCGCCCACGGCACGGCGAGGGTGGTGATGATGGCGGTGAACGCGGTCGGGAACCCGGTCCAGAGCATGACGAGCACGAAGATCAACCAAACGTGGTTCGCCTCCCAAACGGGTCCGATCGAGGCGTCGATGTGGCGGCGCACGGTCTGGCCGCGCCGGCCCGAGCCCGCGGTCAGATCCCAGATGCCGCAGCCGTAGTCGGCCCCGCCGAGGACGGCGTAGGTCACGACACCGGCGAACATCACCGCGGCGACCGTCTCGGCCACGTCAGGACCGCCGATCTCGCGCCGGAACCGCCGGTCGGGGTGGGGCGTACGGCGCGCTCACGTCGGTGTCGCCATGGCGCCACCGCTTTGACATGGAGCGCAGGATGCTCGTGCCGATCACGGTCATCGACGCGTAGACCACGGCGATGACGGCGAGGCTGACCCAGACCCAGCCGGCGCTGGTGACCGCGCCGTCGACCCGTAGCACCCGGTACACGATCCACGGCTGGCGGCCGACCTCGGTGACGGTCCAGCCGGCTTCGAGCGCCACGACCGCCGCGGGTCCGGCGGCGATGACGAGCCTCCGGAACCAGCGTCGATCGAGCAGGTCGCGGCCTCGGCGGCGCGACCACCAGAACACGGTCACGAGGCCAACCAGGCCGAACCCGATGCCCACCATCGTCTGAAAGGCGAGGTGCACGACGGTGGCTTTGACCTCGTCGCCCTCGGGCGTGTCGTTCAGCCCCGGGAGAACAGCGTCGGGTGAACCACCCGCGATGAGGGACCCGATGACGGGAATCCGGATTCCGTAGCGGACCTCGCCGTCGATCAGGATGCCGCCGATGATCAGCGGTGCTCGGTCCTCGGCGTCGAGAGCCAGCTCGATTGCGGCAGCCTTGCTGGGCTGGGCATCGGAGAGACGCAGGCCCGCGAAATGCCCGACCACAGGCTGCAGGAACGTGGCAACGGTGGCGAAGGCGAACGGGATCGCGAAGCCGACCCGGTGCAACCGGTCGGTGCGGCCCCGTTGCATGCCGCCGGCGTAGACGGCCGCCACGACGAAGCCGACGACCATGTACGCCGCGAGCCACATGTGGAGCCACTCGAGCCACACAGCCGGGTTGAACATCGCGGCCAGCGGGTTCACATCGACCACCTGGCCGTCGACGACCCGAAACCCTGACGGGGTGTTCATCCAGGCGTTGGCGGCCACGACCGAGAAGCTGCCGACGACACCCGACGCGGCCATGGGCAGAAGGGTCAGCAGGTGGACACGCGGAGACAGCCGATCCCATCCGTACAGGTAGATACCGAGGAAGATCGCTTCGGTGAAAAAGGCGACCCCTTCGACGGCGAACGGCAAACCGATCACGTCGCCGTAGGTGCCCATGAGCCCTGGCCACAGCATGCCCATCTCCAACGAGAGGATGGTGCCGCTCACCGCCCCGAGGGCGAACAGCACCCCGCTCGCTTTGGACCAACGATGGGCCAGCTCCAGGGCATCGGGGTCACCTCGAAGGCCGCGGCGGTGCGCGACGAAGATCATGGCGGGCAGGGCGACCCCGAATGACGCGATCACGATGTGCCACCCCAGCGACAGCGCCATCTGGTACCGCGCGGGAAGCAGCGCCGATGCGAGGACCTGAGCGATCACCGTGCGGCGACGTTCATGTCGGCTGGAGCTCGGCGAAGGCGCGGACGGTGAACGTGCCCATGCCCGAGATCTTGGGCGGCACGGCGGTGAACCGGAAACCTCTCGGCGGCAACTGGGCCAGGTTCGTGAGGTGCTCGACGATCGGGATCTCGGCGCGCAGAAGCGCGGTGTGGACCGGTCGTCCGGAACCCACGTCGCCGGACGTGGCGTCGATGTTCAGCGAGTCGATGCCGACGCATGCGACGCCGGCATCGACGAGTCGGCGCGCCGTCTCCGCCGCGACGAACGGGTGATCGTCGAAGTAGGCCGGAGTGCCGAAGTGACGGCTGTGGTCGGTGCGGAACAGCACCGCGGTGCCGGCGAGATCGAGGCCGTGGAGCACGTCGGGTGGGATCTCCGGCAGGCCGACACAGTCGATGCACGATCCCGGCACTCCGGCGACTCGCCACAGCGGCAACCCGGTGAGGTCGTGCCCGTCGGCGAAGCGGTGGAACGGCATGTCGATGTAGGTGCCGGTGTTGCTGCACATCGTGACCATCCCGATCTGGAACGTCACCCCCACGCCGTAGATCTCCTCGGCGGCCGCTCGGCCCAGGTGCTCGAAGACGGTCGGAGCCGGCAGCCCCGGGTAGGTCACCACCCCGCCGGTGACGGTGTGGCTCAGATCGACGAGGTCGGACACCGGTGCAGAGTAACCGAGCGTCGCGAGACTCCGGACGGCGACCGTGTCCGGCCTCCGCTATGGTCAAGACGACTCTGTGAGGTAAGCGGTGGCCATTCGTTGGGGTGTGATCGGTCCGGGCGGCATCGCGACCTCCTTCGCGCGGGCGATGAGCGAGACCGATGGCGGCGAGATCGTGGCGGTGGTGTCGCGGTCGATCGAGCGAGCCGACTCGTACGCCGACCGTTTCGGCGTGTCGCGCCGCTATGCCGACATCGATGCGCTCGCCGCGGACAGCGACGTCGATGCGGTGTACGTCGCCACCCCCCATTCCCGCCACGAGTCCGACACCGTGCTCATGCTCGAGGCCGGCAAGCACGTCTTGTGCGAGAAGCCTTTCGCGCTCACCGCGCCCCAGGCGCGGCGGATGGTCGATGCCGCGAGCCAGGCCAAGGTGTTCTGCATGGAGGCGGTGTGGAGCCGGTTCCTTCCCGCCTACCGATCGCTCGTGGAGTTGATCGCCGCCGGCCGCATCGGCGAGCCGCTGATGGTCGAGGCCGACTTCGGGTACCGGATCCCCGAGGTCGATCCCCGCGATCGGTACTTCGACCGCGCCCTCGGGGGTGGCGCCATGCTCGACCTCGGCATCTATCCGGTGCAGTTGTGTCATCTCGTCCTCGGTGCGCCCGAAGGGGTCGTGGCCGGGGGTTCGGTGGGCGTAACCGGGGTCGACGAGTCGATCGTCGCAGTGCTCTCCCATCCCGGGGGCACCGTAGGCGTGGCCAAGGCGGCGATACGGGTGCCGATGAGCTGCACCGGTCGTGTCGCGGGCACCGACGGCCACATCGACATCCCGGCGTTCGTGCACTGCCCCGATCACCTGGTCGTCGGCGGCCGCCAGCCCGAGCGGATCGACTGCTCGTGGCAAGGCGAGGGCTTGCGCTTCGAGGTCGACGAGGTGCACCGGTGCCTGGCCGCCGGCCTCACCGAGAGCGAGACGATGCCCCTCGCCGACACGGTCGCGATCGCCGAGACGATGGATGCCGCGCTGGCCCAGCTCGGCGTGACCTATGACGCGTGAGGCGGACTCGGCGACCAGACCGCGCCTCGCCTACTCGTAACGCAGGCCGTGACCGAACCGAAACACCGGATCCTCGGTGTCGAAGGCCACATCGCTGCGGCTGGCGACCACGGCCGCCATCGACCGCGGGAGGTCGAAGGGAAGCTTGCCTTCGGGTGCGGCGTGCCCGAAGAGCACGTCGAGTAGAGCGGCCGGCTCGACGCCGTAGCTACCGAGGATCGCGGCCGCGGCATCGACGAACGGCGTGAGTACGGCGGGTCGATCGAGGTGCACCTCGATCACGGTCGGTAACCGATTGCAGATCGCGAGAACCCGCTCGATCTCGTCGTCGGAGAACTCGAGGGTTCCGTGTTGGATCATGAGAGTCGCATCGCTCGGGGCCTTGAGGCGGACGATGGCGACGTCGGCCTCGGTTGGCGTCGCCACGACCGTGGCGTGTGCGGACACCATCGCCGCATCGGCGCCATCCACGTAGACCAACGAGTCGCGACCGAGCGGCAGCGTTGGTGTCCCGTCGGCGGCGACCTTGTTCGTGAGCAACGTGAGCGACGCCCGCTGGGCCCGTGCGGCGGCGGCGAAGAAGTCGGCGCAGCCCACCACGGTCGCGGCGCGGTCCTCGTCGACAAAGGGGTTGTCGAACAGCCCGAGGACGAACTTCTCGCGCAGCAGCCGACGGGCCGACTCGTCGATCCTGGCCTCGCTCAGCCGGCCGGTCTGGACGAGATCGACGATCACGTTCGGGTTGCCTTCGCCACCGAACTGGTCGACGCCGGCGTCGACGATCTTGATCACGCGTTCCTCGGGCGTGAGGTGTTCGGCACCCCACGCCCTCGCCTTGGCCAGATCGGCGAACATAGGGCCGAGCTCGGCGACGGCGTCGTTGTCGTTCACGATGCCCCAGTCGGTGCACACCACACCGTCGAACCCAAGTTCCTCGCGCAAGATGCCGGTGATCACCGCCTTGTTGTACGAGAAGCCGACCTCCTCGAGCTCGGTCCCGACGGGCATCCCGTAGTACGGCATGATCTGGGACACGCCGGCGGCGATGACGGCCCGGAACGGTTCGAGGTGGTAACCGAAGCGGTCGCCGGGATAGATCTGCTCGCGGCCGTACGGGAAGTGAGGGTCGGTGCCGTCCTTCTGGGGACCGCCACCCGGGAAGTGCTTGGCCATCATGGCCACCGACTGCGGGCCGAGCACCTCGCCCTGGAACCCCTGGATGTAGGCGACGGCGAGACGAGAGGTGAGGTCGGCGTCCTCGCCGAACGTGCCGGAGATCCGGCCCCAGCGGGGTTCGGTCGCCAAATCGATCTGGGGGTGCAGGGCGACCCGGATACCGACGGCGAGATACTCCTGCCGGGCGATGTCCGCGAACTCGCGCATGAGCTCCTCGGAGCCGATGGCGGCGAGGCCGATCGGCTCGGGCCACTGCGAGAAGGGCCCCGCCATCATCGAGGACAAGGGGTTGTCGGTGAAGTGGTGCCGCGGATCGGACGACACCGTGACGGGGATGCCGAGGGGCCGTTCGGCGGCCAGGCGCTGGAGCGCGTTGTGCCACTGCGCGAACTCGCGTGGATTCGGGGCCGTGCCGAGCAGGTTGAAGTGGTTCATGCGGTGCTCGACCACCAGCGTTCGCGCCGGCGTGCTGTTGAGCATCGCTCCCGGTGCGTCGAGGTCTCCGGGCGCGACGATGGTGTGGAACATGAGCCCCGCCTTGTCGGCCAGGGTCATCCTCGCCAGCAGGTCCTCGACGCGCGGCCCGATCGACAACGAGGCGTCCTGGTACGGGAACTGGGGCGCGGGCATAGCAATCTCCTCGTTGCGGTCAACCGCCGCTCATGGCTGGCGGCCGCGGTCGACGGAACCTTACGTCGCCACCGCCTAGTCGAGTGCGGGGTCGGCTCGGTTGGGTTTGCGGCCACGGACGGCGATCGACACCGGCGAGAGCATGACGAGATCGGGCGAGCGGGGTGCGCTTGTTGACCGTGACGACGATCGTGTTGGCCAACACCTCGTCGCTCAGGGCCCGGTCGGTTCGGTAGTCGATGCGATCCGCGGTCTGGCCGCTCGTCATGGCGATGGTGACATCCCAATTGGCCCGCTGGCGTCCGGGTAAACTGCGTGGCGCCGGGCCACATCTGGAGCGCGCAGCTCGAACGGTTCTACGAGGCGCGGGCGCGCCAGCTCGGCGTCGCGTACGAGGTGGTGCTCGCCGACTACACGAACGAGATGGCGCTGCGCCGCATCGTCACCGATGACGAGGTCGCGAACACGATCCTGTTCCTCGCGTCGGATCTTGCTTCCGGCATCACCGGCGCCTTGTTCGACGTCAACGCTGGTCACATTTTCACGCCCTGATGGGCCCAAGGACCGAGGCCGCGCGGACCGACTTTCTCAGGTGTCGCTGGCCAGGCGAGCGCGGGCGGCACGCAGGTCGGGTTTCCCCATGGCGTTGCGTTCGATGGTGTCGACGACGAGGATCCGTGCCGGCACCTTGTAGCGGGCCAGCTCGGTGGCACACCCCTCGATGAGGGTGCGCTCGGTCGTCGTCTGCCCGGCTTCCAGCTCGATCAGCGCGTTGACTGTTTCGCCGAGGCGCTCGTCGGGCAGGCCGACGACCACCGCGTCGGCGACTCCGGGCAGTTCCCGCAACACCCGTTCCACCTCGGCGGGGTACACGTTGGCTCCCCCGCGGATGATGAGTGAACCGAGCCGGCCCATGACGACGAGCCGGCCGTCGTCGAAGCGCCCGATGTCGCCGGTGTGGAGCCGGCCATCGACCACCGGTACCTCGACCCCCGGGCGGTTCCAGTACCCGAGGAACGGTCGCCACGCGCCCGCCCATCGGCCCGATGTAGCGGGTCCGACGAGGATCTGGCCACCGGTCTGCTCGCCGCTCGTTGGCGCAAACGTGACATCGAGGTGAGGCAGGGGTCGGCCGCTGCGTCCCTCCGGCGACGGGTCACCGGGGGGATCGATGGTCACGACCGTCGGCGCCTCGGTAAGGCCGTAAGCCGAGTGCACCGGTCGCCCGAACCGGTCGAGGAAGCGCTCGCGTAGCTCCTCGGGACACGGCGCTCCACCGGTCATCACGTCGTTCAGCGAGGCGAGGTCGCGGCGGTCGATCGCTTCGGAGCGAACGAGGCCGTAGAGCGTGGTGGGTACCGCGTTGAACACCGTCACCCGGTGGCGGCCGATCCACGCGCCGAGATCCGCCACGTTGGCGCCATCGTGCAGCACGCTCGTGCCGCCGACCTGGGCCGCCGTGAGCGTCGACAACACGACCATGTTGAGGATCGTCAGCGACAGGTAGTCGCCCCGCCGGAACGACGTGTCGTAACCCCGGGTGGCCGCCAGCACCTCGCCCGGGAGCACGAGGTTGTGGTGGCTGTGGATCACACCCTTGGGCATTCCGCTCGTCCCGCTGGTGAACGCGATCGCCGCCGGCGCCGCGGGCTCGACCGCGTCGTGATCACGAGGCACGCCGGCGCACAGTTCGGCCCAGCGACCGCCGCCGTCAACGGCGACTCCTTCGAGCCCCGGTATCGGTGCCCGGGCGGCGAGCGAGGCGAGCGTGTCGGCTTGGGCCACGAGGATGCGCGGTGTGGTGTCCGCGAGGATCTGAGCCTTCTCGGGTGCGGCGAGCTGGCGGTTGATGCCGACCCACAGGGCACCGACGCGTGCGGTGGCGTAAAAGGCGACGACGATGTCGATGGTGTTGGGGAGGCACGCGGCGAGCCGGTCACCGGGTTCGATCCCCGTCGCAGCCAGCCCGCCCGCGAGGCGCAGCACACGGTCGTGGATCTCTGCGTAGGTGGCCGTCGCCGTGTCGGTCACCACTGCCGGCTGGTTGGGCCATCGCTCCACCGCGCGGTCGAGCACGGCGTTGATCGTTCGTGGCGAGCTCACGGCGCGCCGGCCCTACTCGACACCGGGTAGCCGGGCGAGCCCGGCGAGCACGCTGTTGGCGATGGTGTCGAGGGTCTCGAGTTGCTCGCGGGTCAACAGATCGATGAAGTGGCGGCGTACGACATCGACATGTCCGGGCGCCGCCGCTTCGATGGCCGCTCGGCCGGTGTCGGTCATGGCGACGAACCAGCCGCGCTGGTCGGTGGGGCATTTGATGCGGTCCACCAGGTTGCGTTGTTCCATGCGTGTGACGTGGTGCGAGACGCGGCTCTTCTCCCAGCCGAGCTCGCGGCCGAGCTCGACGATCCGGGCTCGACGGTCCGCGCGGTCCGAGAGGCTCGCGAGCACCAGGTAGTCGGGGTAGGAGAGACCGTCAGCGGCGAGCTCGCGCCCCAGAAGTGCGAACAGCTGGAGCTGCATGAGCGACAGGTTGCGCCAGGCGCGGCGTTCGTCGTCATCGAGCCATCGGATACCGGACATGTGACCAACGATACACGCAAACTAGTTGACACGTCTACCTCAAGTCCGGCATCATGTTGACACATCAACTTCTCGTTCATCGACATCCGGTGGACCATGACAAGGAGAGCAGACATGAGCACACTGACCGAAGCCGCCCCCGTCGTCACCGGCACCTACTCGATCGACCCGACGCACAGCCGGATCGGGTTCGTGGCCCGGCACGCCATGGTCACCAAGGTCCGAGGCTCGTTCAACGAGTTCGACGGCTCCGGCTACATCGACGTCGAGAACCCCGCCGCTTCCAGCCTGTCGGTCACGATCCAGGCCGCCAGCATCGACACCCGCAACGTCGATCGCGACGCGCACCTGCGCGGCAACGACTTCTTCGACATGGACAGCTACCCGACGATCTCGTTCGCGTCGACCGCAATCGTGCCAGCCGGCGATTCGGCGTACCGGGTGACCGGTGACCTCACGATCAAGGCTGTCACCCGGCCGGTGACGCTCGACCTCGAGCTCACCGGCACCGCCCAGGACCCCTGGGGCAACACCCGCCTCGGGCTCGAGGGCGCCACAGTGATCAACCGCAAGGACTGGGGCGTGAGCTGGAACGCCGCCCTCGACACCGGCGGCGTGCTCGTGAGCGACAAGGTCACACTGGAGTTCGAGATCTCCGCCATCAGGGCGGCCTGAGACTCCCGTCAAGCCGCTCGCTTGTGGTGCTCTCGAAGCACGGGGCGCAGCACCGCGACCCAGGCCTCGTAGCCGGCGCCGTCTGGGCGGCGTCGGGCGACGCAGGCGATGCCGGGGCACCGCGGGCCGTCACTCGAAGCTGGCGGAGAGTCCGCCGTCGATGGCGATGGCCTGGCCGGTGACGAAGCTGGCCCGGTCCGAGCACAGGAACGAGGCGACCTCGGCGACCTCGTGGGGCTGGCCGCCCCGTTTCAGGGCGGTGCCCTTGACCAGAGTGGGGTAGCGCTCGGCCGACCCGGGCCCACCCGACAGTTCGGTCTCGATGAAACCGGGACAGATGGCGTTGGCCCGGATGCCCTTTCGGCCGTACTCGAGCGCGGCCTGTTTGGTGAACCCGATCACGCCGTGCTTGGCCGCCGTGTACACGCTGACCGGTAGGAACGAGCCGTTGAGCCCGCCCGTCGAGGACCAGTTCAGGATCGACCCGCCACCGGTGGGCAGCATCGTGCGGATGCCGTGTTTGGTGCCGAGCAGGACGCCGCGGAGGTTGACGTCCATGATGCGGTCGTACTCCTCCATGGTGATGTCGGCGAGGGGCATGGCACCGCCGATGCCGGCGACGTTGAGCACGGCGTCGACCCGCCCGAAGGCGTCGAGCGCCGCCGCGAACATGGCCTCGACCTGAGCCTCGTCGGACACATCGACGTGGAACGGCACTGCGGCATCGCCCAGTTGCGACGCCGTGTCGATTTCCCGGCCGCTGATGTCGGCGACGAGTACCCGGGCGCCCTCGCGCACGAACACCTCGGCGGTGGCACGGGCCATGCCCGAACCGGCTCCGGTGATCACGGCGATCTTGCCGTCCAGCTCGCCCATGGTTGCTCCATTCGTGACGGTCGTATCGGGTTGGTCGCCCACTCTCCCACGAGGCGCTCGTGGGTGCCCATGCACGAGCTCCACCGACGCTGACCTGGGCGTGGTGTTCGCCCGGCGGTCGCCTCGGTGACAAGATCGCGGCGCCGGGCCCGCTCGGCCGACGGTAGGAGGGTGAACCGATGGTGGTCGCGAGCAAGTCCGACGTGTACTACGACCCGTACGACATCGCCATCAATGCCGATCCGTACCCGGTGTACGCGCGCCTTCGTGAGGAGGCTCCGGCCTATTACAACGAGCGGTACGACTTCTGGGCGCTGACCCGGCACACCGATGTCGAGAAGGGGCTGCTGAACTGGCAGACGTTCTCGTCGACGCGCAGCGACATCCTCGACATCATCAAGGCCGGTGTCGAGCTGCCGCCCGGCGTGATCTTGTTCGAGGACCCGCCGATCCATGCGATGCATCGGGGTCTGTTGTCGCGGGTGTTCACGCCCCGGCGGATGGCCGCGCTGGAGGATCAGGTGCGGGCGTTCTGTGCCAGTTGCCTCGATCCGCTCGTGGGTTCGGGCGGGTTCGACATCATCGAGGAGCTGGGGTCGGTGTTGCCGATGCGGGTGATCGGGATGTTGCTGGGGATCCCCGAACAGGACCAGGTGGCGGTGAGGGACAAGACCGACGCCAACCTCCGCACCGTCCCCGGTCAACCGATGCAGGTGAAGCAGGACAACGTCGCGAGCGGCGACATGTTCGCCGACTACGTCGAATGGCGCGCCGAGCACCCCTCTGACGATCTCATGACCCAGCTCCTGAACGCCGAGTTCAACGACGAGCACGGCGAGCGGCGCACCTTGACGCGCCAGGAGGTGCTCACGTACACGGCGGTGCTGGCCGGAGCCGGCAACGAGACGACCGGGCGTCTCATCGGGTGGTTGGCCAAGTTGCTGGCCGAGCATCCCGATCAGCGCCGTGAGGTGGTCGAGGATCGGTCCTTGGTGCCCAAGGTGATCGACGAGGCGTTGCGGTTCGAGCCCACGGGCCACGCGACGGCCCGTTTTGTGATGCACGACGTCGAGTACCACGGGACAACCATCCCGGCTGGCAGTCCTGTCTTGTTGATCATGGCGGCGGCCAACCGGGATCATCGCCGTTACGAGAACCCCGAGGTGTTCGACATCCACCGCGATGACATCTCGCATCTCACGTTCGGGTACGGGATCCACTTCTGCCTGGGCGCGAACCTGGCCCGCCTCGAGGGTCACGTGGCGCTCGAGGAGCTCCTCAAGCGATTCCCCGAGTGGGACGTCGATTACGCCGGCATGGCGCTGGCCTCCACCACCACCGTCCGCGGCTGGGACCGCATGCCCATCGTCCTGCCCTGAGAAGCCGGGTGTCTCACCTGGTTGCTGAGATGAACACGTTGGGTGCCAGCGACCAGCTCGGTCAGATCGACGTAGTCGCTCTGATCTAGGGTCCAGGGCTTGCGCGTCGGAGGAGCCGCGTCGAAGGGGTGAGGGTGCTACAGGGCGAGAAGATCTTGATAACCGGACCCGCGGGGCGGATCGCGTTAGGGCTGGCGAAGTCGCTCGTGGCCGCCAACGAGGTGTGGGGGATCGCCCGGTTCAGCGACCCCGCGACCCGCGCCGAAGTCGACGCGCTCGGCGTGCGCACCCGCGCCGTCGACCTCGCGAGCGGCGACTTCGGCGACCTGCCGAGCGACTTCACCTACCTGCTGCACGTGGCCGCCGACTTCAGCGCCGATGACTACGAGCAGGCCCTGCGCGTGAACGCCGAGGGCACCGGGTTCGTGCTCGAACACTGCCGAACGGCGAAGGCGGCGCTCGTGATGTCGACGTTGACGGTGTACAAGCCCCACGAGGACCCGTGGCACGCGTCCGTCGAGACCGATCCGGTCGGCGACCAACTGTTGCCGATGCAAGCGCCGTACTCGATCTCGAAGATCGCCGAGGAAGCGGTGGCCCGCTACTGTGCCCGGTCGTTCGGCCTACCGGTCACGATCGCCCGGATGGGTGCGGCCTACGGCGAGCGGGGCGGGCTTCCGCTCTGGCACATGCAGGCGCTCGTCGCCGGGCAGCCGGTCCGGCTGCGGTGGGATCCGCTGCCGTACAGCCCGATCCACGACGACGACATCGCGGCGCACCTCGAGCCGCTGATCGACGCCGCGACAGTGCCGGCCACGATCGTGAACTGGTGCGGCGACCAGCCGGTGAGCGCGCAGGAGTGGACGACCTACTTCGCCGGGCTCCTCGGGGTCGAGGCCGAGATCGTGGTCGAACCGGTGCCGGGCGCGTCGCGGGGATCGGTCGGCGACCACCGCAAGCGGTCCGCGATCACGGGACCCTGCCGGGTCGATTGGCGCGACGGGTTCCGCCGCATGGCCGCGCACTTCTACCCCGACCGCGTCGAAGGAGCGTGACCGATGGCCCGGTACCCGTCTGCTGAGCAGTTGCTCGCGGAGGCTGAAGCTGTTGCCGGGTTGTCGGACTTCGGACCGGGCGACTTCCGCGAGGGCCTCGTGGTCCTGCTCGACAGCCTCGAGCACGACGGAGATCTCCACCCCGGGACCGACGCCGCGGTGGTCGGCGACCTGCGACGCCGGTTGGTCAACCGCCTCGAGGTCGAGGCGTGGTACGTCGAGCACCCCGAGGTCGACGATGTCGCGATCCGGGGTCCGATCGACATCAACGGGCTGCCCCGGACGGGAACCACGGCCCTCGCCGACATGTTGTCGCTCGACCCCCAGTTCCGGAGCCTCCGTGGCTGGGAGCAGAACCAGCCGGTGCCGCCGCCGATAGCGGGCGGCGAGGCCGACGACCCGCGGCGAGCCGCGTTCATCGAGACGCACGCCCACCGCTCCGACGAGTACAAGGCCATGCACATCATCGAGATCGACGCCACGATGGAGGACACCGAGGTCCTCGGCATGGCGTTCCACGGGCAACAGATGACCCTCCCGGTCGCCGGCTACCGGGCGTGGTGGCGCGGGGCTGACCTCACCGAGACCTACCGTTACCACCGGCGCGTCGTGAAGCTGCTGGGCTCGCAGTGCCCGCCCGACCTGTGGCTGTTCAAGGCGCCCCACCACAAGTTCCACCTCGAGGCGCTCGCCACGGCCTACCCGGAGATCCGCTTCGTGATGACGCACCGCGACCCCGGCAAGGTCGTGCCCTCCTACGCGAGCATCGTGTCGACGATCCTGCCGGCACCCGACGGCGAGCGCGACGCGCACGCACTCGGCCGGGAGATCTGCGAACACCTCCGGGAGGGGATGGAGCACGCCATCGAACAGCGAGCCCGCATCGGCGAGGACCGGTTCCTCGACGTGCATCACCGTGACCTCGTCGGCGATCCGCGGGGCACGATCCGGCGCATCTACGCGTGGCTCGACCTGGAGTTGACCCCGGCCGCCGAGCACACGATCTTCGACTGGCAGGACCGCAACCGCATGGGCGCCCAGGGAACTCACCGCTACACGGCCGAGCAGTACGGCCTCACGACCGAGCAGATCCGCTCCGACTACGACTTCTACATCCGGCGATTCGACATCGCCGTGGAGGACTCCCGATGAACGCACTTCCCACCTGGCAGGAACAGCTGCGCGGGCTCGACCCCGTGGTCGACAACCTGGTCGAGATCTGGCGACCCGACGGCGCCACCGAGGCCGAAGTGCAGGACATGACCCGCCTGGCGCTGTCCATCCTCGCCTGCGGTTACCTGTGCCACGTCTACGCCGACGCCACCCGCCCGGCGTTCATGCCGCTGTGGAATTTCGCGCTCAACCAGGGTGGCCCGAACCCGGACTACGTGTACCTCCAGACCGAGGTCGACGAGGGCGGCGTCTACGAGATCACTGGGTTCCGGGGCACGTCGCGCTTCGTCGAGATCACCCAGTCGCAGCGCCGGATCATGAACATGGACACGTTCACCAAGCCGCGCGGCGACAAGCCGAGCCGCGGTCCCACGACCCACGAGCTCGACGACCTCACCATCGGCGCCGACGGCTCGTTCCGGGTAGTGCTGAGCGCCGAGCGGCCGGCGGGTCACACGGGGGACTGGTGGCCGATGGACCCGGGCGTGGTGTCGCTCCTGGTCCGCAAGTGCGCGGCCGACTGGATCGACGAGATCGACGCCCGGATCGCCATCAACCGGCTCGACGTGCGAGGCGACGACATGACGCCCGAAGCGTTCGCGCAGCGCTTCGCCGACATGCCAAAGTGGATCGAGGGAATGATCCACTTCGACACGCATCTGGTCCGCTACTACCTCGAGCACCACGGCAAGAACGTCCTGTTGCAGTCGAAGTGGATCCAGCAAGGCGGTGGCCTCGCCACCAAGCAGGCCTACTACGACGGCATCCACGAGATCGCCGACGACGAGGCTCTGGTGGTCGAGTTCCCGGTCCCCGACCCGTGCCTC
Organism: uncultured Acidimicrobiales bacterium; assembly: GCA_964390555.1. Lineage (GTDB taxonomy): Bacteria > Actinomycetota > Acidimicrobiia > Acidimicrobiales > SHLQ01 > CAVTWS01. The sequence continues at coordinate 7,476 of CAYMJU010000067.1, read as the reverse complement.
TACTGGCAGATCCTGGTAGCCGACGACCGCTTCTCGACCGTCGACTGGGTGAACCGTCAGTCGAGCCTCAACGACGTCCAGGGCCACATCGACGACGACGGGTGGTTCAGGTGCGTGGTCTCCAAGCGCGACCCGGGTGTGTGGAACTGGCTCGACAAGGCCGACTTTCCCTGGGGGATCCTGCAAGCTCGGTTCTACCGGGCCGACGAGTACCCGGAGGCGACGGTCACCAAGGTGGCCGTCGCCGACGTGCTCGCCCATCTCCCGGCCGGCACCCGCACCGTCACCCCGGCCGAGCGCGAGGCGCAACTCCTCACGCGGCGTACCGGAGCGCAGCTCCGCCGCATCTGGTGAGCGCCGCCAGGCACCGGCTGTTCCAGCAGCCCCTTCCCGAAGGCGACTACCGGTTCTTCCAGCTCGGTTTCGCCGTCGACGACCTCTACGCCGCCGCCGAACGGTGGGCGCTGGTCTACGGCGTCGGACCGTTCCACGCACTGCGCCGGAACGAGACGGCGAGCACCTATCGCGGCGCGGTGTCGACGATCGACATGCAGGTCGCCGTCGCTCAGGCCGGTCCGGTTCAGATCGAGCTGATCAAGGTGTACAGCGACGGCGAGAGCATCTACTCCGAGTTCGCCCGCGCGCGTTCGGGTTTCCACCAGCTGTGCACGTTGACGTTCGACTTCGACGCCAGCGTCGCCCACTACACCGGGCTCGGCTACGAGCTCGTGGCCGAGATGGGGCGCGACCAGCGCGTGGGGTTCTTCGACACCCTCGACGACTTCGGCTTCTACACCGAGGTGGCCGAGGCCACGCCGCGTTTCATCGAGGCTGTCGGCGGGATCGCCAAGACCTGCGCCGAGTGGGACGGCACCGACCCGGTGCGCATCCTCACGCGCGACGGCTACCGCACGCCCTGACGGCCGAGTCGCGCCCTCGGCTCTCGGGCCCGGCAGGGCCGGTTGACCCGTATCCGCCAGCGTTGGTCGCTCACGGGAGGATGCCGCCGTAGGGGACACCGGTGAGGTGGTGGAGGTCGCGGTCGAAGGTGGTGAGGTCGTCGAGTGCGAACTCGCTCAGCTTGGCGTGCCCGCAGGCCCGGGCCATCACGGCCATCAGATCGACGGTCGCCCGCAGGAACCGGTCGAGTCGGTGGGCGGCCTCATCGATGGGGAGCCGGGCGCGCAGGTGCGGCTTCTGCGTGGCGATCCCGACCGGGCAGTTGTTGGTGTGACACGCCCGCATGCCGAGGCAGCCGATCGCCTGGATCGCCGAGTTGGCGATGGCGACGGCATCGGCCCCGAGCGCCAGGGCCTTGGCGAAGTCGGGGGCGTGGCGCAGGCCGCCGGTGATCACCAGGCTCACATCGCGGCGCCCGAGCCGGTCGAGGTGGCGCCGCGCCCGGGCCAGCGCCGGCAGCGTGGGAACCGAGATGTGATCGCGGAACAGCAGCGGTGCCGCGCCCGTGCCGCCGCCGCGGCCGTCGAGGATGACGTAGTCGACGCCGATCGCTAGCGCGGCGTCGAGGTCGGCTTCGATGTGCTGGGCCGACAGCTTCGCGCCGATCGGGATGCCGCCGGAACGGTCGCGGACCTCGTCGGCGAAGCGGCGGTAGTCGTCGAGCGACGACCAGTCGGGAAACCGGGCCGGCGACACTGCCGGCGTACCCTCGGGAAGACCCCGGACCTCGGCGATGCGCCCGGTCACCTTGTCGCCCGGCAGGTGTCCACCGGTGCCGGTCTTGGCGCCCTGGCCGAGCTTGAAGTGAAAGGCCTGCACCTTGGCCAACACGTCGAAGGACCACCCGAAGCGGGCCGACGCCAACTCGTAGAGATAGCGACTCGACTCGGCCTGCTCCTCGGGCAACATGCCGCCCTCGCCCGAGCAGATCGCGGTGCCGGCCAGCTCGGCGCCGCGTGCCAGCGCCGTCTTGGCTTCCTGTGACAACGAGCCGAAGCTCATGTCGGACACGAGTATCGGGATGTCGAGCCACAGAGGTTGGTCGGCGTTGGGGCCGATGCACACCGACGTGTCGACGGGGTCGCCGTCGAGGCGCGGGAAGCGGGCGAGTTGGGCGGTGACGAACTGGATGCCGTCCCACTTCGGCAGCGCGTCGCGAGGCACGCCCATCGCGCCAACGGGGCCATGGTGGCCCGACCTCTCGAGCCCGTGGGCGGCCAGATCGTGGATGTACGCGACGAACGGCTCCTCGGGGACCATGTGCGGGTCGCGGTAGTAACCCTGGTACGCCTCGGGGTCGTACGGCTGGGGGTGGAGGTCGCGAAACGCGCGCAGCTCCGCCAGATCGAGGACCACGTCGTCGCCGTCGACCCAGCTGGTGAACCGTTCGAGCGCCTCGGCGTTGTCGTAGGCGCTCACCCCGCTATCGATCCGGTAGTCCCACCCGTGAAGACCGCAGAGCAGGTTGTCGCCGTCGACTCGACCGTCGGCCAGCAGTGCGCCACGGTGCAGGCAGCGGCCGTAGAGCACCGAATGCGAGTCGCCGCGCCGCACGATCACCAGGTCGATGCCCTCGACGGTCGCCGCGACCGGTGTGCGGTCGGGCAGCGCCGCCCAGCTCGCGATCACCGTGGTAGAACGGTCCGGCGTCAGTTCGATCCGCGCCACAGCGGGGCCTCCGCCGGATCCACGCGCTCAGAGGACGCCGATGCCGGCGGCCTCGTTGCGTTTGCGCCACTCGGCGCGCGGCATGCGCGACGTGTCGACGTCGGTGGCGAGGCTTCGCAGCGCCCCCACCGTGGCCTGGTCGCGAGGGAGGTGCGCGAACGGGTCCCAGTCGAAGAATCGGCAGGCGTTCTGCCAGGTGATCTTGTGGATCTCGTCGTCGCGACAGCCCGTGCTCTGGAGCTCGGCCCACGAGAACTCGGGCGATTCGGGCCACGTGGTGTCGGTGTGTGGGTAGTCGCACTCCCAGGCGATGTTGTCGATCCCGATCCGGTCGCGCAGCAGAAGGCCGGACGGGTCGGTGATGTAAAAGGCGAGGATGTGGTCGCGGAACACCTCCGACGGCATCTTGCCGCCGAAGTCGTCGCGCCCGTGGAGCCAACTCTGGTTGCTGAAGTGCCGGTCGATGCGATCGAAGTAGAACGGGATCCAGCCGATGCCGCCCTCGGACAGTGCGACCTTGAGCGTGGGGAATTTTCGCAGGGTGGGACCGAACAGCAGGTCCTGGGCGGTGATCGCCGAGATCTGGCAGGCCAGCACGATCAGGTGGTCGATCGGTGCCTCGGCGGGGCGTCTGATGACTTCGAACCCGGCGCCGATGTGGAGCGACAGCACCATTCCGGAGTCGGCGATCGCGGCGAGCATCGGATCCCAGTGACCCGAAAGGAAGCTCGGGAAACCCTGGACGTGGGGCGTCTCGAGGAAGCTGATCGACCGGCAGCCCTTGGCCGCCAGCCGTTTGGTCTCCGCGACCGCCAGATCGACATCCCACATCGGGACGATCCCGAGCGGGATGAACCGGCCCGGATAGGCGCCGCACCACTCGTCGATCGCCCAGTCGTTGTAGGCCCGCAGCATCACCAGGGCGACCTCCTTGTCGCCGGACTCGGTGAAGGTTCGAGCGTTCCATCCGGCCATGGTCGGGAAGTTCATCGACGCGAGCACGCCGTTGGCGTTCATGTCGCGCACCCGCTCGTGCACGTCGAAGCAGCCCGGTCGAAGCTCGGAGTAGGCACCCGGGTTGAACCCCCATTCCTCGCGGGGCCACCCCACGGTGGCCGCCATCCCGAACGGGGTCGAGGTCGCCTCGCCCTGGAAGCTCCACGCGTCGATGCCCTGCTCGGTACGCACCACCTTGGGGGCGAGGTCCTTCCACTTCGCCGGCACGTGGTTCTCGTACATGTTCGGCGGTTCCACCATGTGGTCGTCGATGCTCACCAGGATCATGTCGTCCATCTGCATGTGGACAGTCTCGACCACATGCGGCGCGTGTTCAAACGCCGTGCCCGGTGGGCGGCTAGGCGCAACTGACTCAGGGTCCGAGGCGCGCTGTCGCCAGGGCGCCGAGGCGCGCCGTCGCCAGAGCGCCGAGGCGCCCGCCGACGCCTTCGATCACGTCGACGGTCGCCACGCCGTCGCGCACCGTCGCGGTGGCGCGGGCGGGTCCGGTTCGGAAGGCCCGCAGGTAGCGCAGCGACATCGTCATCAGCATCGAGCCCGGCGCCGCTGACAACACGGCTTCCTCGGCGACCAGGGCGAGGAGACCACCGTTGATCGAACTCGTGGCGTTGAGGTTGTCGGTCGTCCACGGCACCTCGGCAACGCCGACGCCGTCGTGGCGGACCAACGCACGCTCGGCGAAGGGCCGGTCGAGACGGCGGCGTAACGTCGGCCGATCCGAGAGGAATCCACCGGGGGGAGCGATGTGCTCGGGCTTCGGCGACGCTACGAACGAAGCGACTCCGGTCGCGGCCGGACCGTCAACGTCGGTGACCACGACGCGTGTGATCGTCACCTGGCGCCCGGTCTTGGCCGTCGTGGCCACCAGCGTGATCTCGCCGCCGGCGACGACCGGGCGGTAGAGGCTGAGCTCGAGGTCGAGGGTAACGGTGATGGTGGGGTGCACCGATATGCCCGCCAGCAGCCCGGTCACCGTGTCGGCCCACGCCACGAGGACCGAGGTGCGGACGATGTCGGTGCCGGGCACGCACATCTCGGGCGCGAGCTCGGCCCGGCCCACGACGGTCTCGCCGATCTGCTCGGTGAGCAGCCCGAGGTCGGCGATCGCCCCGCCGTGGTCGAGGGTCGGTTCGTCGGCGAAGTTCGATTGCGGCCGGCGATGGTCAGGGGCGCTCACGACGAGGCGGCCGATCCGCGGGCTCAGAGCTCGAAGTTGCCGAGGCGGCGGCTGTCGCCGCCCTGTTCGAGGCGTCGTGTCACATGGTCGTTGAGCGACGCGCGGTCGCGGCGAGTATCGGACTCGCTCCGTTCGGGAGGCTGGTCGCCCGGCTGCGGTTCCAGGCCGAAGCCGGTATAGACGACGCGACGTTCGGCCGACACGGGCGGCCGGCTCATGTGAAGGGTGCACGAGCAGTGCACGGTGACGTCGCCCGTTTGGGTGGGCAGCGGCACTCGGGGGAGATCCAGGCCGTCGATGCCGAGCAGGGCGATGTTGGCGCGGTGCGAGCCGGCGACCACGCCGAGCTCGCCGTTGGTTGGGCCCGCTCCGGTGACCGAGATCCCGGTCGTGAGGCCACAGCAGCCGAGGCTGTGCCCGCCCATGGAGCAGTCCTTGTGCCAGCTCACGTCGGAGATGCCGCTCACGACGCCGACCTTCTTGTGCAACCCCTCGGCGCTGTCGCCGTGGTCGGGGTCGCGTTGAACGAACGGGTCGCCGGTGAACGAACCGATCCGGCTGAACCGCTCGCTCCGGAGCAGGGAGCGCAGCGCCGTCGACTTCAGGTTGAAGCCTAGGATCCGCGACGGGTACCACTCGCCGTCGGTGGTGGCGGCCCACCACGAGGCGCCGTCGTCGCGTTCTGCAACAGCCATCGCGGCGTCGAGGTCGGCTGCGACCTCGGCCATCTCGGCCTCGGTGAAGACCCCGCGGAGGTGGAGGTATCCGGCTTCGGCCAGGAAATGTGCGATCGCTGCGGGGTCGTCGTCGATCGTGTACGAGCGGTGGAGGTCGAGCGGTGAGCCGTCGGTGGCGACGAACTCGATCTCGCCGGCCGCGTGGACCGGCCGACCGTCGAGCAGGCAGCGCAACACCGGCTCCCACGCGAGAGCGTCGTCGGTGGTGCCGCGTTCGACGTGTGCTCGACCGGTCATGGTCGCGCCGAACGTCGACAGGGCGTCCTGCACGAGATCGGAGAACGTCGCCCGGTCCATGGCCAGGGTGACGCCCTCGGCTGCTCCCCGGGTCACCGAGAGCGAACCCTGGTCGGGGCGGAAGCTGAGGGCGACGCCGTCGACAACAAGGGTGAGCGGTGTGAGGCCGAGCCGCGTAGCCGCCCTCGCGGCATCGGGACCATTGGCGTCGACCCGCTCGGGCGCCCACTCGTCGAGGAAGGTGTCGGGGTCGAGCGGCCGGATATCGACGTGGCGGCGCTGGCGAAGATCAACGGTCGGCACGGGTTCCTCCCTGGCGGTTTCGTCGCGAGCGTAGGCCAGCCCGGCCCGATCCCGTCACGGGCTCGGTGACCGCTATGGGTCGGTGTCAGCGGGATGCGATGTCGAGGAGCGCTCGGGCGACGAGGGTGGGTTCGGTGATCATGAGATCGTGGCCGGTGTCGATGACCCAGAGCCGGTCTTCGGCGCGGGCCCGTGCGATCAGGTCGGGGTCGCGGGTGGGTAGCGTCGAGCTGCACACGATGTGGAACTGGGGTAGGGACCACACGGAGGCGTCGTCGTAGTCCCCCGTGCCTCCGCCGCGGGCTGATGCTCGCGCCGCATGCGCGCGATCCTCCTGAAGGCAGCCGACGAGGAGATGCCCATCCCAAGGTGAAGGGGCTGTTCAACGTGGCCGCTCGACGCGGTGTCATCGATGACGCCGTGGCTCGCCAACTCCTTGGTGAGTCCGAGACACTGCGACGGGTCGAGGATCAGCTGGCTCGACGGTGGGGATCGGGATGGAGACCGGGGTCATGACTCCTGCGGCCGGCTCGGTGCCGAAGGTCTTCAGCGCCACGGCCCGGTACCGCCGGTCCGAGATCGGCCATGCCGTCGCGGGCGCCGACGCCGTGGCGTGGGATGACGTCGCCTTCCGTGAGGTCCGCAGCGACAAACTGCCGCGGTGACGAGGCGACAGCGAGTTCTCGCGTGACCGCGGCGACAGGTTCGATTCGATGTAGTACACCTGGCTCATGTTGTTCAGCGCGCATGTCGTTGACACCGGCCGTCTTGCCGCGTTGCGACGCAAGACACCGTCGGCCGCGCAGGTGCCCGGGTTGAAGTCGGCCCGTACCGCCACCTGCACACCCTTCACCCGAGGTGTGTTGCCTCGACCTCAGCTCGGGCGCGAGCTCATGGTGGCGTGCTGGAACGACGAAGCTGCGCTCGACGGATTTCTTGCCGATCACCCGACCGGCCGTTCCTTCAGCGCAGGCTGGCAGGTGCGCATGGAGCTCGTTCGGGCGGCCGGCGTCTGGCCCGGACTCGACGACGACATGGTGGCCGCCGCCGGCTCGAAGTCCAGAGGCATGACCGGTCCGAGCGTGGCCATCACCATTGGCACGGCCTATCTACGCAGAACGGTCCCGTTCATCCGGGTCAACAGCGGTCTCGAGGACCAGTTCCTCGACACGCCGGCCGGCGTGTGGGGGACGGCCTCCACCAACCTGCGCCAGCGGCTCGTGGCGACGCTCACGATCTGGGAGAACGCCGACGCCGCGGTCGACTACATGAAGACCGGTGCCCATGGCGCCGCTGTCGCCGCTCACTACGACCCGGCCAAGGACCCAACCGGCCATACCTTCGTGACGGGTGGAGGTTTCTTCGGTTTCCGGCCTT
>CAYMJU010000066.1:0-2699 GCA_964390555.1 uncultured Acidimicrobiales bacterium | reverse complement strand
CCGCGAGTGAGATTTCGGCCCAGGTGGGTCTGTGCGGATCGGCCATACTCATCCTTCCGGGACTTGATCGCGGAACTTGTCTTCGAAGCGGGTGAGCTGTTTCAAGAAGATCAACTCGATGCTCCCTGTAGGGCCGTTGCGCTGTTTGCAGATGATGATCTCGGCGATGTTCTGCTTTTCGGTTTCGGGTTTGTAGACCTCTTCGCGATAAATGAACATCACGACGTCGGCATCTTGCTCGATCGACCCGCTCTCCCTCAGGTCGGCGAGCATGGGACGCTTGTCGGCGCGGGACTCGAGCGTGCGGGAAAGCTGTGACAGCGCGACAACGGGGACCTCGAGCTCGCGGGCCAAGATCTTGAGGCCCCGGGACAGCTCGGAGACCTCGACCTGGCGCGATTCGGCACCCGACCGGCCGGTCATGAGCTGGAGATAGTCGACGATCACCATGCCCAGGTCGCCGGTGCGGCTCTTGAGTCGGCGGGCCTTGGCCCGGATCTCCATGAGCGTGAGGTTCGGGTTGTCGTCGATCCAGATCGGCGCCTCGGCGAGCCGCCCGACGCCGTGACTGATCTTGGCCCAATCGGACTCGGTGAGCTTGCCGTCGCGGACGTGCTTCGAGTCGACGCGCGACTCCGAGCACAGCAGTCGCTGGGAGATCTCGAGCTGGCTCATCTCGAGGGAGAACAGCAGTACCGGTCGCTGATGCTCGACCGCTGCGTGGGCGGCCATGCCGAGGGCGAACGCCGTCTTGCCCATGGCGGGGCGGGAACCGACGACGATCAGGGCGTTGGGTTGCAGACCGGAGAGGAGCTCGTCGAGATCCGTGTAGCCCGACGGTGTGCCCGTCAGGGCGTCGCCACGCTCGTAGAGCTGCTCGAGCCGGTCGAGGTTCTGATCGAGGAGATCCGAGATCGGTGCCATGCTGTCGACCACGCGCCCATCGGCTACCCGGTACATGAGGCTCTCGGCGTGGTCGATCGCCTTCTCGACATCATCGGGCCGGCTGTAGCCGAGCTCGGCGATCTCGTTGGCCACACCGATCATGCGCCGCAACATCGCAGTCTCGTGGACGATGCGGGCATACGTCGCGGCGCTCGAGGTAGCTGGCGTGTTGGCCTGGAGGCTCACCAGCATCCCAGTGCCACCGATGCGGTCGAGCAATCCGGCGCGGGTCAGCTCCTCGGCGACGGTAACCGGATCTGCCGGCTCGCCTGCCGAGTACAGCGACGCGATCGCGTCGAAGACATGGGCATGCCCGGGCTTGTAGAAGTGCTCGGAGGAGACCACCTCGATGGTGTCCGCGATGGCGTCGCGCGACAGCAACATGGCCCCGAGGACCGACGCCTCAGCGTCGAGATTGTGGGGGGGAATGCGCGAGAGCGGGGCTGGAGGCCCCCCACTTCTACCGTCAGCCATCGCAACTACCATCACTCGATCCGCCTGTGGGTAACAAGGGGATGAGCACGGCAACAGCGGGGATTTCCTTGAGGAAATACCTGGTGTTCCCTGTGGACAGGGGCTCGATTCTGTGGACGACCGGCCTCGACCGGTTGTCGGGATCAGGCGATTGCCGACACCTCGACGGTCACGGACACGTCGACCTCGGGATGAAGGTGAACCACCGCGCTGTGGGAACCGACGGTCTTGATCGCCGGTTCGACCTTTACCGCCTTGCGGTCGATCTCGATTCCCGTCTGCGCCACGATCGCCGCGGCGACGTCGAGCGACGTGATCGAGCCGAACAGCTTGCGGCCGTCGCCGGATTTGGCCGACAACGTGATGATCGACGGACCGAGCTTGGCCGCCTGGGTCAGGGCGTCGGCTTTGGACGCGGCCAACTTCAGCGCCCGGGAGCGCTGCATGGCCTCGGCCTGGACCGCCGCGCCCTTGGTCGCCTTCATGGCCAAACCCTTGGGAACCAAGTAGTTGCGGGCGTAGCCGTCGGACACGTCGACCACATCGCCGGACCGGCCGAGACCCTCGACGTCGGAACGCAGGATCAGCTTCACGCCGTCTCCTCTTGAAGCTCGACAACTTCGACCTCGACCTGACCCTCGACACCCTCGGTGTCGTCGATCACCGGCGCCTCAGCGTCGCGGCCGCGACCCCGGCCACGATCGCGATCGCGATCGTCCTTGCGGCTCCGCTGGGTGGTGACCCGCGTCGCGTAGGGGATCAAGGCCATCTCGCGCGCGTTCTTGATCGCCCTGGCGATCGCGGCCTGCTGCTGGGTGTCGTTACCTGTCACCCGGCGGGCCCGGATCTTCGCGCGGTCCGAGACGAACTTTCGAAGCAACCCGAAGTCCTTGTAGTCGACGTAATCGACCTTGTCGGAGGTGAGAACGCTCACCTTCTTCTTGGAGCGGCGGGCGTTGTCCTTGTTCTTAACCCGTCGCGGGGTCACCTTGGCCATCAGAACGGCTCCTCATCGCTGTCGTAAGTCGTTGGGGCCGGCGCCCGGCCACCACCACCGCTGCTACCACCGCTGCCGCGGGCAGAGTCGCCGCGGCTCTCGTTTCGGTCATTCCGGGACACCTGCGCGGTCGCCCACTTGAGGCTCGGTGCCACCTCGTCGGCGACGATCTCGACCTTGGAGCGCTTCTCGCCCTCCTGGGTCTCCCACGATCGCTGATCGAGCCGTCCGTAGACGGTGACCCGCATGCCCTTGGTGAGTGACTCGGCCACGTTCTCGGCCA
>CAYMJU010000065.1:0-37709 GCA_964390555.1 uncultured Acidimicrobiales bacterium | reverse complement strand
GCGTGGCGTTCGCTCGCTCCCGACGCCGCCGACCGTGGCCGAGCGGCCTATCGCCTGCTCCTGGCGTGACAGCTGGGGACCTCGCCTTGTGTCGCTTGTCATCACCTTGTCATCAGAATTCCCGGAAACGGGCCGGAATCTCCGCGACCGGCCGGAACGGCAACCGCCCGAAAACCGCCGCTGACCTGCGACGACGCGGAATCCCCGCCACCAGCCGGAACGCCCAGGACGGCGTTCAAGTCCCCCCTCCGACACATCGAACGAACGTTCGTTCATGGTAGGGTGCAGGCGGGGGTGTACCGGATCGCAACACCGAGGTCGACTACACCGGGCGTTGCACAAGACCCGGTTGGTCGGGGCTCGTGTCGCCAGCCTCGGTAGCAACGCGGCGTGGGTCGGTTCGCTTGGCGATTGAGCGCGCTGGCCCACTCGTATCGTCGGATGCGAGCGACCGGAAGGTGAGTCAGGGGCGCGCGGTTTGGGCGCGATGCAACGACCTCAGGTGAGCAGCGCTGTCACCACAACCGCAACGATCGCCACTGTCGAACTCGTCCGAGTCGATGAGCCACTCGATGTCGGCGAGCGTGCCGCGATCGCCGGGTTCTTGGCCGGGTATACCGGCAACACGCTGATCAGCTACACCACCGATCTCCGCCCGTTCGTCCTTTGGTGCACGAACTCAACGACCTGCGCTTGTTTGACGTCCCGCGTGCTCATCTTTCATGGAAGCCGGGCGCGCATCGGGCAAGCTCGTCGTCGTCCCCTAGGGGGTCCCCCCTGCAGGCATCGCTGGGCCGGCGGCGTCTCCCCGTCACCGCCGACGCGTCAACTCGTCGGGGTTGCCACAGGATGGGTACGGTCCGCCCAGGACCTGGGAGGGATCATGGATCAGCGAGATTTGCTCGGGGTGTCGATGGAGGCACTGCGTCGTGTGGTCGTCGAGCTCGACGACTCGGAAATGGACATCGATACCAACTGTGAGCCGTGGAGCACGCGCCGGCTGGCGAGCCACGCGCTAAACAACCAGTTGTTGTGGGGCGGCGCGGTGAGCGGGCAGGAGCTGGTCTCTCTGGAGGAGACGATGGGAGCGGCGCCCCACGCCGGCGATCTGACGGTCTTCGCCGACAGCACCGTCGAGCGCGCTGGCGAGATCTGGGCCGACGAGTCCGTTCTGGACGCGGTCCACGCGACCCCGTTCGGTGAGCTGCCCGGCACGGTCGTGATCGACTTCCCGACCATCGACGCGCTCGCCCATGCGTGGGATCTGTCGGCATCGGTCAGGCGCCCTATCGAGTTCCCGCCGGAGGCCATGCCGGAGATCACGGCGCTCTTCGAGCGAACCTGCACCGATGCCGTTCGCGGCATGGGCCTGATCAAGGCACCGACCGAACCACCGGCCGATGCCACCGACACCGAGCGTCTCATGGCGTTCGCGGGGCGCACGATCCCGAGGTAGCACGCGCCGACGTCGCGAGCCGTGGCGGACACGACTCGCGACGATCGTGCGGGTCAGCTCAGTTCGCATTCCTGTGGATCGATGGCGCCCAGCTCGTTGACGACCTCGAACGTGCCGCCTCGTGACTTCGCGATGTACATGTTCAGTCGGAGGTGGTGCTGGCCCGGCACCATCGCGGCGCCGCCGCCGGGACCCTGCTCGATCCGGCCGTGGTCCAGCGCTGCGATTACGGCGGCCTGGTCGAGTGACCCTGCCTCCCGCACGGCGGCCTCCCACAGTTTCAGGCCTCGGTACAGGCCGGTGCAGGCACTGCCGGCGGTGAACATCGCGCTCCCGGGGAAGCGCTCGTCGTATCGCGCCAGCAGATGCTCGCTGAACGGGTCACGGACCGAGCGGTAGTAGTCGAGGCATCCGTACAGGCCCTCGACCTGCTGCGCTGGCACCAGGTTGAGGAAATTCTCGTCGAAGTAGGTGCAGACGATGTGACCGCCTCGCTCGGTGAACCCGGCCTCGTGCAAGAGACCCAGAAACGGCGTCAGTCCGGGCGGGACGATGGTGTTGAACACCACGTCGGCGCCGCTGGCCATGATGTCGTCGACGACCTGCTCGTACTCCATGTGGTCCATCGGGAAGTACTGCTCGCCGACGATCGAGCCACCCTCGGCCGACACGGCTTCGCGCACCCTCTTGTTGAGGATCTGGGGCCAGATGTAGTCGGCCGAGGGCAGGTAGAAGGATCGGGCGCCGGTCTCGCGCATCAGCCACGGGATCAGCGGCTGGACCTGCTGCGCCGGCACGGGGCCGGTGCAGAAGATCAGGGGATGGCACTCCTGCCCCTCGTACTGCTCGGGGTAGATGTAGAGCTTGCCGGCCCGATCGACCGCCGGGCCCTTGATGGCTTGGCGCGTCGAGCTGTAGATACCGCCGATCACGAGATCGACGTCGAGCTCGTCGACGAGTGTGACGGCCGCGGCTTCAGCGGCAGCGTCCTCGGTTGCGCTGTCCTCGATGTAGAGCTGGATCGGATGGCCGAGCAGGCCGCCGGCGTCGTTGATCTCGTCGACGACCATCGTGGCGACGTTGGTGTTGGCGATGCCCATGAAGGACAGCGCCCCGGTCTTGTCGGTGATGAGGCCGACCCGAGCGGGTCGGTCGTGGGTGGTGGACATGATGATGTTCCTCTCGGTCTCGTTCGTGGTGCCGGTCAGGCCTGGTAGGTGCCCAGGAGTTCGCCGGCTTGGGGCTTGCCGCGATGTCCGGCCTCCTGAAGGATCGGTGGGACATCGGGATCGGACACGAAGCTGGCCCAGCCCTGCTCGTCCCAGTCGAAGATCGCCCAGACGCGGTCCGCCTCGTTGGGGTCGCGGAACACGGTCGCACCCTTGGAGCCGTGCTCCTGTCGCTTGTCGGCGCCCTTGGTGCCGAACACTTCCAGGAACCGCTCGATGTCGTCCACGGTTGTCGTTGCCAGCAGCACGGTGTTCTCCTCGTCTCGTCGCATCGGCGGGTTGGCCGGTGCTGCGTCGATCATCGAGGAGTGCCGTGGCCAGCGCATGGGGTGAGTCCCCCATTTGGGCCCGGGTTGTCCCGCGGAACTGCGTCAGGTCGGTGTGGCTGGCTCGAGGAGACCGTTGTCGACGGCCCAGCGGGTCGCTGCGGATCGGTTCGAGACGGCGAGCTTCTGGTAGATGTGCTCGATGTGGTGGTCAGCGGTCTTGAACGAGATGAAGAGCTGCTCGGCGACCTGGCGGGTCGTTCGTCCGTCGGCGATCAGTCGGAGCACGTCGAGCTCGCGTCGGGTGAGGCCACCAGGTGGTGCGGCCTGCCGGTCGCGTTCGGGCGTTCTGCCGGCCCGGTCGATCTGCTCGCGGGTGTAGACGACGGCATCGTTGAGATCCATCGCTCGTCCGGTCTCGGTCAGCTCGTCCCACCGATCGTTGGGCAGGCGGCTCGCGAGACGTTCACCGAGGTCGGCCAACTCGGGCACGTGATGGAAGCTGCCGGGCTGCGTCGACATCGCGCCGAACAGCGTCGCCGCCTCCTCATGGAGTTCGAGCCGTTCGAACAGCTCCGGGACGCCGGCGAGCGTGATGACCAGCTGGGGGACGTTCCCGGCTCGGTGGGCCGACTCGATCGCGTGGTCGACCAGCCCGAGCGCGTCGCGGGGTCGTCCGGCCGACGAGTGCAGGCGCGCCGTGTCGCGCGACAAGAAGCCGTCGAAGAAGTTGACGCGGTGCTCGGCGACGACCTCGAGTGCCTCGTCCCACGCGCGGAGCGCCCGCTCGGCGTCGACCTTGGAGTAGGTCAAGCCGACGATCCACAGCGTGTAAGCGATCCAGTACGGGTTGGCGAGACGGTATGCGGCGGCGACCGCCTCATCGACGAGAACGATCGCCTCGTCGACGCGGCCGGCCGATTCGAGGCCGTTGACGTACGCCGCGATGGCATACGCGCGTGAGGGCCCGGGGAGGGCCGCCACCTGTTCGGTGAGCTCGATGTAGCGGTCGAGGTTGCCGCAGTAGACCTCGCCGAGCGCCTGGATGAAGGCGGCATAGCCGGGCTCACACGGGTCGTAACCGGGTCGCTGCTCGAGTTCGGTCGCCCGGAGGGCATTGGCAGCCGCGGCGGGCGCGCGACCGGCGAAACACGCGTAGCCGGCGCCGGCGTAGAGGCGTGGGAGCCGGGCAACGTCGGCCGCAGTCGCGGCTCCAAGCAACTCTTCGGCCCAGGCGAGGGTCTCGAACAGCTCGATCGAGAAGCCCATCAGGGCCGCGTGGGCCGCGATATCGACACTGACGTCGAGGTTGTCGCGGGCGGCGGCCCAGCGGAACGCGCTGCGCAGGTTGTCGAGCTCGAGCGCGACCCAGTCGACCGCCGTTCGCCACTCTGGCCCGTTCCAGCGTTCCCACCGGGCGACGGTCTCGCGGGCGAAGTGGGCGGCGTGACGGTCCCGCGCTACCTCCAGTCCGCCGGTCTCGGCGAGGCGCTCCTCGGCGAACTGCCGGATCGTCTCGAACAGCTTGTAACGGGTGCGGTGCGACGAGTGATCGGCGACGACGAGCGAGCGTCGGACCAGCGAGTCGAGCCGGGCGAGCACGTCGAGGTCGTCGTCCGCGTCGACGACGACCGTGACCGTGTCGACGTCGAAGCCGCCCGAGCAGACCGACGCGGCTCGGAGCAGCTCCTGCTCGTCGTGGGTGAGCAGGTCGTACGACCATCCGACGGCGTGGCGGAGGGTCTCGTGTCGATCGGGCGCGTTGGGCGCGCCGCGGAGGAGCCGGAAGCGGTCGCCGAGCCGGTCACGCACCTCGATCGCGCTCATCGACGCCATGCGGGCGGCGGCGAGCTCGATCCCGAGCGGCAGGCCGTCGAGGGTCTCGCAGATCTCTGCCACCGCGCCGGCGGTGTCGGCGTCATCGAGCGCGAACCCCGGGCGTACGGTACGGGCGCGAGCGGCGAATAGGGTGGTGGCGTCGGAGGCTGGACCGCCGTCGAGGGAGAGTGGCCGGACGTCGACAAGAGTCTCGCCGCCGACCGAGAGGTACTGGCGCGACGTCGCCAGGATCTTCGCTGGTCCCCGCGTCGAGAGGATGGTTTCGATCGCCTCGGCGGCAGCAGTCGCCACGTGTTCGCAGTTGTCGACGATCAGCAGGAGCTTTCGCCCCGCGAGAGCCTCGGCGACCACGTCGATGAGGTCGACATCGCCCTTGGGCGTAACGCCGAGCGTCGTCGAGATCGCGGCGGGTACCGACGACGGATCGGCGACTGGCGCGAGCTCGACGAACCACACGCCATCGGGGAACTCGCTCGCCATCTCGGCGGCGACCTCGAGCGCCAGACGGGTCTTGCCCACCCCGCCGACGCCGACCAGGGTGACCAGGTCGTTGGCGCGGACGAGATCGGCCACCTCGGTGAGCAGCGTGCCTCGGCCGACGAACGTGCTGCGGTTCTCGGGCAGGTTCCCGGCGAGTGAGCCGAGGCCGCCTAGCGAGGCGAAGTCGGTCGGGAGCCCGTCGGCGGCGAGCTGGTGCACGGTAGTGCGGCCGGCGAGGCCGCGGAGTCGATGCTCACCGAGCGGTCGGAGCACCACTCGATCCCGCAGCAACACCTCGGTCGCGTCGGACACGAGCACCTGCCCACCGTGTGCGATCGACATCAGGCGGGCTGCCCGGTTGACCTCGGTCCCGAAGTAGTTGTCGTCGCGCTCGATCGCCTCGCCGGTGTGGAGACCCATCCGCACCCCGATCGGAGGGTCGGTGATCTCGCTCTGGAGACGCCGTTGGATGTCCACCGCGGCGGCGGCAGCACTGGATGCGGTGGTGAACGCGACGGCGAACCCGTCGCCGCCGGTGGCGAACACGTACCCGTCATGGTCGTCGACCACCGCCCGGACGATCTTGTCGTGGCGCTCGAGCGCGGCCGCCATCGCCCGGGGTGACTCTTCCCACAGACGCGTGGATGACTCGACGTCGGTGAAGAGGAACGTCACCGTGCCAGCTGGAACGTCTCCCTTCACACCTCGACCGTATCGC
Source organism: uncultured Acidimicrobiales bacterium (assembly GCA_964390555.1). Classification (GTDB taxonomy): domain Bacteria; phylum Actinomycetota; class Acidimicrobiia; order Acidimicrobiales; family SHLQ01; genus CAVTWS01. The sequence continues at coordinate 31,721 of CAYMJU010000065.1, read as the reverse complement.
ACACGAGGGAAACTGATCACCGGACACCGGACCGGTCCGCGAGCCGGGGCTACCAGTTACATCACCTCGCGAACGGGTTCTTCGGCGCAATGACTGTTGCGTGCCGTTCATGAATGGCGTGCGCGTTCGGTCGCTCAATGTCCCTGAGTCGCGACCACACGGGACACTGAGGGTGCGCGTCGCACCAGCGCCCCTCAGACCGCCTACAGCGCTCAGGCAGCCAGTCCGAGCCTCCGGCTCCTTCGGCGTGGGTTAAGGGTTGTAATCGCCCCTCCGACACCACGAAAGCCCAGGTCAGGGCATGTGGATGAGCGAGACTTGTGTCGCTTGTCATCCCGGTGTCATCAGACGCGTGGCTTGACAGATCCCGTGTGCGGAGGTGGGCTTCATCGATGATGATCACGGGCCGGCGGTGTCGTTCGGCGGTTTCGGCGGCGAGGAGGCTGGCTGCTTGGGCCATGACTTCTGCTTTGTGGAAGCGGGGGTGGGCTCCCAGCGCGGTGCTTCGGAAGTAGTCGGATCCCTGCACGTGTCAGGCCCGTTCGTCGATTACCCAGAGCATGTCGGCCTCGGTGCGCTGGAGAGGGTGGGGCGGGTTGCGGTGTCAGGGGCGGACGACGAGTTTGCCGGTGGCGCGGCCGGCTTCCATGTCGGCGTGCGCCGTGGCGATCTCGTCGAGGCGGTAGGTGCGATAGATCGGCACGGTGGCGTCGCCCGTCGCCACGGCGTCGAGGAAGTCCTGGAGGACGTGGGTGAGGAGGTCGGTGGCGTCTCCGCCATAGGCGGTGAGGCGGACGCCGCGTGGGAGGTACTCGATCGGGTAGAAGTCGCGCACGGTCCACTGGTTGGAGAGCATCCCGGTGAAGCACACGACCCCGTGAACCCGGGTCGCTCGCAGCGTGTCGGGCAGGGTCGGGGTGCCGACGAGTTCGAGCGCTGTGTCGACGCCGTCGGGGAAGATCGCGCGGGCCTGTTCGGCGATGTTGCCGTCGTCCACGAGCACGTGGTCGACGCCAACCCGACGGAGCGTGTCGGCGCGGTCGGGGTTGCGGGTGGTGGACAGCACGGTCATGCCGAGTCGCTTGGCGAGCACAGCGGTGGCCATCCCGATCGATGACGTGCCGCCGCGGATGAGGATCGACTGCCCTGCTCGGGCATCGAGTCCGATCGTGAGTGAGCCGTGTGAGGTCTGGAGCATCTCGGGCACTGCTCCGAGCGTGGCCCAGTCGAGTTCGCTCGTGAACGGCACGACCTGTCGGGCGGGAACGCAGGTGTACTCGGCGTACCCGCCGTCGAAGCTGCGTCCCATGCCGCCCATCAACGCTGCGACCTGTTGACCGACGGTGTATTCGTCTCCGGGGCATGCGGCGACGGTGCCGGTGGCTTCGATGCCGAGCACGCGTGGGAACGTCACCCCGTCAGCGAGACCGAGGCGGGTGTGGAGCTCGGATCGATTGAGTCCGAACGCCTCGACCTTGATCAACACCTCACCGGCCCGCGGTGTCGGAACCGGGATCTCGCGGACGCGGAGTGCGTCGGGTGGCCCGGGCGCGTCGAGCACGACGGCTCGCATGGTCGTCGGGATCGTTGGCATGGTCAGACGCTCTCTCGTTGCTCGTGGATGTGGGCGCGCAGCTTGTGGACCGTCATTGCGAAGCGCTGCAGGTCGCTCGCCGGCACTGCTGCGCCGAGCCGGCTGTCGAGCTCGTCGGCGTAGGTGTGTCGCGCCGCTGCGAGGAGTCGTCGCCCGGCGCGGGTCAGCTCGATCGTCGATGAGCGGCCGTCATCCGGGTTCGGCGAGCGTTCGCACCAGCCCGCGCTCTCGATCCGGTCGACGAGCTTGCTGGTGCCGCCGATCGTGATCGACAACGCCTCAGCGATGTCGATCACCCGACAACCCGGCGTGCGGTCGATCACTTGCATCGGTTCGAACCACGACAACGCCAGATCGTGATCGCGGCGCATCCGAGCATCGACCAGGTCCCACAGTTCGGTCTCCAGTCGGACCAGATCACCGAACAACGCCGCCAGATCGAGGCCGACAGGGTGTCGCTCACCCGAGATCCGTTCCATGGAATACATCTTAGGGGACGCGAGTTAGATTTAATGGAAGTCATCTACTCACGGAACGGACCGACACATGACCGATCGCGAGAAGCACATCCGATCACTCCTCGCAACCTACGAACGGTCGTTGTACACCAGCGACGCCGCGCTCGCCGCTTCTTGCTACACCGCCGACGGCATGTTCATGCCCAGAGCCGCTGATGCGTGAGGGCCGGGCGTTCGGCCTCGGAGTGATCGTCGCGACCCAGTTTCCGAAGGACCTTCCGGACCAGATCGCCGGATCGACGGGCACGCGCCTGTTCTTCAACCAGACCAAGGCCGAACAGGTTCGGGAGATACAACGCACGCTTGTCGGCAAGACGTCGGGTACTGAGGCTGACCACCTTGGCAACCTGATCCGTGGTCTTGCCCCGATGGAGTGCATCCTCCAGAACCTTCATTACCGGCCGTGGGTCAGGCTCCGAGCTATCCCGTACTTCTCCCGGGCTGCCGCGAGGTGATCGCGGCAGCGCGCCAAGCCGAATGGTGCGTGGACTTCACGTTGTCCGCTGACCTGTTGGAGTCCGACCGCATCAACGTGTTCGAGGCATGGACGACCTTGGCCGCCCTCGAGGCGTTCCGTGGAACGGGACCGGACGACGGGCAGGCGGCGATGATCGTGGCTGCCGATGTCAAGCAGTATGAGGCGACGGCGGTCGCAGATCTCTGTCGATTGACCGGCTACGGAGTTGCCACCCGTCGTTAGTTCGGGAAGTCGTCGAGCCAGACGTCGATGGCGAACACCACGAGGGCACCTGGTCGCGGGTCAATGGGGTCCTCGGTCACGAAGAGGTGGAACCCAGCTACTGACTGGCCAGCGAGCGTGAACCGCTTGCCGGGGCCGTGGGGTACTCCCACCTCCTCCCAGACGGCGTCGTCACCCGCAATCGCGTCGAGCACCGGCCCGAGGTCGTGGCGACGGAAGGCATCGATCCGGTCGGGTGGGACCTGAGCCTCGATGTCCTCCAGCGCGGGATCTCCGAGGCGTACCGGCCTCACGAACGCCGGGTAGCCCGATCAGCGGCTGTTCGAAGTTGCTCCGGCGTGCGTCGCTCGAGCGCTCGCAGCGCGCCCGGTGGTAGCTCGTCTTCGGGGCCGTAGAACACTGGGCCTTGGTCCTGCGCCGGCTTGGTCGGCGTCCTCGGCTGCTCCACGCGGGCCACTGTACGCCCATCGCAGGTCGCCTGTGGTCATGCGGCGCCCGGCCAGAGGTGCGCTGTGTCGCGTGTCATCACCTTGTCATCAGAATTCTCGGAAACGGGACGGAATCGGCACGACCAGCCGGAATGGCAACCACCCGAAAACTGCCTCTGACCTGGGCAAACGCAGAATTCTCGCCACCAGCTGGAACGCCCAGACCGGCGTTCAAGTCCCCCTCCGACACACTCGTTAGTACACGCGGTGGCTCGGCCTTCACATGGAGGCGGCCGTCGGGGACATCGGCGTCGGTGAGGCCGAGCCGCTCCTGAGTTGTGCCCATCTGTTGGCCTTGGTTCTGCGCCGTTCGTTGAGTCGCGCAAGACAATCCGGGCCCACCTGACCGGCGACCACGAGCCTGGCGTATGGCGTGCATCGCGATGCGCATTGCAGATGTTATGCTAACCGCATGCCCCAACTGGTGACCCGAGTGGCGGACGATCTTGCGGCTGCTGTCGATCGGCTCGTCGAGGCTGGAGTCTTTGCGAGTCGTTCCGAGGCGGTGCGGCTTGGTCTCGAACGGCTTGTCGACCGCTGCCGTCGTGATGAGATCGGGGCGCGAATCACCCGCGGATATCGAGAGTGTCCGCAAAGCGACGCGGAGGTTGCGTGGGCGGATGAGTCTTCCGTGCGGATGATTGCCGAGGAACCTTGGTGAGTGTGACGCCGACGCAGGGCGAGGTCTGGTGGGCCGAAGCCGAGGACAAGAGGCGACCGGTGTTGATCGTGACGCGCAGCGATGCTGTGCCGGTGCTGACGTGGATCATCGTCGCGCCGGTGACTCGCACCATTCGCCAGATTCCGACCGAGGTCCGCCTCGGCGCTACTCACGGGCTCCCTGACGAGTGCGTGGCGTCGTTTGACAACCTGCAGCCGATGCGGCGCTCGTTTCTCACGCAGCGGGCCGGTGAGCTCCAGATCGAGGAAATCGACGAGATCTGCCGAGCACTCCGTGCGCTTGCGGACTGCTGACGAACGGGGAGTCACGCCGCTGACGCCAGCGTGAGCCATCGGCTCCACTGGCGTGGGTCAAGGGATGTAATCCCCCCTGCGACACGTCGAACGAACGTTCGTAAGCGGTGAGTGCGGCCGGTGGTGCACTCACGGCGGGCGGGGTCGTCGTCGAACGGCGTCTCCACCGCCTCCCAAGGCGAGGGCCTGGGTTGTACCGGCCCCTGGGTGTTCACGCCTCGGTCGTCAGCGCGAGCCAGCCAGGTTCGCAGGTGGTCGTGTCGGGGGCAGACTGGTGGTTCAACTCGGAGAGTGGACATGACCGTTCGGCCGTCGGGGACCGTTACCTTCCTCGTTACCGAGATAGCGGAGCTCACGGGGCGCTGGGAAGCGGACCGGGCTCAGGTGCGGGACGCGCTGGACCACCACGATGAGACCCTGCGGTTCGCGGTTGAATCCCACGGCGGCTGGATGTTCAGGCACACGCGCGATGGCGTGTGCGCGGCGTTCCCGTCGGCTCGAGGTGCTGTGGACGCGGCAGTGGATCTGCAGCGGTCGCTCGAGCTGCCGGTCCAGATCGGGATCGCAACCGGGGAGGCGGAGCCACGCGGCGACGACTACCTCGGTCCGGCGTTGACGCGGGCGGCGCGGGTGATGTCGGCGGGCTACGGCGGCCAGGTGTTGGTGAGCGCCTCAACAGCGGGGTTGCTCGTCGGCGTCGACCTGGAGGACCTGGGCGAGCACGACCTGGGTGATGTCTCGGGGATCGAGCACCTGTACCAGGTGCGCGCTGCCGGGCTGGCCGCCCGGTTCCCTCCCTTACGCTCCAAGGACGGGGTCCCGGTCGGTCTGCGGGTACCGAACAACCTTCCGACCCACCTGACGAGCTTCGTCGGGCGACAGCGTGAGCTCGGGGAGCTGACGGATCTGCTCGACACGACCCGTCTACTGATGCTGACCGGTAGCGGTGGGTGCGGCAAGTCGCGCGTCGCATCCCAACTCGGCCACAACGTTCTGTCTCGCTACCCCGGTGGGGTCTGGTGGCTCGAGCTCGCGCCGGTCTCCGACCCCGCACTCGTTGAGTCGGTACTCGCGGCGGCAGTCGGTGTGCGTCCTCTCCCGGGCCGGACGCCCCTAGAGGCGGCGATCTCGCGCCTGGCGTCGCAGCGGGTTCTGGTCGTGTTCGACAACTGCGAGCACGTCCTCGATCGGTGCAGGCACGTCGTCGTCGAGCTGCTGCGAGGCTGCCCGGAGGTCACGGTCGTGGCGACCAGTCGTGAGCCGCTCGGAGTGGGGGGTGAGACCACCTGGCGCATGCCATCGTTGTCGCTGCCGCGCTCGGCGGTCGATGGCGGTCGTCATGGCTCCACGAGTGCGGACCCGCAGGACTCAGATGCTGTCCGGCTGTTCGTGGATCGGGCGTCGAAGGTGTGGCCGGGCCTCGCCACGACCGCAGAGAACCTTGCTGTCATCGGCCGCATCTGCGAGGAGCTCGACGGCATCCCGCTGGCCATCGAGCTCGCGGCCGTGCGCGTGCGAGTCCTGTCCTTCGAGCGCATCGCCGACGAGTTGGCCGATCGTTTCCGGCTGCTCACCGGCGGTGAACTTGGGGTCCTGCCCAGGCTGCAGACGCTCAGGGCGTCGGTGGACTGGAGCTACGAGCTGCTCGAGCCCCGGGAGCGAGCACTGTTGCGCCGTTGCGGCGTCTTCAGCGGTGGCTTCACCCTCGACCTCTGCGAGGCCGTCTGCACGGGCGACGACATTCAGCGGTCCGACGTCCTGGATCTCGTCACATCCCTCGTCGACAAGTCGCTGGTGCTGGTCGAGGATCGACGGTCGACCCGCTACGGGATGCTCGAGACGATCCGGCAGTACGCGCTCGAACGGCTTGCCGAGGCCGGCGAGCTCGACGAAGTGCGGAACCGGCATGCGGAGGCGTTGCTCGCGCTGGCCGAGGGCACCGCGCCGACCCTGGGCATGGATGTCGAGTCCGACGACGTGCTCGGCGCTGAGGCCGCCAACCTTTACGTTGCGATCGACCACATGGCCCGGGTCGCGCCGGATCAGGCGTTGCGGTTCTGCGACGCCCTGGCCTATTGGTGGCTTCTCACCGGGCGGCTCGTCGAAGGACCCGCGGCCCTCACTCGATCGCTCGATGCGGCCCTGGAGCTCCGATCGGTTCGACGCGCCGGCGCGTTGTTCTGGCGGGGCTATCTGGCGTTCTTCGCCGGCGACTACGAGAGCACCCGTGCCGACGAGAACGAAGCCCTTGCCCTGGCTCGGGAGCTTGGCGATGCGGCGATCGAGGCGCGGGTTCTGAGCACACTCGGGCTCCTCGAGACCCAGTCCGACCCACGCTCGTCGCTGGCGTTGATCGAACGTGCCTGCGAGCTGGCGCGGACTGCGTCGGATGTGTGGTGCCGGGCCGAGGCGACACAGAACATCGGATGGGCGCTCATACAGATGGGGCGCTACGACGACGCGCGAGCGCCGCTCGTTGAGTCCTTCGAGATCGCGAGCTCCAACGGTTGGCGCGAGCTGGTCGTGTGGCACTGGACGATGCTCGGTCACGCGGCCTACCCGGCCGGAGACCTCGGTTCGGCGCGCGCTCTCTGGGTGCGCGCTCTGCAGGGAGCCAGCGACGTCCAGGAGGGGTTCACCATGTGGAGCCTCGGGCTCCTCGATGTCGACGCCGGCGACGCTGCCGGGGCGCTCGCGCGGCTCGAGCGAGGGCGCGAGCGAATGGTCGTCACCGGCGCTGGGCTCGGCCTCCAGCACGTCGATAGTGGGATCGGTCTCGCACGGGCCGCGCTCGGCGACCTCGACTCCGCACGTGAGCTGCTCAGCGCCGCAGCCGCCCAGCACTCGAGCGCCTTCCGCTGGACCGAGGCGATCACTCGTTGCGACCTGGCGCACGTCGAGCGTTTGCTCGGTGATCTCCCGGCGGCGCGGGCCAGTGCCGAGGAAGCGCTGGGTATCGCCGAACGTCTGTGTCACACAGGCCTGGCGGCGAGAGCTCGGAACCAACTTGCAGGTGTGGCGGTCCAGGCAGCGGATTGGACCACCGCCGAGCAGCTGGCGCACCGCTCGTTGGCCGACCAGCTCGAGAGCGGCAACCGCATCGACGTAGCGGAGTCGCTCGAGTTGCTGGCCGAGGTAGCACTGGGGCTCGGAAGCCTCCACGAAGCGGGCCGTGTGCTGTCCGCCGCTTCCAGCGACCGGGCACTCCTGGGGCGAGCACGCTGGAAGCCCGACGAGGAACGCGTGCACCAGCTCCGTCTTCGGCTGCATACCGAGCTCGGCGTCGACGCCCTGGATGAGGTGTGGGCCGAGGGTGAAGGCATGGTGATCGACGAGGCCGTCGACTACGTGCGCCGAGCGCGCGGCACACGGCGGCGCCCGTCCCACGGCTGGGAGAGCCTCACCCCGACCGAGCTCGCCGTGGTCCGTCACGTAGCGGCCGGGCTCACCAACCCCGAGATCGCGGAACGGATGTTCATGTCGCGCGGGACCGTCAAGGTCCACCTCTCACACGTGTACACGAAGGTCGGCCTGCGCAATCGATCCGAGGTCGCGGTCGAAGCGATCCGTCGGAACCTGCTCGAAGAGTCCTGACCCGAGGCCGCCGGTCGGGGATTTGGCCAGGCCAACGGCGTGCATCTGCCACCTGGCAGATGTTGTCGCTCCCCGCACGGAGTCTCCTAGGGCTTGCGGCTCGCAGGGCGCGGGCCGGAGTCCGAAAGGGTTCGCCATGAACAACTCAGTCCTGATGCCGGCCGGTCCCCGCGGAACTGTCGCCGCGCGTCGAGCGGCAACCGGCGACATCGGAGCCATCTCGTCCACACTCGCCGCGGCGTTCTTCAACGATCCGGTGTTCGAGTGGTGCTACCCGGACGCAGCCCGGCGTCACCGCACCCTCCAGCCCTGGTTCGAGGCCGTCACCTCGTCCTACCTTCCCCACCAGCACGTCTACACGACCGACGATCAGATCGCTGCCGCGGTGTGGCTGCCCGCGGGTGCCCCCGATGACGAGCAACTCGGCGACCGTCTGTTGGAGATCTCCGGCGAGGACCGCGACCGCCTGGCCCTGGCCTTCGAGCTCATGGAGGCGAACCACCCCCGGCAGCCGCACCACTACCTCTTCCTGCTCGGCACTCGACCGGAGCGACAGGGCCAGGGCTTCGGATCAAGCCTGCTTCGGCCGGTTCTCGCCATGGCCGATCGGGACGGACTGCCCGCGTACCTCGAGGCCACGAGCGAGAACAATCGGAACCTCTACCTCCGGCACGGGTTCGAGACGTGCGGGGAGATCCCTCTGCCGGGGGGACCGAGCCTGTGGTCAATGTGGCGGGAACCGGCGACGTCGGTGGCCTGAGACGCGCAGCACTGGCGCCCTGGACTCGGCGACGCCGAACGTGGCCTGAGTTGCGACGAGCCGCGACGCAGGGCAGCTTCGGGCGGACGCCTCCTGAACCACCTACAGCCCTCATGCAACCAGTGCCAGCCACTGGCTCCGGTGGCGTGGGTTAAGGGTTGTAATCGCCCCTCCGACACCAGAAGAGAACCTCCTGTAACGCCCGGGCCTGATGGTCCGGGCGGTTCTAGTTTGCGGGCTTGGGCTCGAACCGAGGGAGGCAACCCCGGGGCTTTCGTCACCCCAGGGGTGCGGATGGCCCGGGTCGGCCGCCGTCCGGCCCAGACGGGCGGAGGGTGGAGGGCCAGCGGTGAAGGGTTCGGCCGGCTGCTACGGGAGGTTGTAGATGCGTGCTGCGGTGTCGTGCAGCACCTTCTTCCGTACCTCGGGTGTGAGGGTCGCGAGTGTTGCCGCGACGTCTTCGGTCATCAGGTCCGTCAGCGAGGTTCCGTGGGGGAAGTCGGTTTCGAACATGACAGTGTCCGCACCGAGGAAGTCGATGTGTTCGGCGAGCGCGACCTTTTCGAACCAGAACGATGCGGTGAAGTTGCGGCGGTAGACGTCGCTGGGCGTCATGCCTTTCCAGAGGTCGCGCTTGTCCTCGGGTTCGATGTTCTCGTGCCACTGGAAGTCCATGGCCTCGAGGAGGAACGGCAGCCAGCTGATGCCCGACTCGCCGGAGACGACCTTCAGCCGCGGATGCCGCAGCGGGATGCCGTTGAAGACGAGATTGGAGATGAGCCAGGAGTTGCTCAGGAACGAGTTGGTCGTATAGATGGCCAGATGCACGCCGCGGCCCGTGGCCAGCTTGGTCGTGGCATCGGCGCCCGGCTCGACCCAGGGCTTGTGTGCGCCTCCGCCGGGCGGGCCGATGTGGAAGCTGAGCGGCACGTCGAGGTCTTCGCAGGTGGACAGGAACCGGGCCCAATGCGGCTGGTTCAAGGGTGGTAGGCCGTGGACCTCCGGCGCGCTGAACATGGTGGGCCCGGCCGTGAGGCCCAACTCGACCACCGATCGCGTGAGCTCCTTCTCGGCCTCGTCGATGTCCCACCACGGGATCTGCGACAACGGCACGAGTCGCCCGCCGCTCTCGTTCTGCAGCGCGGCCGCGGCGTCGTTGTAGGTTCGGATGCAGACGTTGCGAAGCTCTTCATCGGCGATCTTCGTGAAGAACATCTGGCTGCTGAAGCCGCCGGTGTTGGGGTACAGGATCTGTCTGGCGATGCCGTGCTCGTCCAACCATGCGACGCGGGAATTCACGTCGTAGGAGCCGGCGTGCATCTGCTCGAAGAAAGGCAGTGCCCGCATGTTGCCCGGCGCCTTGGTGCCGTCCGGCCGCACCATGTTGAAGCCGATCGAATCGAACGGCTGCCCGTCGACCAGCCACTGCGGCATGCCCTGGTCGTCGTCGCCGATGCGGGGCACGCGTTCCTTGAACGCCGCCGGTGCGTGTGCCTCCCAGAAGCCCGGGGGTGGCGAGTAGTGGCTGTCGACGTCGATCACGTCGATGCGATCCATGGTGTAGCTCGTTGCCATGACGTCTCCGGTCGCCTGGTGGGTCGTGAGTGCCGCTCAGGCCAACGTTTCCCACGAGTTCACGAGATCGTCGAGGGTGACGACGTGGGTGACCTTGCCGTTCTCGTCGACGAGCTCGTAGAGGCGGCCGTCGGTGGTGTGGTGGCTGTAGAAGATGAGGGCGCCGTCGGGGCCGCCGCGCTCCATGTGCGGATGCTCGTCACCGGTGGTGAAATGGTACTCGCCGGCCTTGCGGACCTTGTGGGGGCCGCGCTGGCCGCCGGGGAGCATGTCGTCGAGGTGTTGTTCGCCTTGGAGCACGAGGACGCTGGTGGTGGTGATGTGGCGGTGGGCGGGGCAGTGCCCGCCGCAGTTGTCGAAGCGCACGAGGAAGTCGATCGTGCCTCCCTCGCGGTCGTAGCCGAGGATGCTGGTCTCTTGGTGGATGCGGTAGGTGGTGCTGCCGTCGCCTTCGGCGACGGTCCAACGGAGCTTGCTCGTGTCGAAGGCGGTGGTCGTGGTCATGGGGTTTCCTTGTCTGGTCGGGTGGTCTGGTTCCGGTGCGGTGGGTCAGCACCGCTGCGGGTCGAGCGTGATGCCGGCGAGCGCCGAGACGGCGAAGGCGATCTCGGCGGTGGGTACGTCCTCGACGAGCTTCCGGTCGAGGGTGCCGAGCAGGTAGTGGTGGATGGAGCGCGCTCGCCACTCGATGTGGTCCACGCCGATGAGGGTCAGCGCCCGCTCGACCAGTCCGCCGAAGGTGTCGAGGCACCGGGCGAGCTCGTCGAGCGCGCCGCGTCGCCAGGCGTGGGTGGCGAAATCGGACCACAGCGTGGGGTCGGTCAGGGCGATCTCCGGTGCTTCCCCGGCGGTGAAGATGCGCACAAGGGCGTAGAGCGCCGCGTGCCCGTCGGGCGCGGCGGCGATGAGCCGGCCAGCATGGTCGGCGAGCGCATCGAGGAAGCCGAGCACCGCGAGGTCGACGAGCTCGTCGGCGTCCCGGAGGTAGTAGTGGACGGTGCTCTTCGTCATACCGGCCTCGTCGGCTACGGAGCGCACGGTGCACCCGGCGATCCCGTTCCGGGCGACGACCCGGGCGGCGGCGGTGGCGATGCGGGCGCGTGCGGCCTGCTGGTTGGGTGTCCAAGTCGGCGGCGTCAGCGGCGTCGCCGTGGCGTCATTGGTGGGCATGGGCGTGGGTTTCGTAGTTGTCGAGTGGGTGAGGGTTGTCGGTCAGCTCCCGGTAACGGGCCATCGAATGCGGCCATTGGGTGACGATGCGCCCGGACGGGACCCGGTAGTAGGTGGAGCAGCCGCCCTGCCAGGCCTGGACGTTCTCGATGTCGGACTGCAGTTGCTCGTTGTAGGCGTCCATGACGTCGGCGCGGACATCGACCCAGGCCAGGTGGTCGCGTTCCATGAGGTGCAGCGTGCGCAGGACGTAGTCGACCTGGCACTCGATCATGTACATGATCGACCCGGCGTTGGTGTTGGGCCCGTAGAGCATGAACAGGTTCGGGAACCCGCTCGTCGTGATGCCGAGGTATGCCTGCGCGCCGTCGGCCCAGGCGTCGCGGAGGTGCACGCCGTCGCGGCCGACGAAGTCGATGACCGACGCGAACCTCGTGGTCTCGTAGCCGGTGGCGTAGATGATGGTGTCGATCTCCCGTTCGGTGCCGTCGGCGGTGCGCACACCGGATGCGGTGATGGCGACGATCGGGTCGGTGACGAGCTCCACGTGCGGCTGGTTGAAGGTCGGGTAGTAGTCGTTCGAGAACAGCGGCCGGTGACATCCCCAGGGGTCCTTCGGCGCGAGCCGGGCCCGCACGTCGGGATCCTCCACGGCCGCGATGCAGGCGACGCCCGATCGCTCGCGTTCCGCGTTCTCCTCCGGTTTCGCGAAGGGCGGATCGCCGGCGTATCGGTGGAACAACTCCCTTCGCAGTGCCGCCACCGAGTCCGGAGACTGCCGGAACCTCTTGAGCTGTTCGACGGTGAACGGTACATCCTCCTTCGGGAGGACCCAGTTCGGGCTGCGTTGGAAGAGGTGTACCCGGCCGGCGACCTTGGCGACCTCGGGCAACAGCTGCACGGCGCTCGCCGCGCTGCCGATGATGGCGACGCGTTCGCTGGCGAGCGAGTGATCGGCGGGCCAATCGCCGGTGTGGAACGACACGCCGCCGAAACGCTCGCGGCCCTCGATGTCGGGGTAGCTGAGGTCGCCGAACATACCAGGGCTCGCGACGACCGCCTCGGCGGTCACCGTCTCCCCGGTACCGGTCGTCAAGTGCCAGAGGGCCGCCTCGCGGTCCCACTGCGCAGCTTCCACGCTGGTGTCGAGGCAGACGTGGCGCCGGAGGTCGAACGCCGAGACGACCTCCTCGAGGTAGGCGAGGATCTCGGCCTGGCTGGCAAAGGGTCGTGACCAGTCCGGCTTCGGCGCGAAGGAGAAGGAGTAGAAGTGCGAGGCGATGTCGCAGGCGAGGCCGGGATAGCGGTTGCGGCGCCACGTGCCACCGATGCCGTCGGCCCGCTCGAGGACCACGAAGTCCTCGATGCCGGCCTCGCGCAACCGCACCGCGGTGATGATCCCGCCCGGCCCGGCTCCGATGGCGGCGACGCGGTAGGTGCGGGCGGTGTTGAGGGGCATGGCGATTCTCCGGGGCCTCGATCGACTCGTCGTCGCTGCATCATGCCGTCCGATTTGGACTGCTGTCCAGGGAACCAGGACACGGTCCAGGGAATCAGGACAGCAGTCCGATACATCTACCCTCGCAGCATGGATGGAGTGCAGGATGCATCCGGCCACGTCTCCGCCGCGGCCGGCGACGGCCATCTCGATCGCAGCGACCACGAGCCAGGCCTTCAGCCCCGCGACGAGCTCGACGCGTTCGAGACCTCCGAGCTGGGAGCGAAGTATCCGTCGACGGTCAAGGCGTTCCGGGACGCCCGGGAGCGGTTCACGCCGGATCACGACTGACGACGCGGCGTTCATCGTCGCGACGGCCACCGCTCGACCTGAAGCTGTGGGCCAGCCGTTCACCCGTTGGTCGCTGCGCAAGCTCGCCGCCGACCTGGCCGACACCGCCCAACGACGAGAACGAGCCCGCGTCCGAGCCGAGAAGGGCCACCGCTGGGGACGACCAGCCCTGCGAGCCGCCTGAGCCGACCGCGCGAACGTTTCTGGTCAGAGCAATAGCGATCAAGGGGGTGCCATGCGCGTCGTGACAACTGCCGGTGACCTGGTCAGGTCAGTAGATGATGTCGAGTGCGTAGCGCAGGGCCTGATCGAGTCGGGCTCGGGTGGGCTCGTCGAGGTGGCCGACTGGCTCGTCGTCGAAGTCGTCGATAGGGATGGTGATGACGTTGTTGCAGTTGATGACGGATGTGTCGGGGAGCCCGTGCTCTGGGCCGATTTCGACCTCGGAGCGGGTGCCCCGGATCGTTCGTGTGATGGGGGCGCAGGTGACGGCGGTGAGCACGGCGATCGCTGCGTCGCGTGTGAGCACGCAGACTGGGCGGCGTCCGGCTGGCGGGCCGAGGTCGGCCCAGTAGATGTCGTTGCGGGCTACCACACCGGTGTGGTTGCGGCGGCCAGTCGTCGGGCTGACTGGAGCAGCGCCGGGTCGGCCGGCTGCTTGCGGTACGCGACTTGGAGTTGGCGATCGGCGTCGGCGAGTTCCTCGGCGTCGAGCACGGCCTGGGCGCCGCGTCGAATGAGTTCGGACCTGCTGGTTCCGAGGTGTGCGGCGACGGTGTCGAGGCGTTCGACGAGATCGTCATCGAGTTGTACGAGTACCTCGCGACGGGCCATGGGCATATGCTACACCATATGGTTTGGGTGGATGCGCGGCAGACGATCGATCGCGGCGTCCCGCCCCGCGTTCACGCTGCGTCCGGTCACGCCAGCGGCTCTGGCGGCGCGGGTTGAGGGTTGCGATGCCCCTCCGACACCGAACCTTGAGGGCGGCTGGCCAGTCATGTCGACTTGTCCGTTGTGTGGTGAGCGCGGAACTGTGCGGGCGTCGTTCCTGTCTCGCGCTTGAAGTACTTCACGAAGTTCGTCGCTTCGTCGAATCCGAGTCGGTGGCTGATCGATACGACGGTGAGGTCGCTGTGCGCGAGGAGGCGCTTTGCTTCGAGGATGATGTGCTCGACGATGACCCGTTTCGCTGTCATTGCGCTCGCGGCTCGGCACGCCCGGTCGAGGCTCTTCTGCGAATAGCCGAGACGGCTGGCATAGGGGCCAACCTGGTGCCAGCGGCTGTACCCCTGCTCGACTGCGCCACGGAAGTCGCGATAGCGCGCAAGCACAACGGGATCGATCAGCCGGGCGCGTTGCCGAGCGGCGTCGCCGAACCCCAGCCTGACGGCGAGTACTCGCGTCTGCACCGCGAGGAGCTCGCCGAGCTGGATCCGGTCCACCGGTAACTTCGAGTCCGACGCCATTCGATCGAGGAGCTCGGCCCGAGTTGTTCCACGGCCCGATCTTCGACCACGTTCCATTCGTGTCGCCGGCCGGGGTCAGTCACTTCGTGACCGGCGCGCTCGGCATGGGCCACGTCGTTCTCGGCACGCCACACATGGTCGCGATGGTCGGGTTCTACACGAAGGTGCTCGGGTTTCGGATCAGTGACTACTGGCGACCCGACGGTCACGACATCGTGTTCCTCCGGTGCAACGCGCGCCACCACAGCCTGGCGCTCGTCCCGGCCGAGGAACCTTCGATCTACCACTTCATGCTCGAATCCGAGACCCTCGACGACGTCGGTGCTGCGCTGCAACGTCATCACGACACGGGCATGGCGATCTCGATGGAGCTGGGCAAGCACCCCAACGACGAGATGGTGTCGTTCTACAGCAGATCACCGTCTGGGTTCGACGTGGAGTTCGGCTTCGGTGGTCGTCTCGTCGATGAGGCGACATGGATCGTCGGCGAGATCACCAAGCCCAGCTTGTGGGGACACCGCACACCCCCACCAACACGCTGACCCAGGCCCACTCCATCGAAGCCCGAAAGCTCCTCGGTCGGGATGTCAAGCAGTACGTTCCCCCTCCGACGCCAGATGCGCACGTCCTGCATCGCCCGGCCGATTGGTCCTGTCGGGACGCTGGAGTGCCCGGGTCGGTGGCACCTCAGCGCCTCGGGGAATCCCGGGGCGGTTCAACCGTCGGCCGGCTAGGTTGACGGTCGTCTGCGGAGGGCCCGGACACTAGTCAAGTGTCGTTGACGTGTTGGTGCAAGCGACGAGTCCATCGTTTAGGTTTGGGCTCGTGCCGCAGATGGGTCGTCCCGGGCGTATCCGTGGGAACGCCGACACCCAACTCGGACCGGGCTGTCTCGAAGCAATGTCAGAAGGGGGAAGCGCATGCTCGACACCACGGCGTATGACTGGCGCGAGATCGCCGGTGACCTGGCGTCGCCGTACCGGATCCACCACGAGTTGTGCGTGCTGGGCCATGATCGCAACGCCGGCACGATCGACCTGCTGATCCGCTTCGATGCTGAGGGCGGGCACTGTCAGGCGCACCGGCACGTCACCACCACCTCAGTGTTGGTGTTGCAGGGCGAGCAGCACCTCGACGAGCTGCGCCCCGACGGCACCAAGGTGCACAAGGTGCGCACCGCGGGAACGCATCACCTGACGCCGGGCGACCCGTACCCCCATCTCGAGCGGGGAGGCCCCGACGGCGCGGTGTTGTTCTTCAGCCATCACACCGACGACGGGCGGTTGTACGAGATCGTCGACCTCGACGGCCGGGTCCTGCACACCGTCACGATCGATTCGCTCATCGCGAGCTGGGAGGCGATGCGATGACCGCGTCGACCGCCGGTGCCGGGGTTGCGCTCGATGTCGGGGCGCTGCGGGAGAAGTACCGCGCCGAGCGCGACAAACGCCTCCGCTCGGATGCCAACGCGCAGTACGTCGAGATCGCGGGCGCGTTCGCGCACTTCGACGAGGATCCGTTCGCCCCGTCAGGCGCGCCACGCTCGCCGTTGACGGATCATGTCGACGTGGCAGTCGTCGGTGGCGGGTTCAGCGGTCTGCTGGCGGGTGCGCGGCTGCGCGACGTCGGGGTCGAGCGCATCCGCATCATCGAGGCGGGGGCGGATGTCGGCGGCACGTGGTATTGGAACCGCTACCCGGGTGCGCAGTGCGACATCGAGTCGTACATCTATCTGCCGCTGCTCGAGGAGCTCGGCTATATGCCCATCGAGAAGTACTCCTATGGCCCCGAGATCCACGAGCACGCCCTCCGTATCGCGGCGCGGTTCGATCTCGTCGACGATGCGGTGTTCTCCACCCACGTCACGGGCGCCACCTGGCAGGACGACGCCGGTCGTTGGCTGATCGAGACCGATCGCGGCGACCGCATGACGGCGCAGTGGCTCGTGATGGCCACCGGGCCTCTGAGCAAGCCCAAGCTGCCGGGTATCCCCGGGATCGCGTCGTTCGGTGGCCATGCGTTCCACACGAGTCGGTGGGACTACGACTACACCGGCGGTGACACCACGGGCGGTCTGGTGAAGCTCGTCGACAAGCGGGTCGGCGTCATCGGCACCGGTGCCACCGCGGTGCAGTGCGTCCCGCACCTCGGCGAATGGGCGCAGGAGCTGTTCGTGTTCCAGCGCACGCCGTCGTCGATCGACGTGCGTGGCAACCGGCCGACCGAGCCGGAGTGGGCGGCCTCGTTGACACCGGGGTGGCAACAGGAGCGCATCGAGAACTTCGGCATCATCGTGTCGGGCGGTCACCAGGACGTCGACCTCGTGAGCGACGGCTGGACGGACATCCTGCGCAACCTGTCAGGTCTCGCGGACCGAAGCGGTGCGGGGATGAGCCCCGAGGAGCTTGCGGCGCAGGTCGAGCTGGCGGACTTCGCGAAGATGGAGCAGATCCGGGCGCGTGTCGACGACATCGTCCGCGACCCGTCGACGGCCGAGGCGCTGAAGCCGTGGTACCGGCAGTTCTGCAAGCGTCCGTGCTTCCACGACGAATACCTCGCGACGTTCAACCGGCCAAACGTGACGCTGGTCGACACCCAGGGTCGAGGGGTCGAGCAGATCACCGAGCGGGGAGTCGTCGTTGCGGGGGTCGAGTACGAGCTCGACTGCGTGATCTTCGCGACCGGTTTCGAGGTCGGCACCGAGTACACGCGTCGCGCGGCGTGCGAGCTGCACGGTCGCGACGGGCTCACGTTGAGCGAGAAGTGGGGTCGTCAGGTGGCGACGTTCCAGGGCCTGCTCAGCCGTGGGTTCCCGAACGTGGCGTTCATGGGCGGGATCCAGTCGGGTATCAGCCCGAACTTCACCGAGCTGTACGACGAGCAGAGCCGCCACGTCGCCTACCTGATCGGTCGCACCCGGCGTGATGGGGCGCGCGTGGTCGAACCGACCGAGGCCGCCGAGCAGGCGTGGCTCGAGACCATCGCCCGGTCGAACGCCGGCCGATCCAGCTTCCAGAGCGAGTGCACGCCGGGCTACTACAACAACGAGGGCCGGCCGGGTGAGGGGCCCGGCTGGTTCGGCGGCAACTACGGCGGGGGCGCCCAGGCGTTCTTCACCATACTCCGCGGCTGGCGCGCCGCCGACGACCTCGCCGGCCTGGAGGTGACCTGATGCGCTCGTGTCTTCGTCTGTTCCTGAACGGCGGCAAGCGCTCGATCGTCGGCCGGTTCGGCGACGATCACGTGCAAGCCTTGTTGGGTGGGGCCGATCTGCTCTTCGACGGCACCGTCCTCGAGTCGGCGGTACACGAGCTCTCCGGCTGAGGGTCGAGCGTCTGCTCCTGGGCGCACCCGTGCCCGGTCAACCCTTCGACAACACGAGCCCACTCGTCGGCACGCCCGTACCCGCGGTCACGAGTGCGTGCTCGACGCCGGCCACCTGGTTGACGGCGGTACCGCGGATCTGGCGGACCACCTCGGTGATGCCGTTCATGCCGTGGATGTACGCCTCGCCGAGCAGCCCACCGCTGGTGTTGATCGGTAACGCACCGCCGACCGACAGCCGCTCGACGGTGGCGAAGTCCTTTGCCTCACCGCGCCCGCAGAATCCGAGCTCTTCGAGCTGCACGAGCACGAACGGCGTGAAGTGGTCGTATAGGAACGCGGTGGAGATGTCACCGGGCGTCAGGCCGGATTGCTGCCAGAGCTGACGCGCAACGACGCCCATCTCGGGCAGGCCAGTGAGGTCGTCGCGGTAGTAGCTCGTCATCATCTCGCCGTCATGGGCCGCTCCCTGAGCCGCCGCGGCGACCACGGCGGGTCGCTGGCGGAGGTCCTTGGCCCGTTCGACGGAGGTGACGACGAGCGCGACGCCGCCGTCGCTCTCCTGACAGCAGTCGAGCAGGCGCAGTACCGGCTCGACGACCCATCGCGAGGCCTGATGGTCCTCGATGGTGATCGGGCGTTGGTAGAACCACGCGGTCGGGTTCGTGGCCGCGTGGTGGCGGGCCACGACCGCGATGCGTCCAAAGTGCTCGCTCGTGGCGCCGTAGTCGTGCATGTAGCGACGAGCGTGCACGGCGACCCACGACGCCGGGCTGAGCAGGCCGAAGGGTGCGTACCAGGACAACCACAGCGGCATCGTCGACAGCGAACCACCGATGTTGCCGAAGCGCAGCCCCGAGCGCTCGTTGAACGCCCGGTAGACCACGACCACGTCGGCCGCGCCGATCGCGACCGCCATCGCGGCGTGCTGGACGGTGGCCGCAGATGCACCGCCACCGTAGGGGATGCGGCTGAACATGGTGATCTCGTCGAAGCCGAGGTTGCGCCCGAGCTCCATCTCCTCGGTGCTGTCCTGCGCGAAGGTGACCAGCCCGTCGACATCGGTCGGGCGGAGGCCCGCGTCGTCGAGCGCGGCGCGGACGGCCTCGCAGGCGAGCTGCAGCTCGGACCGCCCCGACGCTTTCGAGAACTCGGTCTGGCCGATGCCCACGATCGCCGCGCGACCCGCGAGGCCGCTCATGCCGGCAGGGCGACGACGGCCGACCCGGTGGCGTGGTCGCCGAGGTCGGTCGCAGCGCGCAGCTCGATGTGCACGAGGCGTTCGTGCGGGCCGTCTTCGACGGCGGTGACCCGGCCGGTGAAGCGCAGCGTGGAACCGGGGAACACGGGCACGCCGAGGCGGATGGCGAGCTTGCGCACCAAGGACTCGGGGCCACCCCAGTCGGACAGGAAGCGGCCGCAGTAGGCGTTGGTCGACAAGATGTTCATGAAGATGTCGGGTGCGCCTTGCGCCTGGGCATATGCGCGGTCGTGATGCACCGGCATGAAGTCGCGGGTGGCGATGGCTCCGGCGACGATGCGCGTCGCGGTCATGGCGAGCGCCAGCTCGGGGAGCTCGTCGCCGATTCGTGGCGTTGGCGTTCGGTTCATGCGCGGCCCTCTGGTCGGAACTGGTGCAGGACGAGCCCGCCGTCGAACTCGGCGAAGCCCACCTCGACGGGAATGCCGATCGAGGCGTCGTCGGGAGCGATGTCGACGAGGTTCGAGATCAGGCGCACGCCCTCGGCGAGGTCGACGAGTGCAACGATGTACGGGTAGGTCATGAACGGGAACGGGGGATGCTGGGGCATTACGAAGCTGTGCACGGTGCCGCGGCCGCTCGATTCGACGGTGTCCCATTCGAGTGAGTTGCAGGCCGGGCACATCGGACGCGGGGGATGACGCAGCCGGCTGCAGGAGGCGCAACGTTGGATCAGCAGGCGGTGCTCGCGCAAGCCTTCCCAGAAGAACGCGGTGTCGAGCGTGATCGTCGGCGCGAGACGGGCGCTCATCGGCTGGTTCCTGGCGTGAACTTCATGATGCGGAACCGCTGACGGCCGACGATCTCGCCCGCGTCGTCGGTGTAGGTGGTGAGCCAGGTGACGAAGTGGCCTCGGCCGAGGCGCGTCTGCTTCTCGTCGGAGATCGACTCGACGACGTTGCTGGCCGAGATGCGTTCGCCGAGGAACACGTGCCGTTCGATCTCGAACTCGGACGCCACGGCCAGCGTGCCGGTGAAGCCTTCGCGATCGAACACCGTCATGATGCTCTCGCCCTCGGACTCCTTGGGTGCGCCACCCCGCTCGGCGATTCCGGTGATCACCGGCGTCGGCATCGTCCACGCCTGCAGCATCATCGGTGGAGCGACGATGGTGCCGAATCGGGTGTGCGCCGCAGCGGCGGGGTCGGTGTAGACGGGGTTCGCGTCCTCGAACGCTGCGGCCCAATGGCGAATCATGGGTTGGTTCACCGGGTCAGGTCCGGTGCTCCAGCCGGAGCCACCCGGCGGTCGGCCGATCAGCGCGTCGAGTTGCTGGCGGAAGGTGGTCGTCCGTTCAGGATGCACCCGGAGGTCCTAGCACAGCGCCGCCCACATTCGTCAAGCGCACCTGACGATATGCCGCGCCCACTGCCAGTTTCCTGACCATGGCTGGGGAGCTTCGTCTCGACACGATCGACATCCACTCGACCGAGCTCTACGACGCCACCACCGGAGGGGTGATCGCGCTCCTGCAGCATCCCGAGCAGCTCGCTCGGCTCTGCGCCGATCCGAGCCTCATCGAACCGGCAGCCGAGGAGATCCTGCGGTGGAGCTCGCCGGTGATCCAGTTCGCCCGCACGGCCACCGACGATGTCGAGCTGCGGGGCATGCGCATCCGCAAGGTGACACGGTCGGTGTGTCTACCCTTCGGCGAATCGCGACGAGCGGGCGTTCGACGACTCCTACCGCGTCGACGTCGGTCGCTCACCCAACTACCACCAGGCGTTCGGGCACGGCGCGCACTTCTGTCTCGGTGCCAACCTCGCCCGCTGGGAGCTCGGGTGATGATCGGTGACGTGCTCGACGACGAGGCGGCGGGTGTCGCACGCCGGCTCGGCGGTTCGGCGTGGTCGGTGCAGGCGAGCGCTCGCCGCGCCCGCGAGAGCGGCTTCGACACCTTCTGGTTGCCACGGGTCACCGGCCTCGACGCGCTCGTGGCGTTGGGGGTCGTCGCCCGCGAGGTGCCTGTCATCGAACTCGCTACCGCGGTGGGGCGAACCGGGCGGCTTCGTAGCGGTCGGCCGGTTCGCGGACCTACGGGCCGACCGCGCGTCGCACTCGCAACCCGGGTAGCGATCGAGGTTCCACGTACCGCTAGTGCCGGCGGACTTCTCGAGCAGGACGAAATCGTCAACGCCCTCGTCGAGCCGGCGCTTGGCCATGCAGAGTCCAGCCGGTCCGGCGCCTATCATCGCGATGTGGACGCGCCGATCGGGTGTGCGCTCACGATGACCCTCGGGTCCTCCGCACCATCGGCACGGGACGATGCGACAACGAGACTAGAGTAGTCAATCGACGTTGACGAGTTGGAGCGCGGGTGGTTGAAGCAAGACGTGCGACGGGGAACCCCACCGGAACTGTTCGCAGCGCGGACAACTTGGTGCACGACCTCATCGCGATAGCGCACGACCTCCGGCGCCACATCGGTGAGGCCTTGGCCGCGCGCGGGTACGACCACCGCCGGCCCGGGTTCGCACCGCTGCTGTCGCTCGTGTGGCACGGCGGGGTGCCGCAGGGACGCCTCGCTGCCGCGCTCGGCGTCAGTCCGCAGGGCGCCAGCCAGGTGGTCGGGCTCGCCGCGCGGGCCGGCTTCGTCGCTCGGGTACCGAACCCTGAGGACGGCCGATCGAAGCTCGTCGTGCTCACCGATCTCGGTCGCGCGTTCGTCGCCGACGGCGCGGCGGCCATCACCGCACGGGCCGCCGACTACGCGGACGTGCTGGGCGCCCGTCGGTTCGCCCGGTTCGACCTCGCCCTTGCTCGGCTCCGTCGTGGGATGGGTCTCGCGGCGGGTGACGATCCCGTGGCCACGTTCGCGCCACGCACTTCGATCATGTCGGTATCGGTGCTGGCCGCGGACGCGATGGACTCGCTCCGCGCCGCGATGCGATCGGCCGGGCACGGTCGCATCACCGCTGGGCAGAACCTGGTGCTGGTCCACATCGCACCGGACGGTGCCCGATCGAGCGAGCTGGCGCGGGTGCAACGGGTGAGCAGGCAGGCGGTGAGCGTCGTGCTGCACGATCTCGAGTTGTTGCGCTACGTCCGGCGACGCGACGACTCGAACGACGGACGCGGGGTCGTGTTCGTGCCCACCCGTCGTGGGCGCGCTGTGCTCGACGATTACGTCGCCGGCATCGATGCGGTCGAGCTGAAGTATGCATCGCTGCTCGGGTCACCTCGTTTCGAGGAGATAGGTCGCAGTGCGCGCGACCTCAGCCGAATGCTCGGCCTCGAGCACATGTTCGGCTCAGCGACCCGTGCGCTGAAGAACCCGCTGTAAATAGCCTCGAACCGGGCCGAGGCGTTGGGGCCCGACAGTTGATCGACGAGCCGCCCGAGCGGGCAGCGTTCGGCGCTGCGGGCGCGGCCGAGTTTCGTGCTCCTTGCCTGGCCGACGGGCCGAGGGTTGCTGACCGACGCCGCTCGGTCCTTCGTGAGCGAACTCTGGCCTCTCTTCGCGTTGCTCGCCCTCTGGTCGCTCGGGCTCGTCCTCGTGGGTCAGCGAGTCGGGATCCGGACCGATGCGCTCGAGGCGGATACGTGGTTCTGGTTGCGGCTCGCGTGTGTTCGACCCACGCAGCGATCTCGACCAGGGGCTCGGGCCGGAGCCGGCAGGGTCGCCGCTGGCCGTTGCGACCGCGAGTGATCAGCCCCGCCTGCTCGAGGACCTGGAGGTGCGGGGGAGTGCGGCCCCAATCAGGGCCCCGGACGCGAACGAGCCGCCCGCACGGGGCGGGCGGCTCGCACAGCGTTCGTAGGTGTCAGATAACGCGGACGTTCTGCGCTTCTTCGCCCTTGCGGCCGGGGGCCACGTCGAACTCGACCTTCTGGCCTTCGGTGAGCGACTTGTAGCCGTCGCCCTGGATGTTCGAGAAATGGACGAAGACATCTTCGCCCTGCTCGCGTGTGATGAATCCGAAGCCCTTCTCAGCGTTGAAGAACTTCACGGTACCTGTGATCAACTGATTCTCTTCTCAATGTGTGCAGCTCTCGTCGAGAGCTACACACACGGTACTCGGTCCGGTCGCGGCTTCCTCGGTGGCCGCCGTGTCGATGCACGAGCTGGGGGCGTTCAACGGGCGCGGCGGCGGAACCGCACGGGCTGGTCGCGCTGACCGGAGGCTCGACCGGGGGTCGACGGGTGCGAGGCGATCGACGGTGCGGGTATTCCGTCCGAAGATCAGCTGCGCGGCTTCGACGTGCTCGCCGGAGACCAGCTGGTCGTGGACCGGTTCCGGTGACTAGATCGCTCGACGCTCGCTTGTGCGCTGAGCGCGGCCACGCCGACGATGTACCACCGGCGCGCGTCGAGCACCCTGGTGATGTATCGCTCGGGATCGATGTGCTGAAACCGGGAGTTCGTCTCGAAGCCGAGGTTCTCGCCGAGCAACTGCCGGACTTCGTGCGACGCGGCTCGCCGGGACTCGTCGCTCAGATAGCTGAAGTCATGCACGGGTCGGAAGGCGAGCCGGGTGTAGGTCGCGTGGAACACGACGTGTTGGTAGTGCATAGATGAAGCCCGTCGGGTCGTGTGGATGACCCTCCGGTCGCCCGTAGTGCATACGAACCAGTAGCAGTGCCAACACGTTCGCGCTGTTTCGATGGGCCGAGTCAGCAGCGTCCGAGGCAACGTTGGACCGGTGGTGCTGCGCCAGGTCCGGGAGGCGTTGGCGCTCATGTTCGACATGCACGCGTGAGGAACCCAAGGCGGACCAGCCACCGACTGACGGGCCTTGTGGCACGAGAGAGCTGGTCGGCGAGCTCGTCGGCATCCCCGAGGAGGACCGGCCTCGCATCCACCGGTGGTCCGAGATGAGCACGTCGAGCCAGGATCCGGACTTCGCACGCGATCAGGGCGAGATCGTCGACCCGGTTACGGCGATGGCGACGTACGCCATCGAGTTCGCCGGCCGGCGGCGTCAGGAGGAGCCGCGCCTCGTCCGTCGCACTGCCGTGGTCGACACCGAGCTGGGCGTCACCGAGATCGCGGCCGGCGACAAGGTGGCGATGTACTACACGTCGGCCAACCGCGACGAGGCGTCTTTGAGAACTCCCAGCGGTTCGGCATCGGGCGAAACCCGAATCCGCGCCTGTCATTCGGGCATTCGGGATTGCCGAGCACTATTGCCTGGGCGTGCACGTCGCCCGGCTCGAGGGGCGCGTGTTCTTCGAAGAGCTGCTAGCGACCTATCCCACGATCGAACTCGGCGGCGACCAGGTGCGGACACGCTCCAACCCGAACAACGCCCTGAAGCACCTCGCGATCCGTCTGGCCAGGTGATGACCTCGGGTACCACCCAGATCGACGAGGGCCCGCGGGTCGAGGGGAGCACGTCAGCTCTGTGCTCCGACGGGAGTCGTGGTCACCATGGAGAAGAAGCTCCGCTCGCTGCTCTTGAGATCGAGCGGCTCGCCGACGACCCGGAACGAACCGCTGAGCGCGTGGTCGTCGGCGTTGGTGCCGACGACCACGACGGTCCTGCCCGCGTCGACCGAGAACCCACCTCGCGCGTTCGAGTGTCCGAGCTGGCGGGCGGAAACGGTGAACGTGATCCGTTGGGACTCGCCCGGGTCCAGGTGGACGCGAACGAAGCCACCGAGCTGCTGGGCGGGTCGGGTCACTCCCGAGGTCCTCGTGCCGAGGTAGAGCTGGACGATCTCGGCCCCGGATCGCTGTCCGGTGTTGCGCACGGTGGCCTCGATGTCGACCTGACCACCGGTGTCGATCTCCTCGGGCGTGATGGCGAGGTCCGCGAGCTCGAAGCTCGTGTAGCTCAG
The DNA here is from genome assembly GCA_964390555.1 of uncultured Acidimicrobiales bacterium. Taxonomy (GTDB): domain Bacteria; phylum Actinomycetota; class Acidimicrobiia; order Acidimicrobiales; family SHLQ01; genus CAVTWS01. The sequence goes on along the minus strand of CAYMJU010000065.1, from coordinate 6,723 downwards.
GCCGAAGCCGAAGGGGAAGAGCGGGGCGGCCGGGCCATCGATGTAGTGCGTGCCGAACGGTGTGTGGCTGCGATAACCACTCGCCGAGCGCTGGTGATGGAAGACTGGCAGCTGACCCTGGTGGCGCGGAACGGTGTAGGGCAGCTTGCCGCTGGGGTTGACGTCGCCGGCGATGACCCGGGCGAGGGCCGAGAGCCCGCCGACTCCGTTGTAGGACGCGTGGAGGATGGCGTTGGCGTCGAGCAGAGCTTGGGGGAGCACGTACGGCCGACCCTGGACGATCACCGCCACGGTCGGCTTGCCGAGGGCGGCGATGGCGTCGATCAACCGCTGTTGAACCGCCGGCAGGTGGATGCTCAGCGAATCGCTGGCCTCACCCTCGGTGCGATCACCATGGAACCAGGCGCTCGCTCCGCCGACGGCGAGCACGACGATGTCGGCCTCACGCGCGGCCTCCACGGCCCGCTCGAAGGCGCCGTCGTCGAGGTCGGCCAGTATTCCGGTGCCCGGCTCGACCGTGACGTGCGCACCGAGCGCCTCGATCTCCTCGGACAACCCCTTGACGGAGTACTCGCTGCGCACCCACGACTCCTGGGGGGGCGGGGGCTTCCTCGAAGGGTCGGCCGCGGGAAGGTACTCCTCGATCCCGACCATGTTGTTGAACCCGCCCTCCGCCATGAACAGGCCGACGGCACGAGCCGAAGGGTACGAGTACGCGGGGTACTGGAGCGCGGCGGCGTTGGCGTGCGGGCCGACGACGGCGATCTTGGCCGCCGGGACCTGGATGGGGAGCAGCCCGTCGTTCTTGAGGAGCGTCACGCTGCGCTCGGCCATCTCGAACGCCAGGTCTCGACCCTCGAGTGCGACGGCGCCCAGGTCGATGCGCTCGGCCGCGTAGGGCTGTTCGAAGAGTCCCAGATCGAACTTCGCGGTCAACATCCGCAGGGCCGAGGTGTCGACGAGCTCCTCTTTGATCCTCCCCTCGCGCACCTCCCGGGCCAGGACGGCGCCGTAGGACCACGGGGCGGGAAGCTCGAGGTCGAGCCCGGCCTCCAGTCCGAGCCGGGCCGCCTCGGCCGCGTCGGTGGCCGCGAACGCGCGCTCCACGACGTGCTGGAACGAGATGTAGTCCGACGACGTGTAGCCGTCGAACTCAAGCGTGTCGCGAAGGAGCATCGTGAGGAGCTCGTAGGAGATGGCGGCCGGCACGCCGTTCACCTCGGAGTAGGTGTTCATGACCGAGCGGAGGCGGGCCAGCTGGATCGCCGCCTCGAACGGGAAGGCGAAGACGTCACGCACCCGTCGGCTCCCGGCCTCCACGTTGGCCGAGTTGAGGCCGCCCTCGGACGCGCCATAGCCGAGGAAGTGCTTGGCCGTGGCCACGACGCCGGTGGCCAGATCGTCGCCCTGCAACCCCCTGATGTAGGCGACGCCGAAGGCCGCCACGAGGTAGGGATCCTCACCGTAGGTCTCGTGCACGCGGCCCCATCGGGGCTCGAGCGCCACGTCGAGGACCGGGCCGAGGGCCTGGCTGAGCCCGAGACGCCGCATCTGTCGACGCACGAGGTCACCCATCTCGACGCTCAACTCGGGAGACCAGGTCGCCGCCACGCCGGTCTCGGTGGGGAACACGACGTGTCCTGGCGCCTGGACGCCGGAGATCGCTTCGTTGTGGAAGACCGCAGGCACACCGAGGCGGGTCCGCTCGACCAGGTGGCGCTGGATCAGGTTGATCTCATCGGCGATCTGTTGGGGCGTGGTGCCGCCGGTCGACGTGAGCGGCGCGACCTGACCGATGCCGTTGCTCAGCACCGGTCCCAGCGATTCGGCCTTGAGGCCGCTCGCGTCGAGCACGGACTGCGGTTGGATGCAGGTCAGTTGCTGTGCCTTCTCCTCGATCGTCATCTCGGCGAGGAGAAGGGCGGCGCGCTCGCTCGACGGCAACGCCGGGTCTCGAAACGTTGCGGTGTCAGCCATGTGCGAAATGCTCCCGTTCTGGTGGGGCTCTCGTTGGGGAGGCAAGGGTCGAGGGTGGGGACGCCGGGTCGTTCGTCGGACGGTCCGTCTGCGTGTTCGCGCTCGAGCACCTGCTGGTAGACGGGCAGGCTGACGAACGAGGCGAGCTGGCGATCGACCAGGGCGGGGAGCATCGTGGCGTGCGCCGTCGGTCCGGGAGTCGCTGAGGTCAACCGGGCAGACGCCTGAGTCTCGCCTCGATGTCGGTCATGGCTGGGCGGGTCCGAGGAGCTGGGTGGGCACGGCGTCGTCGAGCTCGGCCTGGTCCCAGAGGTGCGGTTTGGCCCGCTTGACGATGGTGGAGGCGATCTCCAGGTGCGACCAGCGGGTGACGGTCCCGCCCGACACGCCGAAGACCTCGCCGTTGACGGCGGCGGCGGCATCGGAGCACAGCCAGATGATCATGGGCGCCACGCACTCCGGCGGTGGCAGGTAGTGCTCCGCCCATTGCTCCTGCGGTACACCGGCGGCCTCGAGGGCGGCGTCGACCTGGTCCTTGTAGACGTCGAACAACCGGGTCGCGGCGCCCGGTGCGTAGCAGTTGAACGTGACGCCGCTCGCGCAATGCTGGGTAGCCAGGTCCCGAACCATGCCGATTCCGCCGTTGAACACGGCGGCGCCCGTCGGGTTGGCCTGGGTGCCGCGTGCGATCTCGGAGGTGGCGAACAGCACCCGGCCCCACCCCCGATCGAGCATCGCGGGCACGGCAGCCCGGGCGAGCCAGAACTTTTGACCGAGGTAGAGGTCGACCAGCCGCTGCCACGACGCATCGCTGCTCCCCAGACCCGTGAGGCTGGTGTCGAGGAGAGCACCGGCGTTGCCGACGACGATGTCGCACGTCCCGAACGCTTCGACGGCCGTTCGGACGGCACGGTCACAGCCGGCAGACTCGGCGACGGAGTCGTAGTTGGCCACCGCCGTGCCGCCCTGCGCGACGATCTCGGCCACGCAGCCGTCGGCCGCCGCGGAGCTCGAACCCTCGCCCCGGGTATCGGTGCCCAGGTCGTTCACCACGACGGCAGCTCCCTCGGCCGCCAGACCGAGGGCGATGGCGCGGCCGATGCCGTTGCCGGCCCCCGTCACGAGCGCTGTGCGGCCGGTGAGTCTCTTGTCCACGGTCGGTCCTTCGTGTCAGATCACCGTTCCGACGACCCCGGAGCCGTGACAGCTGTCCTGCTAGGGCCGCAGATTATGCCACGAGCATTCGGCGGTGTGAGCCGGGTGGTGTCAGCCGTCCGGCGGCCGGACACCGGTGGTGCCCGGCGAACGTCTGAGGATCAGAAACCGACGGAACGACGGACAGGAGACGCGACCGGACAACTGGATGGATTGGTCGCCGTGGTCACCGGCGCCGATGGATCGGGCATCACCGGTCAGGTCATCGACGTCGACGCCGGATACAAGGTCTGAGGTCGAAAGGCACCCATGATGGGGACCGTCGGCGGACTGCATCTCGCCGACGAAGGGTTGAACCACCACATCGTCGACACGTTCGCCACCGCTAGCGAGGTCTACGCCGACGCCGCTCCGTAGAGCTCCTGCTCGATGACGTCCTGGTCGGGAGCGCACCCGCCGGGCTGGGCTCGAAGTACCTCGCCACGTTCTCCGTGCCATACCGGCCTGGTCGCCTGGTCGCGATCGCCTACGACGCGGAGGGCGGCGAGATCGGTCGCGACCAGCTGCCGTTGTCGCTCTGGTCGGCGCCGCTGACGATCAGCCAGGCGATGGCTGCGCCGACAGGTTCAGGGTCGACGCGGTCTTGTCCCTCTGCGGGCGGGCGCCGCCGGTGGCTCGACCGTCGGGGTCGAACTCGAGGCTGAGAAGGGATTCGCGGAGCTTGGCGAGGACCATTCGCGCGGTCGCCCGCTCGTCGCGGGTCCAACCGTCGATCGCGACCTCGTAATAGTCGAGGTAGACGTCCTCCACCTCACCGAGGATCTTGGCGCCCGCCGGTGTGAGCGTGAGCCACAACCTCCGCTTGTCGGCTTCGTCGGTCTCGCGGCTCACGAGACCGAGGTCGAGGAGGTGACTCGCCAGACGGCTGACGGTGGTGGGGTCGAGGTTCATCCGGCCGGCGAGATCGCGGTAGGTCAGTGCGCCGTGGCGCTCGAGCGCGCGCAACGCCGACAGCTCCGACGGGCTCACGAGACGGGTCGTGCCGGCGAAGCGCTGCTGAACTCGGTCGCTCAGGGTGAGACGGGAGATGGCTTGGATGAACGCAGCGATCTGCTCGATGGTCGGATCGATTCGCTTGCGGCTCGTCATGGGCGGGTCTCCTTGCGAGCGTCGCTGTCGAACCGGTGCAGTGTGGTGTGGCGCGGCACGACCGACATAATGTTGAGTGTACCATGCATCGAAGTCGCGAGCGTCCTCCATCGGTGCTCAGCGCGTCTCGCCGTCGACGCCCACGCGGTCGAGCACGTCGATCTGGTCGTTGTGGCTGTGCGTGAACCCGAGCTCGCGCTCGATGCGCACGGTCGCCTCGGACCGGTAGGCGAGGATGTAGGCGCGTCGGAAGCCGTCGGTGTCGTTGCCACCGGATCCGTGCATGATCCGTTCGTTGTGCACGGTGCAGTCGCCTCGGGCGATGGGCATCACGACCACCTCGTCGCCGGTCTGCAGGTCGGTGCCGAGGGCGTGGGATTCGCCACGCCCGCCGTAGACCGGCGCGTGGGGGCGGAGGATGTCCTCGTGGGTCGTCGCCGGGACGAAGCGCATGCAGCCGTTGTCGACGGTCGAGTCATCGACGGCGAGCCAGAACGTGGCGGTGCGGCGATCCTCGGTGGCCGGCCAGTACGCCATGTCCTGGTGCCAGGCGAACACGGCGTCGGTCTTGTGGGGCTGCTTGGCGAGTAGCTGGTCGTAGTCGATCGTCATGCCGTCGCCACAGAGCTGGCGGGCGATGTCGGCGGTGCGTCGCTCGTACACGTTGTCGCGCCAGGCGGGGTGGTAGGTGCGGGGGAGCATGACGTTGATGATCGAATAGTCCGACGGATCGCGGCCGTAGTCGCCGGCCATGTCGCAGTAGTCCTTGCCGGGGACGTCGATCTCGCGGCGGAGGAACTGGTCGTAGGTGATCTCGATCTCGGCGATCTCGACCGCGGTCAGCACGCCGGGGAGATGCACGAAGCCGTCGGCGTCGAACCGGCGACGGTCCTCGTCGTCGACCATGTAACGACCCTCGTCGTTCAGCGCTCCCATGGGTTTCCTCCGGTCGTAGAGCTGTCCGACGGCACGATATGGCAATTTGTCCGACGATGCAATATATTCGACGACCATGACGATGCCCGCCCACGCCGAATCCCGCCGGCGCAATCTGGGCAACGTGCTCCGACTGGTGCACGACGGCGGGCCGACCCGCCAGGTCGACATCAGCGACCGGCTCGGCCTGACCCGGAGCACGGGCATCTCTCTGGTGGAGGAACTGGTCGATCTCGGGTTCGTCCAGGAGCTGGCCGTCGAGCCGACCGGGCAGCGTGGCCGACCGTCGCCGCTGATAGCCGCATCCGGCGACGTCGTCACGGTGGCGGTCGAGGTGGCCGCCCAGACGGCGCGGGTCGACATCGTGGCTCTCGGTGGACAGCTCGTTACGGGCGTCGACCTGCCCATCTCGCCCGCTGCGCTCGGGCCGACCGCCACGCTCCGGCGGGTGGCTGCACAGGTCGTCGACCTGCTCGACGAACGACCGGGATTGCGCGTGTCCGGCGTCGCCGTCGCCGTGCACGGAGCGGTCGACAAGGACCGCAGGGTGGTGTTCGCTCCGAACCTCGGTTGGGAGGGTTCCGACCTCGGCGTGCTCGACGACATGCTTGCGACCTCGCTCCGCCCATCGCAGGTACCAGCGATCGTGGTAGGCAACGACGCCGACTTCGGGGTGATCGGCGAGGCCCGGCGCGGCGGGGGCCGTGGCCATCGGGACCTGCTGTACCTCTCGGCCGAGCGCGGCGTCGGCGGGGGCGTTGTGGTGAACGGCGATCTCGTGCTCGGCGCCTCGGGGCTCGCCGGCGAGGTCGGGCACATGAAGATCGGCGGTGGCGCGAACACGTGCGGTTGCGGCCAGGTCGGGTGCTGGGAGACCGAGATCGGAACGGCCGCGCTGGAGCGGACCGGGTCGACCACGGCCACGGTGGCGACGTGGCTCGGCCGAGGGCTCGGGATGCTGATCCCGGTGCTGCAACCCGGTCTGGTGATCCTGGGCGGGCATCTCGCCCGGCTGTGGTCCGACGCCCGGGTGTCGGTCGAAGAGGCGATCGCCGACGCCTGCCCGGCCCGGCTCCGCGAGGGCGTCGAGATCGTCCCGAGCCGGCTCGGCCAGGATGCGGCACTGATCGGTGCCGCCGAGGTGGCGTTCGAGCCACTCCTGGACGACCCCGCACGGGCCACGAACCGACGGGGACCGGCCTTGACATCGCTCCCATGTCAGTAATGTCGTTATCCGCAGACGAGGGTCCTGCGGGGGAACGGATGGGGGAGTCCGACTCGTGACCGACAACGGCCCGCCGGCGGCCGACCATCTCTCGACGTTGACGTCGACCGTGCTGGCCCAGGAGGCCGAGCGGGTTCAGAGCCAGCGCGCCGAAGAGGTGTTGTTCGCCGACGATCTCCTGCCGGTGTGGGACTCGTCCCTCGGTGCGAGCGGCGACTACCGCCCGTCGAGCGACGTCATCAACCTCGGCTGACGACGGTGGCGTCGTGCGTCGCGGCCTC